>CAZSVH010000133.1:0-4964 GCA_964610235.1 uncultured Methanospirillum sp. | reverse complement strand
ATGTACTGTTTCGTCTCAGCCATCCCGGTGGAGGTGTTCATCTCCCTGAAGATGATGGGGGTCAGTCCGGCATCGACCCGGTAGAGTGCCCGGTGGATGATCGGGTGGAGATCGGTGTTCCCGTTCGGACGGTAGATGATGACGTCTCCCGGCATCCCGAACTTCATGTACCCGGATTCATTCCCTTCTGCCATACTCTGGAGTGGTCCGAGCCGGTCTGCCGCCATCACGAGGACGAGATCGCCGACATTCATATTGGGAACCATGCTCTCGGACTCGATGGTGACGATCGCCGGCCAGGTTCCGCATACCAGATAGAGGATGGCCACAATGATCCCGACCGTGACCAGAACCGATACGATCTCCCTGACCGCCGAGGGTATCTGCTCCTCACTCTGCCAGAATTTTTTTATTTTCTCAGAAAACGGCCCTTTGCCGGACGTGGATGCCATAATGCAAGTATACAGGTTCCTATTGAGAGGTATTTAAGAGTGAAGGAGGGGGGGCATCCTGCTCCGGCCACCCCCCTGGATGAGCCTCAGGGAACCCCGTCCGGGTGACGGCGGGTTATCTTGATCTCCTTGCACATCCAACCAGATACGCATCGTGAGACCCTGCATTCCGCCCTGCTGCCAGGGGCCGGGGGCTGGAAGGAGAAGCAGAGAGGAGGGGGGCACCTGATCTCTGCCGCAATAATAGTGGAACGGTTTCTCGAGTGCCGGGTCCAGGTTCACCCTGATGTGGTCAGGTACATCAGGGAACAGAATGACGCAGGACTCATCGATCAGATCCTCGCCTCACTCCCCCGTGACTGCCTCGTCGTATCAGGGAGACATCTGCCCGGGGCGAGACCCGCCCGTGACGGGGTCCGGTTCCTCGGGGACCCGGAGCTGGAGGTGGTCGCCGGGAGGAAAGGGTCGAGCAGGCCGGCCGGCCGGGTGGAGGACTATGTCTCGTACTTCCATGACCGGTACACCCGCCTCTCCGGCATGGTCAGGGGGCGGTGCAGCCCGATCCCGATTGAAGCGCTGAAACGCAACTCCCGGTACCGGTCAGAGGAGTTTGCGATCACCGGGATGGTGGTCGAGGTGAGGAGCACCACGAAGGGGCACCGGCTGGTCGAGATCGAGGATCCCACCGGTACGATAAGCATCCTCTTCAACAAGGACCGGGACGACTTTGACGAGGCTGAAAAGATCGTACCTGACGAGGTGATCGGGGTGCGGGGGACGCTCTCCCAGGAGGGGAACCTCATGTTTGCCGAGCAGCTCTTCAGGCCTGATGTCCCGTTCACCTACTCCCCGTACCTGAGTGAGAGGCCCGGGTACGCCGTCCTCATCTCAGATATCCATGTCGGTTCAGACACCTTCCTGGAGGAGGCATGGGGGCGGTTTGCCGGGTGGCTCGCCCTCAGTGATATCTCGTACCTCCTCGTCGCCGGCGACCTGGTGGACGGGATCGGTATCTACCCGGGTCAGGATCGTGAACTGACGATCCCCAATATCTACGGGCAGTACGAGGCACTGGGAAGGATGCTTGCGGCCCTTCCTCCCCACCTGAAGATCGTCCTTGCACCAGGAAACCACGACGTGGTCAGGGGGGCTGAGCCACAGCCCGTCATCCCTGAGAAGTTCACCGCATCCTTCCCCGAAAACTGCATTCTGGTCGAGAACCCGGCGATGGTGAACCTGCAGGGGGTCAGGATCCTGATGTACCACGGGAGGTCCTTTGATGACCTGATCGGGGTCATCCCGGGCGCAAGTTATGAGAAGGCACACGAGGTCATCCCCGAGATGCTGAAGCGGAGGCATCTTGCCCCCTGTTACGGAAAGAGGACCCCTATCGCGGCGGATACCGTGGACCGGCTCATCATCGATCCTATCCCTGAGGTCATCCACTGCGGCCATGTCCATATCACCGGGATCACCCGGTACCGCGGGGTCCTGGCGGTGAATGCCGGGACCTGGCAGAGCCAGACAGCCTTCCAGAAACAGATGAACATCCAGCCAACCCCGGCCCAGGCGATCGTCCTGGACCTCACGACCCTTCAGCCCGAGGTCTATGACTTCCTCCAGAAGATGCCTGAACCGAAGAAGGGCTGATCAGGGGTGGTCTCCGGTTCCGTTCTGCCCCTTCAGGTACCAGTCGATCAGCACGGCATCCACCTCACGCTCGCTCGCGACCAGATCCGGATCACCCGGATAGTACCGGTACGCCTCGGCTATCGCCGCGGCGGCTTCAGGATACCTTCCGAGGCTGATCAGGATCCCGCTGTACCCCAGCCAGGCCCTCCCTGAGGTGCTATCAAGCAGGAGTGCCCGCTGGTAGAGATCCTGCGCCTCCCGTTCCCTTCCTGTCAGCCGGTAGGCATCACCCAGGTGTGCCAGCACCTCAGGATTATGAGAGAGTCCCCGGGCAGCCTGCTCAAGATAATGCAGGGCAGCCCCGGGATCCCCGTCAGCCAGGAGGATCACCCCCATGGTGTCCAGGGCAGCCGGATCTGACGGATTGCTCATGAGCGCCTCTTCGATGACCTTCCTGCCCTCCTCGTGCCGGCCGGCGAGGTACAGGGTGTATGCCCGTGCGTTCAGGAGGCCGGGATCACCGGACCTCCGGGTGATCGCCTCGTCAAGGGCATCGAGTGCCTCGTCATATGACTCCACCCGGTTGGCGAGGTAGGCGACCATCACCCAGCTGTCGGCATCCGCCGGATTGCGGCGTACCGCCTCCCGGGCAAGAACCAGAGCCTCTTCGGACAGACCCTCAGCCGAGAGGGCAGAACCGAGCGAGACGGCCGCTACAGGATCAGAGGAGAGGGAGGCATATGCTGCCTCCAGGTACGGAATGGCTGCAGTGTTGTTCCCGCCTGCAGAGAGAGCCCGGCCCGTCAGGAGGGAGAGACGGGGGTCGGCGGCCGGGTCATCAGCGACCGGAACCAGGAGTGCGGCCGCATCCCGGGGTCTTCCCAGACCCAGAAGGGAGGCAGCCCGGATCCGGGTCACGGTCAGATTCGCGATCTCAGGATGCTCATCCAGGATCCGGATCGCATCCTCATACCGTCCGGTCTCTGCATACGCCTCTGCCATGAGTGCTGCCCCATCCGGGTTCTCATCAAGGAACCCCTCCGTTCCGGAGATCCGGCCGGCCACCTCCTCCCACTCTCCACGGGAAGCAAGGAGACGCATCTTCCCGGTGAACGCCGTCAGGTTGCCGGGATCAGACGCGAGGATCGCATCATACCCGGGAAGGGAGAGGAGAGCCTCATCCCCGTCAGGGGAGGGGAGCAGAACCGGCTCATCTGCAGCGTTCCCTGGCGGTATGAGGAGGCAGGCGGAGAGGAAGAGGAGGAGGAGAGCAGAAGCGTGTGTCCGGAAGACCATTGGTACTGAGTATCTGGATGGAGAATGAAAGGATTTCCGGCCCTGAGAAGGGGGCGGGCAGGGATCCCCTCTTCCGGCCTCCAACCCGGGATCAGGATTGATTTCGCATCATTATTATGGTCTGATTGACTAATGATCTCAGATCACCGTTTCATTTCCCCCACTTTAGGAGATGCGTATGGATCTGTTATTTATAGTACCGATTTGTGCTCTAGTCGGCCTGCTCTACGCAGGTGTCTGCTACGCCCGGATGAACAAGGAGTCACCGGGTGACGCAGTGATGCAGAAGATCGCCGCAGCGATCCACCTGGGAGCGATGACCTACCTGAAGCGGCAGTACACTGCCATCGCAGTCTTCGTCATCGTCCTCGCCATAATCCTGGCTGTCGCGATCAATCCGCTCACCGCGGTCTGTTACGTGGTCGGAGCAGCCCTCTCGGCACTGGCCGGGTTCATCGGGATGTTCTCCGCGACCAAGGCGAATGTCCGGACGACGTATGCCGCCCGGAACGGAATGGCATCCGCATTCAGGGTCTCATTCTCCTCAGGGATGGTCATGGGACTCACCGTGGTCGGTCTGGGTATGCTCGGGCTCTCCGGGATGTACTTCCTGATGACCGGAATCACCGGGGCAACCGATGAGGCAACCATCAACATCCTCTCCGGATTCTCCCTTGGTGCCTCATCGATCGCCCTCTTCGCCCGTGTCGGGGGAGGTATCTTCACCAAGGCGGCTGACGTTGGTGCAGACCTCGTCGGCAAGGTTGAGGCAGGTATCCCCGAGGATGATCCCCGTAACCCGGCGGTCATCGCTGACAATGTCGGGGATAATGTCGGGGACATCGCCGGTATGGGTGCTGACCTGTATGAATCCTATGTCGGTGCCGTCATCGCCACGATGCTCATTGGAGCAACTGCTGCAATGGCAAGCCAGTTCCCCGGCGTCCCGGCAATCAACCTGATCATGCTGCCGATGATGATAGCCGGCCTTGGGATCATCGCATCGGTCGTCGGATCCGTCCTCGTCCGGACGAACCGGAACGAGGCAGGTGCCATCCACAAGGCATTCAACTCCGGAACCTTCGGCAGTCTCATCCTGACCGTCATTGCTGTCTACTTCCTGGTTGAGATGCTCGCTCCCGGCAATATCGGGATATTCATCGCAACCATCGCCGGTCTGGTGGGAGGGTTCCTCATCGGGCTCGTCACCGAGTACTACACCTCCTATGACCACAAACCGACCCAGTCGATCGTCAAGTCCGCAGAGACCGGGGCAGCAACCGATATCATCGCCGGTCTCGCCGTCGGTATGGAGTCCACCTTCATCCCGGTGCTGATCATCGGTGCAGCCATCCTCATCGCGGCACAGTTCGGTGGGATCTACGGAGTCGCCCTTGCCGGTGTCGGGATGCTCGCCACCCTTGGTATCACCCTCTCGGTCGATGCATACGGCCCGATCGCAGATAATGCCGGGGGTATCGCCGAGATGAGCCACCAGCCCAAGGAGATCCGTACCATCACCGATACCCTTGACTCTGTCGGGAACACGACTGCAGCCATCGGCAAGGGTTTTGCCATCGGCGG
>CAZSVH010000132.1:0-5126 GCA_964610235.1 uncultured Methanospirillum sp. | reverse complement strand
CACAAACCCGGACCCGCCGGCATTAATGTTTTCAGGGGTGACTGAGACGACATCAAGGTTTATCGCTGACTTAACAACGAATGGAAGGGAGATGCCGATCTCCTTTTTGACATACCGATAGGTCAGACTGTCTGTTCCCTGCTGATCGGCATCTGCCAGATAGGTATACTCGAGTGTGAGGGGCAGGAGGTAGGTTCCTGCCTGTGCATTATCCTTCACCCTGATCTCAAGGGGAACCTGGCTGTTCTCGGATGCCTTGATATCCCCGATCATCTGGGGATCGGATCGGATCAGAACCGGTGCATCACCGGAGGCGAGTGAAACGGTTACCATCTTGGCTGTGCTGGGGAGATCATCCCTGTCCACGATTCCGGACTGGACCATCTTGATGGTATTCAGGCCGGTATTCTGGATCAGCAGGTTCATGGTGGTACTGGTTCCCGGGGTGAACTCATTGCTTCCTGCGATTGATGCGGTCAGGTTCGGTGATCCTGACATGTACTTCGTTCCTGCAAGGGCGGGGGAGGCGATAAGTGCTGCGAATGTCAGGCTTATCACCAGGATGAAGATGGTATTTTTCATCGTACTGGATATAATGCTGGTCTTCTCTCTGGGGTTATCCAAATCAGGATGGGGTGATTGATGCGTCCGTGAATCAGATGCTCCCGGCCGTTCACTGCAGCACTGAACCCGTGGCTCCATTCTCCCCGGCAGGGGCAGAAGGCCCGGTTCTGAACGCTGATTTCTCTCCGGCAGTCTGGTACGGCGTTCATCTCTCTTCTCTCTTCAGATTTGTTCTTCGGGGTAATAATGCCATCACAAAACGGCTCTCCTGCTCCTTTCTCCCATATCGGGGGCGGTATCTACAGGGTATTCCTCATCGCGGAGGTCATCGCTGTATCGGGAGGTCCGGGTGTCAGGCTCGCTGGCAGACTAAGGTCGGCATGATGGTATATATCGGTATCTGTTATTTGTAACATATGCTTGAAGCACATATGTGATCAACTATGTGAATCACATGTATGTTGCCTCTACTGGTAACTTATATCTGCTCACCTCCCGACTCTTATACATGAACCGTATCGCGGACGAACTCTCCCGGGTGAAGGACCTCCTGAGGACTCACCCCCAGGGGATGAGCATCACTGATATTGCCGCGAAACTGGGGAAAAACAAACATTCAGTCGGGAGATATCTGGATATCCTCCATGCATCAGGTCATGTGGATCTGCGAACCTTTGGCATGGCCAAGGTCTTCACCCTCTCCTCCCGGGTTCCCTTGTCTGCCTTGCTCAGTTACTCAACCGACCTGGTGATGGTGGTTGATCAGCAGCAGCGGGTGATCCAGATCAATGAGCCATTCCTGGCCCTGGTCGGCCTTGATCAGGAGAGGGTTGTGCTCCAGGAGGTCCGGCACCTTCCGGCCCCGGATCCCGCAGTACTTGAGTTACTCGGGGTCATCTCCGGACAGATCGAGAAGAATGCCGATGTTGAGAAGCTGGAACTCGGATCCTCTCCGAAACGGTTCTTTCACCTGAGGATCGTCCCCACTGTCTTTGATGACGGGTCAGCCGGAACCACCATCCTTATGGAGGATATCTCTGAAGCGGAACGCGCCAAGGATGAGATCATCAAGAGCCGTGAGTTCTTCAGTGATATGATCGCCAACATGACAGACGGGCTTTTGGTCAAAGAAGATGGTGAGTTCCTCTTCATCAATGACCGGGCGGTGGAGATCACCGGGTATTCGCGTGAGGAACTGAAGGCCATCGATCCAGTCTGCCTGGCTGAGGAGAAGGAGCGGCTTCGGTTCAGACAGAAGTTCGACGCAGTCCAGACACACCTGTCCACCATCCAGGATATCAGGTTCTGGGCCGTCCGCAAGGACGGTGAGTCACGATACCTGAATGTCAGGATGTCAGCAAACCAGTACGGGGAGAAATGCAGGCACTATATTCTGGTGACTGATATGACCGGGTGGCGACGCAGGGAGGAGGAGCAGGAACTCCAGTGGACCATCATGCGTACCGTGGTGGATCAGTTTCCCCACCCTATCTGCTGCTATGGTGAGGATGGACGATTCTTTCTGGCGAATGATGTCTTCTGTTCCCTCTTCAGCTGCCACAAGGACCGGATATCAGGTGAGCACCTCCGGGAGGTGATGCCTCCTGACATCTGTACTGTTTTTACTTCCGGAGACGAGGAACTGCGCAGAAGAGGTGGCCATGAGATGCAGAACATCCGGATTCCCGGGACCGGGACTGTACCGGTATGGTGCCAGGCTGAGAAGTCGACCGTTACGGTCGGTGACGGGGGTGCCGTGTACTTCTTCTGCGTCATTCTGACCGAGTGCCCGCAGGCACCGGCAGCATGATCCCTCCCCGTCTCTTCGTCAGGGTGACACCTGTCTGAATGCGAAGTCCACCTCCTCCCATGCCCGGTCAGTCAGTTTCCTGTAATACGAAATATCTGCCGTTTTGGGGTCGAAGGCGGGATCCACGCAGGTCCTCTTCTCATCCCTGACAATGTATGTCGCGTCCATACCGGGAACCAGATCAACTCCATGGGTCCGGTATGTGTCGATCACCGCCTGGGCGAGGCAACGGTTCTGGTATGACTCCCTTCCGATCCTCCGGGTGATCACCAGGTCGCGGATCGGGGCGGATTCGATCCCGCTCCGGTAGCGGTGATAGATCTGCCGGATCTCAGGCCTGATCTGATCCAGATCCCCGATATCGGGAACGGATCCCATCAGGGAGATCATCTCCTGCTGCATTCTCCTGATGTACGGGGGAGTGTTTCTTCTTCTGGCTGCCAATCCCCTGATTTTTATCCCTCCCCCGCGGAGCCTTCCAAAGTAGTTTCCGTACGATCCAGATCCGTCAGCCTGGGGGAGAAAGACGATCCAGTCATAGGTCTCGCTCTCGGTGTGAAACCCGGTGATATTCCGGATTGCTCTCGTCACCTCCTCCCGGTTGCACCGCTGGATGAAGAGGCAGTCGACGATGGCATGCAGGACCTTTCCGTCCATCCTCTCCACCTGCCTGATGCAGTTGCGCAGGATCTCCGTTGCCCTGATGGTGATCTGCTCGTGGACTTCGATCCTTCCAAACCTGGCGTTCTTATATCCGGTATACCCAAAACAGGTTACCAGCATCCATTTCAGGATCCCGTCCATCCCTGCAAGGTCAGGTCTGATCCTCTTCCCCTGCTTCGTCTCATCCCTGAGCAGGAGGAGGGGATTGATGACTGATGCCAGGAACCCCTCCCGTCCCGGCTGGTCGAGCGTCTCTGGCGAAAGGTTGTACCTGGCGATTATTGACGGATAAAACGATGTGAAGTCGATCTGGGTGACACCGGTATAGATTCCCGGCTTTGGCTGGAGCGTCAGTCCGCCACGGTATCCGAGCCTCATCTCATTCACCGGCCGGTGGGCTTCTGCATCATTTTTTCTGAATGGTACCGCGATTCCCCGTATCAGTGCCTCATAGACCTCGTACCCTGATACCAGGGTGCCGGGCGTCAGACGGCTGGTCAGGTTCGGGGAGAGGCCGGTGAGGCGTGATGCCAGAAACACCCCTGCGAGCCCGCCCTCCCGGTACATGAAACTCTGCCTGGTATCGATGACAGACCGTCCCTGCGGGATTCGTGCACCCAGCCGGTGTTCCATCCTGCCATAACTGAAGTACGACCGGGCAGAGAGGGTGGTGTATCTCCCGTTTCTGCTGAACACTTCAGACAATCCCCATTCCCGGGTCCGTTCACCGAGAACCGATGACCACTGGTCATACCCGGGGAAGAGGATCACATCCGGATCACAGGACCGGACGATCTCGCTGAGATCATCCAGAACCCTTCGTTGTGGTCCGGATAGTGTTCTGATCCGGGGACAACCGGCGTGCTCCTTCACCGTGACGGTACCGGGCTCCGCTGACCGGTGAGGGTTTCCGCTGCAGGCGATCTCCATGATGGTGACCGGGGGATCCGTCTTCTGCAAAAATCTCTCCTCTTCCCTCCACCCTCCGGGGACCTCCCCCCTTTTGGCACAAAACATCTGTTCAGCCCTGATATCCACGTTGTACAGGCGTGCCTGGTACCGTGTCTCTTCTTCTATCTTCAGGGCGACATCCCGGCCTGCACCAACCCGGTATCCCGTACAACTCCCGTATATTGTCTGTATTACACATGCTGTGAGTTCACAGGCAGACTCCAGCGCCTCGATCAGATGATCACCGATCCCGGATTCCGGCAATGAGACCAGAAAGGAGGGCGGGTACTGGTGCCGGGAGAGGGAGAGCCTGCCATCAGATATCTCCCAGACTTCGATCCCGGGTCCTGACCTGCAGATGTCCAGAATGAATGATTTGGGCCGGTCGGAATCCTCTCCCGTACCGGTGGACGCCGGCATTCCCGGGGCAGGGGAGCAGGAGGGATCAGCAAAAACCCCTGATTGATCGGCATTTTTGGGGGGGATGCAGGTGGACATGGTACAGCAGGATCCTGATCGGGATATCTAAAGGTGAAGGAAACCGGGTGAAAGTGATCCCAGTCAGGCTGTGGGGGGGTTCTCAGTCTGGCTGGTGAGAAGCAGTTCTTCTCTCCTGTCAGAAGATCTGAAAGGGTGGTGAAATACCGCTGAACCGGATCTGATGGAGAGGAGGAAAGGGATCGCGATCGCGATCCATGAAGCAGGTTTCGGTGCTGCCGGATGGACAGACCTCTCCGGCAGGTATTGTGTGCAGAGGAAGACTCACTCCAGGGGGACCGGGTCAGGAGGTGTTGTGCAGAGAGGATACGGCACGGATGTAGGAGGACATGCGGGGTATGGCTGGTCTCTGTTCAGTTCCTTCCACGGGTCTGATCATGGGGTATGGAAGAGAGGTATCTTTCCGGTCACCATGACGGTTCTTCCTGTGACACATGAATATTGCATGAAACACCGTATAAATAAGTACGCGGAAATGCAATAGTATCAGTTTGAATCAGGAACGGACTTCTATTCTCTTAATAATGCTCATTAAATAAGATAGTGAAGGGGGTTTGATGAAATAACTCCGGACTACCTGTTGCACCCGGTTGCAACACTCTGATTTGTCATACGTGTTATCATATTTCTGGTAGATGAC
>CAZSVH010000131.1:0-5127 GCA_964610235.1 uncultured Methanospirillum sp. | reverse complement strand
GGTGAAGGTGAACATCGATCCCTTCAAGAGCCTGGAAGAGCTCGTGAAGGAGACGATGAAACTCCTCCGCCCGCTCATCCCGATAAAGTTTGAAGAGGTCAGGATCGCCGTGCGGATCCCGCCGGACCATGCACCCCGGGCATACGGGGAGATCCAGACGGCTGCCACGATCGAACAGCAGGAGTGGCAGAAGGATGGTTCATGGATATGTGTCGTATCCATTCCTGCCGGGATTCAGAACGAATTTTACGACCTGGTGAACCGGATCAGCAGGGGAGAGGCAGAGACCCGGCTGGTCAAGTAAGTATAAGTGGAACCAGAACAGAATGAAAAGGACATTCGATAGAGGTATCTTGTATGGGTAGAGTGAGAACGAAGGCCAAAGGCAGGGTATCCGGGTCAACCGGGCGCTTTGGTCCACGATATGGACGATTCATCCGGAAGCGCGTACGTGAGATTGAAGTCATCTCCAAGGCAACACACACCTGCCCGCGGTGCGACAATATCGCGGTCAGGAGGAAAGGAACCGGTATCTGGGAGTGCAGAAAGTGCTCGTTCAAGTATGCCGGCGGCGCATATGTTCCGGTCACCCCGAACCTGAAGGTTGCTCTCCGCGCCATTGAGCGTACGGTCAAGGAGGGATGATCTCCCATGCCCGGCTCCTACAAGTGTGCCAGGTGTAAACAGAAGGTCGAGATTGATGTGAACGTCAGGTGTCCGTTCTGCGGACACCGGATTCTTTTTAAAGAACGTGGCGCAGCGATAAAAGAACTTAAAGCCAGATGACACTGGTAACCACGTCACGCCGCTCAACAGCCGTCAGCAGGGCTGTCGCACGGGATCTCGCCTTCGCTCTGGGAGGCCGGTATCTGGCCAGAGGAAAACGCGGGATCCGTGACCTGACCGATATGGATCCTTCTTTTTTTATCCTCGCGCAGGAAGAACATGATCTCAACCTCCAGTACTTCCGGCAGGGTGAACAGATACTGAACCGGAAGATCATCAGGGCAGAGCATGCCGTGAGAGGAGAGGTGATCACCCGCGGGGTGATCACGTCTGATCCTGACCTGCAGCGATACCTTTCAGGTGAATACCCGGCGATCCTGTCTGAAGAACCCGATCCGGTGATCCGGCTGGACGGACCCCAGCGACGGCGGACGATCCTGACCCTCCAGAAGAATCCGGCAGGGAAGAGATGATGCATGAGGCTGTCTTCACGCTGGTAACGGCGGATGCCCCCCTGATCCACGCCGCGCTCATCCCGGAGGCAGAGGGTGATCCCTCCGGGAGATCCCGGGGGACCTGCACCCTGGCAGGGGATGAGACGGTGCAGCTCTCGGTTCAGGCAACTGACCTCTCTGCCCTCAGGGCAGCAGTGAACACCTGGCTCAGGCTGATCCAGGTCGCTACGGAGATGAGTGACAGAGCTCAAATCAGAATGAGGATAATAGATACAGGAATCAGACCATGAATACCATTCCACCCAAGGTCCAGAACCAGATAAATATGCTCCAGCAGCTCCAGCAGCAGTTGCAGACCATCATCGGCCAGAAGAACCAGTACGAACTTGCAGCACAGGAAGCCAGGCGGGCGATCGAGGAACTGACCGATGTTACCCCGGATGCTGCCGTCTACATGACCATCGGGACCATCGTCGTGGAGAAACCCCGTGATGAGGTCGTTGAGAAGCTCCAGGAGAAGGCCGAGACCTATGAGGTCAGGATCAAGTCGATCGAACGGCAGGAGAAGGCTCTTCAGGAGAAGTTCGAGAAACTCCAGGCACAGGTCAGACAGGTCCTCGAGGGGGGTACCCCTCCCCAGGCCACCTGATCCCTCTCATTCCCCATTCTTCGTGGGAGTATCCGAGACAGGTCAAAGGAGTAGGATTTAGGGTCCTATCGCGAAGGCGTCCGGGGGTTCGAATCCCTCCTCCCACATCAGCTTCCCGAAGGGAAGATCTTTTATTCAATACCTTTTATTATATCGATAACAATACACTATCACTATCAGATACTGTGTTTCACCGATCCGTGAGGAGTGTGGGGACCGGCGGGTCTGAAATGGGGGAGTGGTATGAGTCCGTCACCGCGGGTGAAAAATAGAGGATATGGCCACTATCTGGCCAGAGAGAGAAGATACACAGTAATTTTTCCCGGGCTGCTCTGCCTGGTGCTCTGCCTTGCCGGAGTGCCGGCCCTGGGAGCGGAGACAGCAGGGGAGAACGGAAACGGGGAGATATCGGTTATTGATGTATCAGGGATCATTGACGTCTCGAACCTGGGTGTCATCCCGCTGGGACAGGTACCGGATGAGCGGATCACCGTCACGACAACCCTGGTCAACACGGAGAAGCGGGATATATCCGGTATCCGGCTCAGGACCTTCCTGGTCAGAAGCGGGAGGGAGGATGTCATCAGTATGCAGCTGGGGAGCGACTTTCGGGATCTCGCGTTAAAGCCCGGGGAAGTGAAGACCCTGAAGAATAATTACGTCGTCTCCAAGCAGCTGAAACCCGGGGAGTACAAATTGATGGTCAGGGTTGAGGGCGATGTCACGGCTGAGGAGAAGACAAATGAGTACTCGGAGTTTGTCTCTGATCAGCCGGTCACCATCGGGAAGTCTGCCGAGGCCGGCGGGTCAGTCCCGGTCTACTCCCCGGCAAAGATCGAGACTCCGGGATCCTACCTGCTCATGCGGGATGTCAACGGGGGATCGCGGGATAGCGTCTTCAGGATTACCACCTCAGGGGTGACCATCGACGGAGGAGGACATGTCATCAGGGGCACCCCGACCGGATACAGTTCCGGCATCTACGTGGACGGAGGGGGGAATATCAGGGAGATCACCATCCGGAACTGTATCTTCGAGGACGTGGACTTCGGCCTCTGGCTGTACAAGGTTGATGCAGCAGTGATTGAGGGATGTACCTTCAGGAACTGCTCCAATATCGGGCTCAGGTTTGACCAGACCAGAACGAGCAGTATCATCGGGAACCGGTTTGAAGGGAATGCCCTCGGGATCGGTCTCTTCCAGTCCTCCGCCAACACCGTGACGAATAACTACTTCGCCAACCGGTTCAGTGCTGCCGTCAATGAGGATCAGCGCAATATCTGGAGTACTGAACCGGTACCCGGAACCAATATCCTCGGCGGGGATCATCTGGCAGGAAATGCCTGGTTTGATGAGAGAGGAGGAGGCTTTTCTGCAACAAGCCCGGACTCAGACGGGAACGGGATCGCAGACCAGCCGTATACCATCAACGGGGTGAACATTGACTATTACCCGCTGGTCTCTGGATCTTCAGAATTACCCGTTCCAGCTGAACCGGGCAGCCAGGTGCTTCCAGAGGACGGGGACCGGGATCTGCCTGAGAAGAATGTGACCGCTGTCCCGGAGGAGGAAGAGAGGACGGAGGAGACCGGTGAACCTGCAGGTGAGACCGAAGAAGCAGCAGATACCGGTTCAGAAAGGGACGAGGATCAGCCGGAGACCGGCATCATGATCCCGGATGGGGAGGAGACGGCAGATTCAGGTGATGAATCATCAGTTCCAGCAGAAACGGCCGGATCTGAGGAGAACATCACAATTCCTGCCGTCGGAGCGGACGTTTCTTCGGAGGCGGAACCGGTCTCACCCGCTCCTGAACCGGTCTTCGGCATGGATCTGAACGTGACCGCGGTCTCCTCCCCGCTCACCGGATGCCCGGGCGGAGAGTTCCCGGTCACCGTCACCATCGGGAATGCCGGAGCCAGCGAGGCAGGAGATTTTTTCATCAGGTATTACCTCTCGGATGATACCAGTATCACCCCTGGTGATATCGAGGTCGGATCCACCCCGGTTGCCCTCCTCTCATCCATGGAGATGAGAACAATCAGTGAGGCGATCCTCCTCCCGGCTGATCTGCCGGTCCGGTACTACACCCTCGGGGCGATTGCGGATCCGGACCTGGCCCAGTACGAGGAGAACCGGCAGAACAATATCAGAACATCCGGACCGCGGGTCCATATCAGGGACTGCAGCCCCTGAAGCGCTTTTTTTACCAGTGACAGAAATCCGCCGATAGCGGTGGCGTGAGTAAAAAAGGTTAGAGAGTCCTGGTTGCATTCTCTTCAGGGAGCACCCCGGCTGCCGGCTCATCTTCCATGACCGGCATCTCCAGGGTCTCATCCTCATAGGCAGCCATCATCTTCTCAACCTCTGAAGCAGGGGTCAGGTTGACGAGGGTCACGTCAAATGTGAGGCTCTTGCCTGCCAGCTGGTGGTTCAGATCAAAGGTCACATTCGTGGCATTCATTGCTGCGATGGTCGCCGGGAAGTACGCCTCTCCGTTGAAGAGCGTGATAGTATCACCGATGGTGACGTTCTCACCCTGGGGGATGAAATCGATCGGCATCGACTGGATCAGGGCAGGATCATACTCGCCGTAGGCATCTTCCGGGGAGAGGGTGAACTTCTTGCTCTCACCGAGATTCATTCCCCTCACCTCGCGATCAAATCCGGCGATAGCCGAGCCGGTTCCGATGACGAACTGGAACGGGCCGTGATCCTTTGAACTGTCAAAGACACTCCCGTTTTCGAGGGTTCCGGTATACTCTATCTCAACAAGGTCTCCGTCCTGCACACCGCCGGTTCCTGCTGCCGGAGCAGCAGTCGGGGATGCTGCCGGTGAGGATGAATCCGTGCCGGTACAGCCGGCAGAAAAGATCATAAGGGTACAGAGAGCGACACAGACAAATGCCGTATAGAGGTGTCTGTGCATGGGGATCTGAGAGCTGTCCATACTCAGCTATTCTGGTGCTCCTGGGATAAAGGATTCCCCCCCCGGCCAGGGTGGAGGATCATCCGGCCCTGTGAGAATCATGCTGTTCAGGGAAACAAAGGAAGGAAAGCCGGGAGGTCGCGCTGTGGATCCAGCAGAACCTGGCAGGGAAGACCGGTCAGTGCAACCGCAGCAAGGGCACCGATGATCCCGTCACCCCCGAAGAGGGACGCTCCGCAGGACCGTGCCACCGATTCAGATTCCTGGCGGGTCACCAGTCCGGCCCGGGACCGCACCCCGAATTTTCTCAGAACTGAGGGGGTCCGGATACCGGTTCTCACGGCAATACCCCAGGAGGGGGAGGCACT
>CAZSVH010000130.1:0-5145 GCA_964610235.1 uncultured Methanospirillum sp. | reverse complement strand
CCAGGATGAGTTCCTGCCTGTTTTGAGCCCGTTCCAGTGCCGCTGCGAGCGGTTCGTCCTGGATCGTCTCCCGTGCCCAGCAGGCGAAATGGCCCTGCTGGTGGTGATATTCTATCGAGTCTGCAGGAACCACCGAGAGCATCTCAGCGAACTGATCCAGATCAAAGGCGACATGACCGGTGAGTCCGACCGCACTCGAGAAGTAGAAGGCATCATCGACCCCGAGGGAACGGAGTGGATAGAGCCCTTTAATTTCCGGAGACGAACGGATACAGTCCGATTCATAGTCGGCCATGATGTCCATGTAGGTGATGAATGCCTGGTGTTCGGGCTGGTGGCTGAAATAACTGTGTACCTCCCCGCATGACCCGTGTTTGCATGACATGTAGTAGAAATGATCACTGATCTGCAGGTACCGCCAGAGTTGCAGATCACAGGTAAATGACCGGGCCCGTTGCACCGCCCGCATGGCATTCTTCTGTTTCCGGTTCTCTATCCACGCTGTTGAGTCCTTCTCTGCATCGGCCCAGGAGATGGGGAGCGGGATGGAAAACTCATCCCTGACCTGACTGGAGGTGATATCTGAAGGATTAACCATCTCCACCCCGGCCCTGTGCATCTCGGGACCGAGGTACCGGAGAAATTCAAGGATTCCGGAATCAGCCCAGTAATGTTCGCCCAGGGTCTCGTAATCAATGAACACCGGGATGAAGTCCCCGGGAGTCTGACTCACCCAGTATGCATACTTCTCTGCGGTCAGCGGCCATCCCTCCCAGTCCTGGCAGGTGAACCTGAACGCGATATCATCTGAGAGCCGGAAATTCCGCATGATGATGGGAAGACCCTGGCATTTATAGAGGTAGTTCGGGCTTCTCCACCTGAGAAGGTGATCCACCCCTTCAGAATAACAGGCGGAAAATCCCATCTCCCTGACCGTGTTGGCGATCCGGTTATCGAGGATGAACTCGGTATTCTCAAAGACCCGTGGGGTGACCCCGAAGACGTCCCTGATGAGCTGACGGTGGAGGGAGACCTGCTCACGAAACTCGTCCATCTCCCAGAAGAGACTGGCCATGCTGTGATAATAGGTCTGGCAGATCATCTCGACGTTCCGGTGTGAAGCAGCCTGGACGAAGAGATCCAGGGTATCAGGAGCCCACTTCTCCATCTGTTCGATCAGCACCCCTGACATCGAGAAGGCACAGGCAAACCCGTTGTCCAGCTGA
Source organism: uncultured Methanospirillum sp. (assembly GCA_964610235.1). GTDB lineage: Archaea > Halobacteriota > Methanomicrobia > Methanomicrobiales > Methanospirillaceae > Methanospirillum. The sequence continues at coordinate 3,919 of CAZSVH010000130.1, read as the reverse complement.
TCCAGGATGATCGAGGTGGCCGGATGATAACATTTATCGCAGACCCTGAGCAGAATCTCCTTGTTCACCGGATCAAAATACCGGTCCATGTGGTCTGCAGGTCCGGATCCGGGTCTGAAGGTTTTATTCAGCCGGTAGGGCTGGTGGAGTTCAAATCCCAGACAGAACCGGGTCATCCGCCCCTCCTCTGTACAGGATGATCAACCCTGACACGGTCATGAAATGGACGTTCTGCCAGAGAGCAGGAAGAGAGCGGGTACATGATATTGATACTCCATCCCGGATCTATTTATGTATACCGTATGTTCTCCTGCCGGTTCAGAAGAAAAAATTTATGCCAGTCAGTGATGACAGTTCATGATGCAGTTCGAGGTCTATCAGCTCCTCAATGATCCGGTTCTGATAACCTTCCTGATCCTGACCGTCCTCTCTATGGTCTGGAAGTTCCTTCGGATGTGGATCGTCTCCCTGATCAGCTGTGCACTGATTGGAACAATCATCATCATCCTTCTGATAACCATCGGACAGGTTGCAGGAGCTGAGGACCTCATCAGGCAGTTAATCACCTCACACTATACACTCGGCGGGATGCTTACCCTCTCGTTCCGGGACATTCTGCTCCTGCTGCTGCTCATCATCTCGTTTCAGCTCGGCCTTGCAGCCCATACCGTCGATTTTGAGAAACGGTTTCACGAGCGGCTCATGTGCATTCCGAAACGGCCCAATCACCATTATGAGATGGAGAGCACGTTTGAGTGCTCCTTCAGGCGGAAGCAGTAGTCAGACCCCGATATCCTCATTCCAGACATTCGGATTCTCCCTGATATAAGTCTCCATCATGCTGATGCAGCGGGGATCAGCAAGATCGGTAATCCTTACCCCGTGTGCCTCCATGAACTCCCGTGCACCCGTGAAATTTTGTGATTCACCGACGATGACCGTGCGGATCCCGAACTGGACGACCGCACCTGCACAGAGATAACAGGGCATCAGGGTCGAATAGAGGGTGCATTCTTTCAGGTCCGCTCTCCGTCCTGCATTCACCAGGCAGTCTATCTCGGCATGGGCCATCGGGTTGCCATCCTGGACCCGCCGGTTATGCCCGCTCGCGATGATCTCCCCGTTCCTGACCAGGACCGATCCGATCGGGATCCCCCCTTCTGAAAGCCCGGTCTCTGCTTCAACACGTGCCTGGTCAAGAAACCGGTCTGCGTTCCCGGCCGTATCGGGTCCGGCAGGAGTGCCGAGGATCTCATCCTCCCCCCGCCAGCAGGGATCCACGATCGCAAGGAAGACCAGTTCCTCACCGCCGGTATTCTCAATATACTGGACTGTTCCGGGGGGGATGTAGACCAGCTCTCCGGGATGGACCACCGCCTCCTCGGTACCGGTATGCATCAGGCCGGTCCCCTGCAAGATAACGTAGACCTCTGATGACGAGAGGAGCGTATGGGGCAGGGAGGCCTCTCCGACCGGCAGACGGGCATGGGCGATGCTATACCGGGTGGCGAGCCGCCCCTTGAAATGCTTCGGATGCAGGATCTCGGCAACCATCGTCCGGTCAAGAACCCTCACGTGTGGTGCTCGTGCACTGTCAGTGATGATCATCAGTGCGGGTGGAACAGGATGGCATATAAGCGTTTCATCCCGGACCCTGAAGGGCTCCCCCATCGATATCCTCTTGTAGAGTAACGCTGCATAGTACCCTGTTCAATATGATGGGTACCATTCTGTTCATCGTTCTTGGCATCATCATCCTCGCCGCCCTCTGGTTCCTGGTGAAGAACGTGATGAAACTGGTGATCAACTCGATCCTCGGCATACTTCTCCTCTTCATCGTCAATCTCCTTAACCTCTTCTCCCTCCTGGGGAAGCCGAATATCCCGATCGATCTCATATCACTTCTGGTCTGTGCCCTCGCCGGCATTCCCGGGGCGATTCTCCTGATCGTCCTGCATATGGTCGGATTATACTGATGAATACCTGGTGAGGAGCCGGTTGTGCCTGTTCTGTCTGAACAGGCGAAATGGCCGGCCATCCTTCTCTGGGCGGGAGTGCCGCCCCTGTTCCCCCGCTCCGCTGATCATCATGAACCTGATAAAGTTAAGTGTTTCACACAAGATCCTGCTCCTTTTTCTTGTTATCTCTATCCTGACCATTGGATTCAGTTTTTTCATCGGCTCTCCGTTGATCGAAGAGACCGGTCAGAAAGCGGCTGTACGAAGCTCGACCCTGGGAGAGAAGGCGGTGGAGGACAGTTCCGCTGCCCTCACCGCCAGTGCGAAACGGGAACTCCTCTCCCTAGCCGGTGACCGTGCCGAGATCACCAACCTGTATTTTGTCAGGTACAACGGGTACCTGCACCAGATCACCGAGGCTGCCGGCATGCATCTCGCGGTTCCTCCCCCGCCGCCCGGTGAGATGAATACCGTGGAAACCCGGCCTGAAAATCCCGGAACGGCAGCTCTCATGCATCTCGTTCCCGGGGCCGGTTCTGATACCGGCAGTGAGGAAGCGGTCTACCTCTCAGGAATGGATGATGTCTGTATCCCGCTAATAGGAACCGACACCAACATCGATTCGGTGTATATTGGTTCTGACTCCGGGCTGATCCGGATCTATCCCTGGACCGGCATTCTCCCTGACTCCTATGATCACCGGGTCAGACCCTGGTACATCCTCGCGAACCAGGCAGGCGGGATCTCCTGGACCGATCCCTATGTCGATTCACGGACCGAGACCCTGATGATGACCGGTGCCATCCCGATTCGGTCTCCTGACCATGCCTACTCCTGGGTGGCGGGGCTTGATGTCAGGGTGAAGACGCTGAACCAGTTGATCGGGAGCACGGATACGAGTCATGAAGGGTATGCGTTCCTCATCAACTCAAAAGGCGAGATCATCGTCAAACCAGGTCAGACGGTGGGCGGAACCCGGTGGGATGAACCCTACTTGGTGGAGAACCTCCTGAATTCATCCAGTTCCGATCTCCGGGATGTCGCGGGAGAGATGATCTCCCAGCGGACCGGTGTCCGGACCGTCAGATTTGCTGAGGGGGAGAAGATCATTGCCTATGCTCCCATCTCGAGTATGGGATGGAGCATCGGGATCGTCAGGCCGCTCTCGTCGGTTCTTGCACCGGTGAATCAGACCGAGGAACTCATCAGATCCGAGATGACCTCGGCTGCGGTTGACATCACTACCGACAAGCAGGAGATGCTCAACCGATTCCTGCTCGGTTCGATCCTTCTCCTCCTCCTCGTCAGTCTCCTCGCCTTTGTCTTCTCACGCTATATCACCCGTCCGATAGGGGTGCTCATGGATGCCACCCGGGTGATCGGGTCAGGGGATCTCTCTACCCAGGTTACCCTGCACACGGGTGACGAGTTTGAGGAACTGGGGAACCATTTCAACCGGATGAGTGAGAACCTGACCCGGGTCATGGAGACCCTCAGGAGGACGACCGCGGAAAAAGAGCGGTATTCCACTGAACTTGATATCGCCCGCGAGATCCAGCAGAGTTTTCTTCCCCAGACCATCCCGGTCACTACCGGGCTTGAAATGGCAGCCCGCTCCGTGATGGCACGGGAGGTCGGAGGAGATTTCTTTGACATCTTCCCCTTTGAGGTTATCAGGCTGCATACCTCCCGTCTCATCATGATGATCGCGGATGTATCAGGGAAGGGAGTACCTGCCGCACTCTTCATGGCGCTCGCCCGTATTGTTATCAGGGTGAATGCGAGCTGGTATGATGAGCCCTCTGATGTCATCAACGCGGCAAACACCATCATCTCCCGCGAATCCCCGTCCGGGATGTTCGTCACGACCTTTTACGCAGATTATGAGGAGGCAAACCGGCGGCTGCGGTTCGTGAATGCAGGTCATAATCCTCCTATCCTCCTGCGGAACAGATCGATCT
>CAZSVH010000129.1:0-5293 GCA_964610235.1 uncultured Methanospirillum sp. | reverse complement strand
ATGGAACCGTGCGGTGACCGGGCAGTGATCCCGGCCACAGAGGCCTTTTCCCTTGCAGGAGATACAGAGTGACATACGAGGTCAGAAGGGGGAGTGGGAGAATTGCCGTCCTGCGCTGCTTCAGCGTGTTTTAACCAGCGAGATATCCACGCTCTTCATCAGGTACGGGTAATCACGCTCGACATATGCCCGTTTCATCTCCTCCGGGACTCCTGACCGGATCCATCCGCTGTCCACGGCAGACGGATTGACCGGATCGATCCCGTAGGTGTCATGCCCGGGTGTGTACCCGGTGATGATGAACAGGTGGTCAAGTCCTGCCTTGTCCGGGCTGATGATATCACCTGACCGGTATTTCACCGGTGTTCCCGGGGGAGCCGAGTCCTCGCCTATTCCGACCCGGCTCATGGCCATGCGGTCTGCCCGGTGGGGGTACTGCTCTTCGAGGATCCCCCGGATGAACCACTGGGGGGTGGCATTGGTCCGGTATCCCCACTCACCGGTATAGTATTTGTTGAGGGTGTCTGCCTGGTACTGGTCTGACTCCTCATCATATCCCAGGATGAGCAGCATCCCGGTGTCTCCTGAAGGATTCGCATTCACCAGGTCACCGGTCACGTAGACCGGTCCGGGATGCATCGCGTCGATCCCGGTGACCGGCGGGGGCGTCATGGTCCGCAGGCCGGCAGGTGTTCCTCCGGGTGCCGAGGTCCCGATGGACCTCCCGGTCTCTTCGAATACCCGGGACGGGATGGTCACCGTCTGATCGTCTGTCTGGATGAAACTCCCGTTTGGTGTCCGGGCTGCCCGGGCGACCGGGTAGGTTCCGTTGGCCGGAGGTCCGGTCACCAGCCACCAGGATTCACCGGTCCCGTTCACGATGACGTCACCGGGACTGAAGGCTGCCCCGGCAACCTCGGGGGCAGGGGTCTCCTCCGGTGCGGTGACCGGGATGAACTCTGCCGGGGGCGGGGGGAGGAACCTGACCAGGACGATCTCAGATCCGCCTGCCGGGTACTCGGCCATCACCATCACCCGCATCCCCTCAGAGAGGTTCGAGGACGAGAGCTCGCTGACCGGGACCCGGGCGATGGAACCGGGCTGTATACCGAGCGTTGCCGGGTCTCCCGGTTCCCCGGTTCCCACCGGGATGTCATTGACCTTCCAGCTGAACGAAGAGACGGCCCCAAGGCCGCTTCCCCCCTGGTTGGTGAGGTAGATGACCCCGTTGCTCTGGTTGACCGAGAGGTCGAAGGCAGGGCCCGGCGGAGCCGCGGGAGCGCTGAACTGGGAGAAGGCAAAGAGGAGGAGGGCCCCGAGGATGATGACCGCGATGATCGCGATACCGGCGAGGAGGTAGGTCCGGTCGATTGGGATCCGGTCAAAGGGGAGCCGGTCGAGGAAGGATCCGGCCGGCCCTTTCGGAAGGCCGGGGGGAGGGCTCTTCATCTTCTTCGCGTTTGCAACCCGGTTCTTCAGGTAGGTCTCGTTCTCTGGATCGATGGTGAGTGCGTTCTCGTAGCAGAGATCGGCATCAGAGTGCCTTCCGACGATGGAGCAGGCGGTACCGAGCGCATTCCAGGCCTTATGGTCGTTCTCATCGTATCCGACGGCTTCAGAGAAGTACTCGATCGCAGACTCATACTCCTTGTTTCTGAAGGCACGAAGGCCGCGTTGGTATTTTCCCTTCAGATCTTCGTCTATCATGGTCCCCCTGATGGTGTACTATGGGGCGGGAGTATATATGCTGATTCGGATGGGGGTACCGGAGACCCTGCCCGGGATGGGCAGGGTATGATCGGTGGTGATGGAGACGTCTCCCATGACTGATCCGGTGCTGCCTAAATAGGTTCACCGGTACTTGATACCTATTATATCCTGTATCATCAAAACTGGTAACATTGGATATGGTGGGAGTGAAACGAGAGGAAGCATTATCTGAGATTATCGGCTTTATCCTGATCATAGCGATCATCGTCATCATCATGTCCCTGTACCTGACGTATGTTGTCCCGGCACAGGGGAGAGAGAAGGAGATCGATCATATGCAGGATGTTGAACGGTTCTTCACCGATATCAAGATCAACATGGACTCACTGTGGTTAAACAACCAGGTGGGTGTTCCGTTCAACCAGATCCTGACACTGGGAACGGGAGGACTGAAGACCTCAGGTTCATTCAGTGTCTTTGGGATCATGCAGCCGAGTCCGGCTTCCGGAACCGTCACGGTATCCGGAGAGCCTGAGATGGTTCTGACGGTGAACGGACTCTGGAAGGGGGGAACACTGGCAAACCCCGCAGTTCTGAATACCATCCAGATCAATACCCCTCATACCCCGCTCAATATCAACTACCGGACAGGTGCCGGTACCCAGCCATACTCCCTGCTTCTTCAGTCTACGAAAGGGGACTGGACCGCCATGCTTCAGGTGCAGAAGGAGGAGTACCTGAGTGCGAAGAATATCTCCTTTGATATGGATCCCCAGACCAAAGCGGTCTCCAACCTGAAGATCACGCAGAACCCCCGGCATTTTGTGACGCTGACGGTGACAAAGGAAGGCATCCAGACGCTTGACAACCTGGTGATCAGTTCAAATCTGAAAGATATCGGTGGCGTGGTCCTCATAAACCTTCTTGATGAGGCATACGGGTTAAACGCCGATGTCGAGTTCCCGTTCGGGGTGACCTACCAGTATTATGATGCCGGCGGTGTTCCGGTGACCCTGGGCTCACCCTTTACGGTGAGCGGCTTTTCTGATGAGACCCGGGTGAGCAACCCGGTCCGGATCGGGAGCCTGAAGTATGAATCCTCGAACAAGTACTGGCTGAATCAGAACTACTCCTACCAGCTTGGAGGAGTCTTCCTGGGACAGGGAGGGACTGAACTGCCCAGGATCAACCCGTGGATAAAGGTCCAGAACTCGACCGGGAGCGGGGGGGCGGTCTCAACGAGTATCGTGGATATCTCCCTGCATCTGGTCTCTCTCAGCAGTGGGAATTCACGAACCTCAGGACCTGATTCGGTTCAGATCACCTCGAAGGTGCTTGGCATTTCTGATAATTTCTCGACAACTGACGGGAAGCATGATGCCCTTGCCGAATACCGGCCGAATGCCCGGTATGTCAAATTCAGGACCCGGTATCCCGGCCCGGATCCCTACCAGACCAACTCCTGGTTCCAGACGTATGACACTATATTCAGGAACGCAAACATCCCTGCAGAATACTATGCTGTCTGCAGGGATCCGAATAACGGGTTTGTGGATGTGAAGATATGGGGTGCTGATCCCTCCCCTCCTCCTGCTGATCCCTGTGCGGCGACTGATGCCGTGCTTGCAGCCGGCGATCCTGATCTGTATATCGACTACTCGCTCATCGAGACTGAAGTTTCGGTCTCCTCACCAATCCATGTCTAAAATCCCTTTTTCCCGGAGACTCTGTATGTCTGAAGAAGCGGTTACCGAGATCGTTTCGGTGGTCATCCTCATCGGGATGGTCCTGTTAGGTGCTGCGATCATCACCGCACTCGTGGTATCGAGCCCTCCGCCTGATAAGATCCCGAGCGTCAATGTCCAGGTGATGTCCGGACCTGCGGCAGGGGATGAGCACGCCTACTTCCTGAACGGAGGGGGGGATCCGCTGGATCCGTCCCAGGTCATCATCCGTGCCTATGATGCGGGCGGGGCGATTGTGGATGATTACTCTGCAGATGAACTTGATATCGGCAGGAAGAACTCCACCGGTTTATATGTCTTCACTGATACCTGGGCTGATGACGGGGCGAACTGGGAGTACGGGGATGTTATCCGGACTCCGGATGCTCCGAATGCAGTATCATACCATATTCTCTATAAACCCGGAACCAGTGAATATCTCCTGAAAGAGTTTGGCCGGGGATCCGGATTCAGCGGTCCTTCGGCTCCGGGTACCTGCACGGTCGGGCCGGTCACCCTCTCTGAGACCCATACCGGTATCCTCTATACCTTCACTCCCAGTCCCCTCCCTGATGCCGCTGCCGGTGATCAGTGGGGATACACCATCACCGCGAAGAACTACCTGAAATCAATCCCGATGGATGGTTCCCCGGGTGGGATTCTCACCAATGCGTTTCCGAATCCCTCCAGTGGCAGTGATGAGAAGTACACCGTGCGGTACTGGGTGGCCAGGTACCGTGATAACGCACCCTGTGCCGAGACTGATGCCTCGTTGCAGGTGACGATCCATCCTGCTGATGTCTGCGACGATCATGACTGCCCCCTGACCGCCGATTTCTCCTGGAGGTATAACGCTGCCAAGGACACGGTCTTCTTCTCAGACCTCTCTTCATGCCATGATGACTCTCAGAACCGGTGGGATTTTGCCGGCGGCACTCCGTCCAATTATACCGGCACAGAGCCTCCTGCGGGGGTTTCATACACCGGAGACGGTCCGTTCTATGCAACCCTGACCACGACCCCGGCCCAGGCGGATACCTGCTGGGATGATGTCATGGTATCGCGGGAGATCGCGGGCCCCCTCTGTGTGGTGACCACGGACTTCTCGATCTCGAAGACATATAACCCACTTACATCCGCATGGGACTGCCAGTTCATCTGGACCCTGAATGCCGAGGTGAAAAACAAGAACTGGGAGGCGGTCTGGGACTTCGGGGATGGTTCTGCTCCGGTCATCAGTTATAACGACGGATCCAATCCTTCAACGGATCCTCAAAGCCACTCCTACTCACTGCCCGGTGAGTACGTGGTCACATTAACCGTGAAACCGCATGGGTGCCCGTCGTATGAGAGCACCCGGGTCCTGGTCATCACCGAAACCTGTGAGGTCTCTCCGACTGCCTGCTTCACGGTGACTCCCGTTCTCCAGCCGAACGGGGATCTGGATATCAGTGTAGACGGCTCCTGTTCAACGGCACCATCGGGCCGGACCATCACCCGGTGGGAGTGGAGCTGGGGTGACGGGTCGAGCGAGCTGCAATATGCCGCCGGTTCCCTCCCCCATACCTATCCTGCCACCTACGAAGGAAAGACCTATCCCATCACCCTCAGGGTCATCGATGACACCGGGTGCCAGGGGTCAGTGACCGATACCGTCTCTTCCCGGTGTCCTGACCTGGAGGCTGCGTTCTCTTATCAGATTGTTGATACTGATGCGACTTCGTATACGGTCCGGTTCACCGACACCTCCACCCCGGCCACGGGTATCACCGGGTGGGAATGGTCGTTTGGGGATGGGCAGACCCATTCATGTCAGAATCTCCCTGATATCACGTATGACACCCTGAATCCCCACACGG
>CAZSVH010000128.1:0-5315 GCA_964610235.1 uncultured Methanospirillum sp. | reverse complement strand
GATACCGATCACTGCGGTGCTGCCGGGTATTTCGATGCCCCTATCTGGACCCATGAGAATACCTGGAAGATCATCGAGACGAACAACCGCGCTTACGGGGCCTGTTCTGAAGATTTCGTGTATGAACAGGTCTACACCGTCATGATCAACCTCTTTGCCCGGATGCATCCACCCCTGACAGTACAGACGTTTCCCCCACCGGGAGGGGAGAGAGTGGGTGAATTTCCCCTTCTGGACCGGTTTGAGGATGCGGGGATCAGAGGAGAGATCATCGAAGGACACGGGGGGCACCAGGCCGGGATGGTTTACCTGCTCTGCCGTGAGGAGGGGCTCCTCTTCACATCAGATACCATCCTGAACCTGAAACACCTGACCCCAGACCGGAGTGAGTATAACGGGTTTGCCGTCTATCTGGTCAGGAGCGTCAATGTGGATCCCGACCTGGTGAAGAGTGAACGCAGGGATCTGCTGAAGCTGGCACTCAGTCTTGATGAAGAACTTATCCAGAAGGGCAGGCGCCTGATCATCTGCTGTGGCCATGGCCCGGTATCAGTCATCAAGGATGGTGACCTGGTGCCGCTCGGGACAATCGAGCAGTACCGGCATACTCCCTGATCCCGTCAGCTCCTTCGGCATCCTGATGTATCTTCGGGATTAACCAGATAGTAAGTTATGAATCAGCATCGTGTGCAGGAGATGATGCGCCTGATGGCATCACGCATTGACGCCATCGCCGGGAATATCTCAGATGAGGAGGTCTCCCGGTTTATCAGTGAACTGATGGGAGCCCGCCGGATTTATGTGATGGGAGCGGGGCGCTCAGGTCTTGTGGCGAAGGCGTTTGCCATGCGCCTGATGCACCTGGGAATGATCAGTTATGTGGTCGGGGAGACGATCACCCCTGCCCTGCAGCAGTCAGATGTGATCGTCGTTCTTTCGGGTTCTGGAAAAACCCGGACCATTGCAGAGATTGTTCAGACAGCACAGGAGATCGGAGGGAGGATCTGCCTCATCACCTCCAATCCGGACTCTGTCATCGGAAAGATGGCAGACTCGGTGGTCGTCATTGAAAACTTCCGGGACAAGGTTCCAGATGAGACGGTGGAGTACGAAATACGCCAGATGCTCGGTGAACACCGCTCGTTCGCCCCGCTCGGGACTCTCTTCGAGACCGCTGCCATGACCTTCTGCGACGCCGTCATCTCCCGGCTGATGGAGATTACCAGTACTGATGAGTCTGAACTGAAAGACAGGCATGCAAATATCGAGTGATGAGATGACACACCGGTTTTCACAACGGGCTCTTGACATCGAGATGTCAGGAATCAGAAAGTTCTTTCAGGCTGCCAGGCCTGATGCGATCAGCCTCGCCATCGGCCAGCCGGATTTTGATACCCCTGCACATATCAAAGAGGCTGCAATCCAGGCCATCAGAGAGGGAAAGACCGGATACACCTTCAACGCCGGTCTTCCAGAACTGAGAGAGGCAATCTCGGAGAAGTTTCAGACAGAGAATGATCTTCAGTATCACCCGGATGAGATCATCATCACCGCTGGGGCAGGAGAGGCGCTCTTCATTGCCATCCAGAGTCTGGTCAATCCGGGTGACCGGGTCCTGATCACCGATCCCGGATTCGTCTCATACGAGGCATGTACCCGGCTCGCAGGCGGGGTTATGGACCCGATCCCCCTCACCCGGGATCTTCATATCGACCAGGATGCTGCGCTTGGGAAGATGAGAGGTGCACGCCTCCTGATTCTCAACTCTCCATCCAATCCCACCGGGACCGTGGAGTCTGAAGAGACGATCCGGGCCCTGGTCGAGGCCGCGAATGATGCCGGGGTGACCGTCCTTTCAGATGAAGTCTATGAGCATCTTATCTATGAAGCCCGTCATGTGAGTGCAGCGCGGTTTGGCGAGGATGTGCTGACCGTCAATGCCACCAGCAAGACCTACTCCATGACCGGATGGCGGGTCGGGTACATCGCCGGTGCACCCGATTACATGGAGCAATGCCTGAAAGTGCACCAGTACTGCCAGACCTGTGCCACCTCAATCTCACAGTATGCTGCGGTTGCCGCATACACCGGTGACCAGTCCTGTGTCTCAGCGATGCGTGACGAATACCGTGCACGACGGGATATCCTCTGCAACGGACTCTATGATATCGGGTTCTCATTCCCCACCCCCCAGGGAGCTTTTTATGCATTTGTTCCCCTGGGGAGAGAGACGACCGCCCGGGTCCTTGACGCAGGAGTTATTGCAGTTCCCGGTGATGCTTTTGGGAAGAATTGTGCAGAGTATGCACGCTTCAGTTATGCAACCTCGCGGGAGAATATTCAGGAAGCCCTCCGCAGGATTGAATCAGTAGTTACGGTGAACCATGGTATTTGAGTTAATAAGACGACTCTCGGACGCTCACGGGGTTTCCGGGTTTGAAGACAATATTAAGAGTATCATCAGGGAGGAACTCGCCGGATATGTCGACGAATTCAGGGAGGATGACCTCGGTAATCTCATTGCGGTCAAGAAGGGATCCGACTTCTCGGTGATGATCGCATCACATATGGATGAGATCGGCCTGATGGTCCAGCACATCGATGAGAAGGGGTTCATCAAGTTTGTCGGTATCGGCGGGTGGTACAACCCGACCCTGCACACCCAGCGGGCCGTCCTGCATGGGGCAAACGGGCCGGTCCCCGGGGTGATTGGTGCAAAGCCAATCCACATCATGAGCCCCGAAGACCGGAAGAAGGAGATCAGGATGGAGGATCTCTTCATCGATGTCGGTGCTGCATCTGCCGAAGAGGTCGCTGCCCTCGGGATCGAGATCGGGACACCGGTGACGATCGAGCAGGAGTTGATACGGCTTGCCGGAGAACGGGTCACCGGGAAAGCCCTTGATAACCGGGTCGGGGTTGCAGTCCTCATCGAGACGCTGAAGAGGATGAAGACCCCCATGACCATATTCGGTGTCTTTACCGTGCAGGAGGAGATCGGTCTGAAAGGGGCGAAGGTCAGTGCATTTGCACTCAACCCCGATATTGCGATCGCGACCGATGTGACCATCCCGGGAGACCATCCCGGGGTGACGCGTCGGGATGCAACTCCCGAGATGGGAAAGGGACCGGTGCTGGTGCTGGCCAGTGCATCAGGACGTGGTCTGCTGGCTGACCGGAGGCTGACCAGGTGGCTCCGCAGCGCCGGGGACAAGGCACAGATCCCCTATCAGCTTGAGGTTGGTGACGGGGGGAACACTGATGCAACCATCATTCATCTGGTCAGGGATGGAATCCCCAGCATCCCGCTCTCGGTCCCGGCACGGTATATCCATTCACCGGTTGAGATGATCGATCTGACCGATGTGACCCATTCTGTCGACCTGCTGGTCGAAGCTCTGAAGAAGAAACCCAAATTATAAGGAAGGAATCAGATCTCCGGACCGGTGGGAGATACACAATTCTTTTCTTTTTGTATGCCGATTCTTTGCTATGAGCAGCCAGTCAATGCCGGGTATCCTCTCTCTCACATCCATATGCTGTCTCATCATCCTCCTCATGTCAGCCGCCCTCTCAGCAGAGATCACTGATGGAGAGCTGCAGATCATCCAGGGTGATGTGGTACCGATTTACGATGCTGTCCAGTACCAGACCCAGGCATGTGTGGAGCGGGAAGGCGTCTCTGAAGGGATGGAACTCTACCTCAAACGGCCGTACGGGTATATCCGCAGTACCTCAGATACCACAGCAAATCTCTCCATTGTGAGGACGAACATCGAGCGGTACTCCAAGACCAAGGCAGTAATAAAAGGGGAGATCAAAAATCTTGATGATACGGTGATCGATCTGGTGGTGGTGACCTTCAACCTGTATAACGCGGACGGCGACCAGATAGGGAATGCATATGCCTCGATCGATTATCTCTCACCCCGCACCACCTGGAAGTTCACTACCGACATCATCGAGAGGAGTGACTTCCAGTTCGAGCGGTACGGATCGATCTATATCGGTGTGTACGGGAACTGATCCTCTTTTTTTTATTTCGCCAGTGGCCGGAGCCTGGATTCGAGCCGTTCAACCTGGCTGACCGAAGTCCCCAGGTACTGCTCTGGATCAAGCAGCCGGGCAATCTCTGTGGATGAGAGATAGCGGATGATATCCGGGGTTGTGGAGAGGAGGTCTGCAAGCGGACGCCGGGTCTCCAGCGCTTCCATGCTCCTGACCCGGATTACCTCATGTGCTTCCTGCCTGGGCATCCCCCGCTTTGTCAGCTCAATCATCACCGACTCAGCCATGTTGATACCCTGGAGAAGGATAAGATTGGATCGAATCCGATCAGGCCTGAGGAGAAGACCGGTGATGACCGTAGTCATCAGGCTGATGATATGATCACAGAGGATTGTTGCTTCAGGAAAGAGGATCCGTTCAGGTGATGAATTCGTCAGATCCCGTTCATCCCAGAGGGTATTGTTCTGAAACGCAGGTTCTACCGCAGATCTGACAATACGGGCAAGACCGCAGATTTGTTCACTCCGGATCGGGTTGCGCTTATGGGGCATGGTGGAAGAACCGACCTGCTTTGACCCGAATGCTTCTTCGACCTCTCCGATCTCGGTCCGCTGCATGGACCGGATCTCCACCCCGATCTTGTCAAGGGTTGTTGCCACGTTCGCGAGGAAACAGAAGTATTCGGCATACCGGTCCCGTTGGATAACCTGGTTTGAGACCTCTACGCTTCCGATTCCGAGAAAGGACATCATCTTCTCCTGAACTACTATCCCGTGCTCACCCATGGCCGCCTGGGTTCCTACCGCCCCGGTCATCTGCCCGACACAGACTCGGGGTCTCATCTGTTCCAGTCTCTCGATATGCCGCCCTATCTCACTGGCCCAGATAGCAAACCGAAGCCCGTATGTTGTCGGTACCCCGTGCTGTCCATGGGTTCGTCCGATACAGACCAGGTTCCGGGTCTCCATGGAGCGGTCCAGGAGAGCAGAGAGGAGTGAGCGGAGTTTCCTATCAAGGATCTGAAGTGCATCCCTGAGCTGGAGACCAGTGGCGGTATCGAGAATATCGTTGGAAGTTGCCCCGTAGTGCACCCAGCGTCCGGATTCACCGCAGACCTCAGAGATGGCACGGACGATCGCCATCATATCATGATGAATCTCATCCTCGATCTCCTTTGCCCGGTTGAGGCTCGCAGACTGAGCATGTTCAGCGATCGCTGCAGCCGCATCAACGGGGATCATCCCACAGGCCGCTTCAGCCTGTGCCAGGGCGACCTCTGCATCAATGATCCGAAGAAACCGGTGCTC
>CAZSVH010000127.1:2909-5407 GCA_964610235.1 uncultured Methanospirillum sp. | reverse complement strand
TGTTCTGCTCCGTGATCATCCCGGATACCCGCATTTCGTCTCTCTTCTCCCCTCCAATCCGCCCAAGGGTCGTTCTACTGACGATTCCCCTTGAACTCTTTGTACCATCTGTCAGGATCATGCCCTGGTTCCTCTCATCCCTGTCTCTTCAGGCATGTCAGCTTATGAGTGGTAAATACCTGTTGGAAGAGAGGAATCCCGGAAATCAGTTCTTACCGCCGCCGGGCATATCCCTGGTGATCATCCTGATCTTCGAGATGATGGCTCTGACTGAGGCGTGATCTCCTTCGTTCCGCGCAAACTCCACCAGTATACAGGATTCAAGGATTGATTCGATCTCCCTGGTATCAACTCCCTTCTTCTCTGCCAGGGTGATGATCTCTTCACTCGTGCGTGCCTCCCCGCAACCGAGCTGATGGGAGAGGTAATACCGGAGTGCCTGACCTGCCTGTGCATATGCGTCCTTGATCCTTCCTTCTGAACATGATTGCCCGGCACGGGCGAGGAGCAGTTCTGTCTCTTCCCTGAAATCAACGGCACTCTCCCCGCCGGACTCCGGGGTGTCATCCGTAATCCGGCGCCAGATCTTATGGTACCGGTATCCTGCCCAGGCGCACAGGCAGGCGAGGATGAGGAGGAGAGCAAGCCCGCTGTACCAGGCGAGCGGAGTCTCTTCCT
Organism: uncultured Methanospirillum sp.; assembly: GCA_964610235.1. Lineage (GTDB taxonomy): Archaea > Halobacteriota > Methanomicrobia > Methanomicrobiales > Methanospirillaceae > Methanospirillum. The sequence goes on along the minus strand of CAZSVH010000127.1, from coordinate 4,729 downwards.
CTCTCTGAACGGTCACCGCTGTGACGGTGCCGTTCCGTATCAGCGAAGTGACGGTTGCATTCCGTCCCTGTTCATTGTGGAACACCTCCTCAACCCGTGTCTCTGAGGGGGTATCGATTCTGGTTCCCTGTGACCGGGTGAATCCGGCATCTTCCAGTTCCCGGGTTCTGTTCTGGTACTCTTCACTGGATGAGAGGGCGGTGGGCAGAGGGACTGCTGTATCAGAACGGGTTGTTACCTCTGCCGTCGTTCCATTCCGGATATCTGCCTGAAGATGAACCTGGTTGCCGTCCTCATCTGCAAACCCGGCAGTCAGGGTTCCTTCCTCTTCCCCGTCTCTCTGAACCGATGCCTCACGCTGCTGGTACCCGGCCTTGTTCAGATCAGCGTTAACCTGATTGAGGAGGGGATCCCGGGATATCTGCTCTTTGAAATCCCGTTCTTCCTCTGCCCTGCGGTCCGTCTCTTCTGCGAGCTGCTTTTGGAGGGTTGAAGACGGAGTGGTCATCTGGTTATTCTGAAGCGCCTGCCGGGGATCCGGTGAATGAGGCCGGTTCCCACCCGCACCTGACGGCATTCCCGGGGATGAGAAGGCCTGCTGGATCAATTGCTGATTCTGTTGCTGGATCGCGTTCATCCGCTCTTCCATATCAGTAAAGGGATTCTGAACCGGTGCCGAAGATGCAGACCGGACCTCCCGGGATGTGGAGCTGAGAGGATTGTTGCCTGATGACTGGTTGCTCTCCTCTGGTTCACCTGAAATAAAATGAACCCTGAATGGGGGGAGATCTGCGGAAATATCCGTTCCATCATCCCGGTACTGGAGGGAGAGTGTGACCTCGAAGTCAGCCGGCTCTTCTGATCCCAGGGTGATGGCATTCTGCGACCTTCCCGGGCTGATGGGGAAGGACTGTGACTGGGAGCTCGACTGGGTGAAGGTAAACCCTCCCTGTGATCCCGTCCGGGTTAACATATATATGAGTTCACCAACATTGGTCCCCGGGAAGGAACTCTCAACGATGAATGGTATCCGGGCTTCCTCTCCGGTGCGGAAGGTGTAGTGGTCCCGGTCTGTCTTCAGGATGACATTCTCTGCCAGAACCGGGCAGCTCAGGAGCAGAATAAGGCAAAATATGCTCGGTATTACTCTCATTGGATGATCCTCCTCCGTCCGTACCTGAGTATGATCTCGGTGACGATCAGGATCATCGCGGCGATCCAGAACCACTCCCTGATACTTGTCTCCTCCCGCTCACGGATGATCTCGGTGTTCAGATTCGCATAGATCTCAGAAAGGGTCCGGGTATCCACGGACCTGAAGTACTCCCCTCCGGTTTCATCGGCTATCATCTGCAGGATCTCCTCGTCCAGGGTGGCGTACTGGGGATTGCCGAACCAGTCATACCCGAGAATAACCGGCTGTTCTGATCCCATTCCGATGGTATAGACCTGGATCGCCTTCTCCCTGGCGAACTGCATCGCCTGCCTGGGTGGAATGATACCGGCGTTGTTCACTCCGTCGGAGAGGAGAATAACCACTTTCTTCCGGTTGGGGATGGACTCGGCCATATCTATACCGAGTGCAAGTCCGTCACCAATAGCGGTACTCCCCTCCTTTACCTCGATCCCCCGGAGTTTCGTGATGACCCGCTCCTTGTCAGGAGAGAGGTATGCTGCACTGGTAGCTCCGGATTCAAACGTGATGATCCCTGCATAATCCTTGTCATCGAGTTGTTTCAGGAGCTTTTCTGCAGCCTGTTTCGAGGCATCAAGCCTGGTTGGCACGTAATCCGTTGCCTGCATACTCCCAGATATGTCCA
>CAZSVH010000127.1:0-2899 GCA_964610235.1 uncultured Methanospirillum sp. | reverse complement strand
TCACCAGGATCACATTCACTCCTTCCTTCGCCTGTTCAAGCGGGATATGGGGATCTGCAAGCCCGATAATGATGCATCCGAGGGCGGCGAGGGTGAGGAGGAGGAGGGTATGGGGCCGGGTGGATCCCTTCCGGCCTGCAAGGGCAGTCCTGACAAACCCGATATGGGAGAATACCATCGCCTCCTGCTTCCTCCGTTTTGTCTCCTTCAGATACCAGAGGTAGAGGACGATCAGGCCCGGGAGGAGAATGAGCCATTCAGGATGATAAAAACCTGGCATCTTACATCCCCCCTGCGAACCCCGGGCTGAAGAGATGTCTGAGGGGAATTATCCAGTCTTCATTCGTTCGGATGGTCTCCACCCGTACGCGGCTCCTTCCAAGCATCTCAATTATCTGCCGCTCTGCTGCTACAACCACCCGGCGATACTCGTCCCGGAACGCCTGATCCGAGGTGTCGATGAGGATCTGTTCACCGGTCTCTGCATCTTCGAGTTCGATCAGCCCGACATCAGGCAGGTCTGATTCCCGTTCATCAGTGATCCTGATCGCAGACACCTCGTGACGATGTTTCAGGAGGGTAAGTTCACGTGAGAAGTCAGGAACCTGAAAATCAGATATGATGAATACCGATGCCATTCTCCGGAGACGGGCGAGGATCTCATGCAGGGCCGGGCGGAGGTCAGATCCGGAGGATACCGGCTGATGATGGATCACCTCATGGATCAGGTGCACCGCATGGTTTCTCCCGGATCGTGCCGGAATAAACCGTTCCACCCGGTCGGTAACGATGATCAGCCCGGCACGATCATGATACCTCGCGGCAGCAAAGGCCAGGCTCGCAAATATTTCCAACATCATACGGTACTTACTCACCGAGCTCCCAAACGCGTGAGATCCTGAGAGATCAAGCACGAAGTAATAGGTCTGATCCCGTTCCTCGGCGAATTCCTTCACGTGCGGGACCCCGTACCGGGCCGTAACCTTCCAGTCTATTGCCCTGATGTCGTCTCCCGGAACATACTCCCGAATCTCGGAGAATTCTATACCCTGTCCCTGGTAGAGGGAGATATGCACTCCTGCTTTCTGCCCCGTGACCCGGGCACGGGTAATGATATCAACAGAACGGATGAGCCTGACCAGTTCAACCGGATCTTCCCATGCTGGCATCGGGGACCTCCTTCAGGGAACAGGGACCTTCTGAAGAATCTGGGTTATTATTGAATCAGTGGAAATCGCATCTGCTTCGGCCTGGTATGTCAGGATGATCCGGTGCCTCAGTACTTCACCCGCAATCGCTTTTACATCCTCGGGAACTACGAACCCTCTTCCCCGCAGGAGGGCATGGGCCTTTGCCCCCAGCACCAGGAAGATGGTTGCCCGCGGTGATGCGCCGTATGCAATATAATCGGCCAGGGGGAGGTCATATCTGCCCGGGTTTCGTGATGCGTCGATGATGGTTGTGACATATGATTTTATCTCGTCATCGGCATAAATCCGGGGTACAAAACTCTGGAGAGAGAGGATATCATCACTGGTGAGTACCGGTCTTGGTGAGACGATTCTGCCTTCCGTGAACCTGTCCAGGATGGTCATCTCTTCAGTTCGTGACGGATATCCCATGAGAATCTTGAACATAAACCGGTCCATCTGTGCTTCGGGAAGCGGATAGGTTCCTTCATGTTCGATTGGATTCTCAGTGGCAAGAACAAAGAACGGAGACGGAAGGAGGTGGGTCTCCCCCTGGATGGTAACCTGCCGTTCCTGCATGGCTTCCAGAAGGGCAGACTGGACCTTCGGAGGAGCCCGGTTGATTTCGTCAGCAAGGACAAACTGACTGAAAATTGGTCCTTTCACGGTGGAAAAGGAAGAACTCTGCTGGTTATAGATCTTTGTTCCGGTGATATCGGCGGGGAGGAGATCCGGGGTGAACTGAATCCGCGAGAAGGATGCATCAATCGCCTGTGCAAGGGTCTTTATGAGAAGGGTCTTGGCAATACCCGGCACTCCTTCAAGGAGAACATGCCCGTCTGATATGAGCGACAGGATGAGTCGGTCGATGGTATCCTGCTGACCGACGATAACCTGGGATATTTCATCCCGGAGTGGCGTGATGAGGTCGGCATACCCTTTTGCCTCTGTAGTGAGAGCGAGGATCTCTTCGTTCATGATTCACCTGTATTGCTGATTATGGTCTGATCCGGGGTGACAGGCAACTCTGTGTAAAAGGAAAGTTTGTATTACTATTTGATAAACATGATCGACATAACGCCTGATGAGCAGCGTCTGGGTGAATGAATCCGGGAGAAAAAAGAAAAAGGGGTGATGGATACCCCCCATCAAATCCGGTCAGTTAAAGGCGCTTACTGCCGGGATCGGGGTGAATGATGCATTCACGTCACTGATATCAATGGTCACTTCCGGCTGGTCAAAGGTCTGGAATGAGGCATTGACCCCATCAATCGTGATGTTCACTTCCGGCTGGGTAATGTTCCCGAACTCTGCTTCAACATCCTCAACCTCGATGTTCACTTCTGGCTGTGTAACGTTCTCGAATTCTGCTTCAACATCCTCAACCTCGATTTCCACTTCCGGCTGGGTAATGTTCTCGAATGCGGGTTCAACATCCTCAACCTCGATTTCCACTTCTGGCTGTGTGATGTTCTCGAATGCTGCTTCAACATCCTCAACCTCGATTTCCACTTCTGGCTGTGTGATGTTTTCGAATGCTGCTTCAACATCCTCAACCTCGATTTCCACTTCTGGCTGTGTGATGTTTTCGAATGCTGCTTCAACATCCTCAACCTCGATGTTCACTTCTGGCTGGGTAATGTTTTCAAATGCAGGTTCAACATCCTCAACCTCGATTTCCACTTCCGGCTGGGTAATGTTCTCGAATG
>CAZSVH010000126.1:0-5414 GCA_964610235.1 uncultured Methanospirillum sp. | reverse complement strand
AACAAAGATATCATCGAAATCCATGGGCAATACATAGAGATCGACGTACTAAGATTTATATTTAAGCTTTTTATGAAATTAATTTTCTATGAAAACTTCTGCGGATGATGGGTTACCCGGATCAGGAGACGATTGAGAAGCCCGTTCACTATCTGGTGAAGACTATCCCCCCGGGACAGGGGTGGAGATCAGGGAATCCATGGCAGAATCCGGGGATCAATGGAGCGTGGATCAGCAGTTCGGGACCGGGACCCATGTGCTGAACCTGCCTCGGAACGGGGGGTGGAGAAAACAAGGAACCAGATAGATGAACCACACACCACTCACCCTTTGGACCCCTCCTCCCACTCAATCTCCCCCTCCTCCCCCCGCCGGACCGTGATCCTCCCCTCGTGGATCAGCCGGTGGTGATACCGGCAGGTCACCAGCATATTCTCCTCGGTATCAGGGCCGCCTTCAGAGACCGGGATGATATGGTGGACATCCACATCACCGGGATCCGGGCCCGGCCCGCAGACCGGGCAGAGCTGGCAGGAAAACCCGTGCTTCTTCCGGAGAAGGTAGGAGAGAAACCCGTTCCTGACCCGGCCTGACCGGACCGTCTTCCGCTCCTGGATCCGGATCAACTCCGGGAGATCCACCCCCGTCTCCCGGTACCGGTCCAGGAGCTGCTCATACCGCCTCGTCGCATCCGGAGACGGACCGGCATGAGCAGGGCCCTGGCCGGCAGGCAGGAAAATATCACCGTTGATCCGGTCCGTGAACCCTGGAAAGACCTCCTGGAGCCGGGCGAGGATATGGGGATTCCCCTCCCGGATCTTCCGGGCGACCGAGGGCTTCTCCAGGACCGCGGCACAGACATCACCCGGCTCCACCCGCTGCAGTCCGAACCCCTCCCAGTACCTGAGCAGGGCAGCGAGTTCATACGGGTCAGCGATCTCCATCTTCAGCTGGCCCCGGCGGAAGAGGACCATGTTCGCGATCGCATGGGGGGCTGACTGATCAAGCATCGCCCGGATACGGGACGAGAGACTGAGAACCCGGGTGATGATCGCGGCATACTGGTTGAATCCGGCCGAGTACGGGCCCCCGGCCATGAAGAAGAGGTACTCAAGGAAGGAGAGGAGGGGGAGATCGGACCGGGTGAGCGAGGGGTGGGCATCCCGCCGGTACCCGTCATAGATCGCAGATAACCGGCGGAGGAGGGGGCCCCGGGGCATATCCGGACTGATCCACAGCTGATGGACCAGCTGATCGAGTTCCGTGGTGTAGGGCCGCCAGTCCTTCTCGCTCATCGCATGAGTGGTTGCCCCGGGTCGGATATAGGCTGATCCCCCGCTCCCGGGAGACCGCCGGTCACTGGAATATCTTCGCGATCCCGGCGGCGATGATCGCGTCCGCAGACGCACTCCCCTCATCAGTCCCGAGCAGTTCCAGGATCCCGGTCAGGATCTGTGCCACCATCACCTGGTGATAGTGGACCGGGTGATCCGAGAGGATCCCCTCCCGGATAGCACGGATGAAGAGTTCCTGGATCCACCTGAACTCCTCGTACGCCCGGGTCTGGACCGCTTCACTGATATTGGGGGAGTGGTGAAACTGGGTGAGGAACCTGACCTTCTCAGGGTTCGCCCTCCCCCAGGCGATGTACCGGAGGAATCCCTGCTCCAGGAGGACCCGGGTCGGGAGCGAGGGGTCTGCCTCATCCTGGACCACCGCGATCATCTCCTGCTTGATCGAGAGGTACAGCCCGTCGATGAGGGCCTGTTTGTCAGGAAAGTAGTGAAAGAGCGTCCCGGTCGAGACCCCGGCCTCCCGGCTGATCTGCGAGGTCGGGGTTGCATGAAACCCGGAAGTGGTGAAGAGATACAGGGCAGCACCAAGGATCCGTTCCCGCCTCCCCTCCTCATGCCCCCCGGGCACCCCGTCATCCTGGCCGGTCATTATCCTCAGCCTCCGGTCCCCTTACTCGTCCCCGGCCGCGGACCTGAACATCCGTTTCGCGACCATGAAGATGAGTTTTGTCTGCCACCCGTCGAGGGTCCGGGCAACTTTCTTCATCTCCCCCGGGATCGCGATATGCTGCGGGCACAACGAGACACATCTCCCGCATCCCGTGCAGAGCGAGGCATGGGCTGGTGCCCCCATGCCCCCCATCAGCTGCATGCCGTAAAATCCGCGGGTCATCACCCGCTGTCCGACCATGTGGAACTGGTTGTAAAAGTAAAAACACATCGGGATATTCACCCCGAACGGACAGGGCATGCAGTACGCACACCCGGTGCACCCGACCTGCATCAGCTGCCGGTATGAGTCCCGCACATCACGGATGACCTGCAGCTCCGCATCAGAGAGGCACCCGGGGAGGGACGCATCACAGGTGGCGATGTTCTCCGCAAGATGGGCCTCGTCGTTCATCCCCGAGAGGACAACCGTCACGCCCGGGTGGTTCCAGACCCATGAAAGGCCCCAGGCCGCCGCAGACCGCCCCGACCCGGACTGCTCATAGAGATGCCGGACCTCCTTGGGAAGGTTCCCGGCAAGCACCCCGCCCCTGAGCGGCTCCATCACTATCACCGCGATATCACGGGAAGCCGCATACTCCAGCCCCTCCCTTCCGGCCTGGTTCTCCTCGTCCAGGAGATTGTACTGGATCTGACAGAAGGTCCAGTCATAGGCATCGATGATCTCTTTGAACGTCTTCCGGTCTCCGTGAAACGAGAACCCGGCATTGCGGATCAGCCCGGATTCCAAGGCAGCGTCTAGGAAGGCAAGCACCCCGAGCTCCCGGAGCCGCTTCCAGGTATTGGCATTGAGGGAGTGGAGAAGGTAGTAGTCGATCTGATCCGTCTGCAGCCGCTTCAGCTGGACGGCAAGGAGCGAATCCATATCCTCCCGCGTACTGACCTGCCAGGGGGGGAGCTTCGTCGCCAGGTGAACCCGTTCCCGGTACCCGTCTCCCAGGATCCGGCCAAGGACCTTCTCGCTCTCCCCGCCATGGTAGGTCATCGCGGTATCGATATAATTCACTCCCTGATCAATAGCCTGGCGGATGAGCCGCTTCGTCTCTTCCTCATCGATTCGGCCCCTCTTTGTCGGAAGCCGCATCGCCCCGAATCCCAGGGCAGACAAGGAATCCCCGTTCTTTGGTACGGTCCGGTACTGCATGATATCCCTTCTGGCAGGTGGTTACTGACTGGTTGGTCTAGACTGATTAGTCGGTTTATGAGGATAAAGGTTCTCTACCGGTGCCGACCCTGGCAGAAGAGGCGACCATCAGTTGGGGAGCAGCGGAGATCTGCCCAGTATCAGGGGAGCAGCGGTGCGTATCTCATGGACACCACTGCCAGGGGAGTCCTCCCAGGAACCGTATTCCCGGATGAATCCCGCCAGCCCGGTCCCGTCACGGGAGGGGAGGCCCTCCCCGGGAGGAGTGGACTGAGTCCGCGACCATGAGCCAGTCGAACTCGGTGAAACTCTCAGGCGTGAGGGGGAAATAGGTCGGGTTCCTCCGGCTCCCGGACCTGATCCGGGTATGCGGGTATTCCGCTTCCAGGCCGGCCGGGACAAACCGGACCGGCCCGGGGAGTGTCGTCAGTGCGGCCTCAATCGTGCCCGGTTCCGGATCCCCGATCCCCATATCCGCAGAAACCCCGGCACCGGCCCCGATCACTGCGTACCCCCGGCCGAGCCGGTGCCGGAGATGGGCCCCGGCAGCCAGCCATCGCTGCTCTGTCCCCGCGAGATTCCAGGTCATACTCCCGCACTTCAGATGACCATTGTGGGCAAATACCAGTACCCGGCCACGGTCCCGTTCCCGGGAGACGATGGAGGAGAGGGTATCTGCCATCATCATATCACGCAGGCCGAGGAGCCGTGATATCCGGTCAGGGGAAGGCCGGGATACCAGGGCATGGTAGGTGAGGAGATCCCGTGCCATCCGGGCAGCATGGAGCGCCTCTGCATACCGGTCCGGGCCTGCGGCGGCGACCATCCCGGGTCCGCACCGGCGGAGGTCAGTGATGAGATCCTCCACTTCGATCCTGAGCTCCCGGGCAGCAGGAGAGGAGCCTGCTGACAGGGACGGGTCCATCATCGCCTCAGGGCACTCCCATACCGCATCATCACCCAGGAGCGGAGTGATACGGTCCCGGTATGCATGACCGGTTCCGGGATCCAGATCCGTGAGATACCGGATCGCCACCCCGAGTACCTGACGCGGACTCCCGGTCTGCATCATCTCAGTCGGACTATCGCAGCCATAGAACCGGAGCGGGAGCGGACCGGCGGTATCCCGGTTATACTCCCGCATCCACAAAGCGAGCTCCCGGTTCGCCTCCAGGCTCCCAAACCCGTGGCTGAATCCCGCCTCCTCCAGATCCTCATACGTATCCGGGCCTTTCCCGGAGATGAATGCATTCACAAGGAGTCCCCGGGGGTAACTGCTCTCGATAGCAATCGCCCGGAACCCATGCTGCTCCACGAGGTACCGGAAGAGCCGGTTTCTGAGCATGAGGAACTCCTCCCCGCCATGCATCGGCTCCCCGAGACCAAGGAGGAGGACCTGCTCCCCGAGGGATGTCAGCAGGCGATCGACGGCAGCGGCAAGGGAGCTAGGAGAATCAGGGGAGAAAGGCAGGATACCGGAGGAATCAGATTCATCTCCGGGAAGAGGGGGAGGAGCGGTATGATGCATGTGACTCAGGGAAGTATCGGGCGGGGGGAGCGATAATGATACCGGCTTCCCGGGGAATGGTGATATCACAGAGCAAGGAGAGGATGCAGAGGAGGACCACCCCTGATCCTGGCCCAGATGGATACCCACCAGGAAGTGCGAAGGGAAGCAGTATTCGGTGATGGATGGGGAGTCCCGGGAGAAACGGTGATCCTGTACCTCCTCACCGAGTGAAAGGGTGATCCAGATCAGTGAAGATTCTCCCAGGGTGATGTGAGAATCCGCCTCCTGCCGGAGAGAACGCAGGGAAAGCCATCTGAATGCGAACCTGACAGAGAGCTGCAGGTACCGGGATAATCCCAGGTCTCACCACCCCAGGATATCCTCCGGATACAGGATACCCATTCCCATGAGAGGACGGAATGATCAGATTCCATCATTGCCCATGCCGGAGATCAGATGATAGCAGACAGAACAGGTGCAGGAATCAACAGTCGAATCGCTATCTGTACCGGTCCAATGCGTCTGATAAAAAACGGGGATATCCGGATTGCCTTCAGATATCAGTCAATTTTATCTAATATCCAGTTTACCATCCAGTCCGGAAGATCAGGGAACGTAACGTTCGGAGCTCCCGGAGCAGGGGCGACGCTGATCGTAGGAATTGGGGAAAACGTCACATTGGGAGCAACCGGAGCAGGGGCGACGCTGATAGTAGGAATAGGAGAGAACGTCACAT
>CAZSVH010000125.1:0-5415 GCA_964610235.1 uncultured Methanospirillum sp. | reverse complement strand
GGGAGTGATGATCCCCTGATCACATAGTTCCTGGACGACCGAGTGATCATGGGAGAGACGGGTCGCTGATCCCCCGGTGATCCGGTAGACCCGGGAGTCTCCGCAGTTGAAGATGAGCACCTGATCCCCGAGGAGGACGAGTCCGGAGACGGTGGTCCCCATGCCGGAGAGCCGGGCATCCCGCCGGACCATCGCATCAAGGTCTTCTCCGGCCCTGCCGATCATCGCAACCGCCTCCTCCGGTCTTTGGGGGACGGTCCCGGCGGCAAGGGACTCCATCACAGACCGGCTCGCCACCTCGCCGTGAACCGAACCACCCACCCCGTCGGCGACCGCAAAGAGGGAGGGGACGGAGGGGATCGTCATCAGACCGGAGCGATCCATGGATTCACCGGCGATCACCCGGCCGCCAACCAGGATACTGTCCTCGTTACCCGTCCGTACATAGCCCCGGTGGGTGAGATAGGCACAGCGGCAGGCAGCAGTCATACGAACTGCATGAGTATCACCCTGCATCCGGATGAGGGTTCTGATCCCGGCCGCGGGCTTTTATGGAAGGCAGGTCAATCATCAGAGCAGGATGCAGGAGCGGCCGGATGCCGCCTGCCAGGGAGGGAAAACCTGCACCGGTTTGTGGTCACCCCGACGGCTTACATCTACATATGTACCCGGCTTACGGTCAGGAAGGCACGGCTCATCAGACCTGAACAGTACATGCGGCTCCTGAATATGAACCTCAGCCAGATAACCCGGTTCATCGGGGAGACCGAGTACCAGTCAGAGGTGAATGAGCTGGCAGGATCCCGATCCGGGATCGAACTCATTGAGGCTGCCCTGACGACCAATCTCGCCCGGACCTACCGGGGGATCATCGCGATTGCCCCGGGTTCCCTTCACGAACTCACCAGCCGGTACCTGGCCCGATGGGATATCTGGAACGTGATGCTCGTGCTGCGGAGCAGGGAGTTCGGTATTCCCGATGAACAGGTCAGGGGGGTCATCATCCCGGCCGGGGGTCTCTCGCCTGAACGGATTGAGGCACTCCTCTCTCTCAGAACGACCTGTGAGGTCGTTGAGAGTCTGCAGGGATGGGAGTTTCACCCGGTTCTCGCCGGATTCTGCAGTGGCGGATACCACCGGGGTGTGTTTGCCCGGGTGGAGAACGCCCTGTACACCTCATACTATACCGAACTGTACCGTGATGCCAGGTCAGGGATCCGGGGGGGCGACGCCCTGCTCCCCTACATCAGGGTGGAGATTGATATCCTCAATATCAGGAATCTCTTCAGGCTTCGGGCCGGGAGCAGGGAATCGGATATCAGGGAGTTCATGGTTCCGGGAGGTACACTTGACCCCGGATTTTTCCAGAGGGTTTACCGGATTGAGGAGCGTGAAGAGTTTATTGAAGCGATGGAGGAGGCAGGGATCATGCCGGTCCTCCTTGCCGCGGTACGGGATCTCAGGTGCGATGAATCGATCTGTGAATCAGACGCGGCCGCTCTGATCTGGGACCGGTGGGCAGACCGGCAGACGCCGCTCGCAACCATGGTGATGGCGGTCACCCGGATGAGACTCCACCGGCTGGAACAGATATCACGACGGCACCCCTTCTCGGTTCTTGCGATCCTCACCTACCTGGAGCATAAGCGGTATGAGGTCATGAACCTCCGGGCGATCGCGAGGGGGAAGGAGTTCGGCCTTGATGCCGCGGAGATCAGGAAGTACCTCGTGATATAGGGGGGAGGCATGAGACATACACAGGACATCAGGCCGACCCGTGCCGGTTTATTCACCCTGCGCCACCGGCTCAGGCTTGCCAGGAAGGCCCACCGGATCCTGGGGATGAAACGGGACGGGCTGATGCTGGAGATCATCCGGCTCGCGGCAGAGGTGAGAGCCGGCCATGATCTCCTCATGAGCCGGTATGCCCGGACCCGGAACGTGATCGCCGCAGCCTACATGATCGAAGGGACCGCCGGGATGACGGTCGCGGCGTACTCGGTCGAGGTGAGGCCGGGGATTGAAACCTCCAGCCGGAGGATCCTGGGAGTGACGGTTCCGGAGATCACCGGGAGAGATGTCCGGGCCGATCTCACCGGGCGGGGGTACGGGCTGCTGGGGACCACCCTGGTCATCGATGATCTCGCAGACACATACGGCGAACTCCTCGAGGTGATCATCAGGTATGCGGGGAATGTTGCATGCCTCACCACCCTCCTTGCCGAGATGGAACGGGTCAGCCGCCGGGTGAAGGCACTGGAGTTTCAGGTCATTCCTGACCTTGAAGAGATAGAAGGGCGGATATCACGGATAAGGGATGAGAACGAGCGGGAAGAGTCAAACCGGCTCTTCCTGGTGAAGCGGAAGAAAGAGAGGAGTGAGGATGCCGAGGAAAGGGACCGGAGGATCAGACCAGGGGATCCGGACGCTTCTCCCCCGGTGCCGGAAGAGCAGCGTGGGTGACGAGGAGAGGATGAGGCAGGACCGCGATCCGGGCGATGAGCAGCTCTTTTCCGCGACAGGTCATGATGAAGACCGGAACGGTGGTGCCGGCCTGCATGAGGGCTTTCTTCCCGCATACGTCCCGGACATGTCCTGAAGCGCAGGCGGTGACGATATCGGCCACGGCAGCCACGCGGGAAGCATCAGCGGCGGTCATCCCGGTGGTATGGACGACGATGATGAGGGAGTCCGGGTCACCGGCCCGGACCGCCTCGGCATCGTCCGCCGATCCCACGGTGACGAGGAGCCGGGTGTAGCCGGCCCTGCGGGCGGCTGTCACCCCGGCGACCGGGTCCAGGGATGCCTGATCCGGGTCTGCCACGATCCCGCCCCGGGTAGTGATCCCGGATATCACGGCCTGCAGCGGGGAGGTCTTCACGAGGCCGGACATCCTGCCCCCGATGCCCTGGACCATCTCCGGGGCGGTGACGACGACGGTTCCTGCCCCGTCACAGGCGATGACCGCCGCGTCGATGATGCCGGCTGAGAGACCGGTGCCGGCAAGTTCGGATGCCCCGAACCCGACAAAGTCATCGGTTGAACTGAGTTCCCGGTCTGGGGTGCACATCCCGAAGCTGCGTATCCGGTTGTTCACATTCTCCCGGACCGCATCAGGGGTTATCTCATCGACCGGGAATGCAAACCTCCTGGCGAGCGGACACCGGGATATCACCGGTGCTTCAACACTGACAACCTCACCGTTCCGGATGGTGACCCGGGTCCTGCCGACCGCCTCGACGATGTGTTCATCCATTCTTATCTCCTCCCCTGCGTAAGAAGGAGAACGCCTCCCAGTGCCGCGAGGAGGAGGAGGGGAGAACCTCCGGACTTCGGGGCAGGGGTCCGGGTCGGCGGGGAGGGGAAGGAGGGTTTCGTCCGGGGAGGCGTCACCTGTGCCTCACCCGCCCCGGTATCTTCCTGGTCAGCGTTCTCGGTGGGGGTGACCGGGGTGACCATCGGAGGGATCTCTTCCGGACCCGGGGTAGGTTCAGGGGTCGGGTTGACGGCGGCCTGGGTCCGGGGGATGGTCAGGGTGACATTATCGATGTATCCCTCAGCCTGGGGGCCGGGGACCCCGTCACCCAGGGAGGTGAGGAAGAGATGCGTCAGGTCCCCCATCCTGCCCGATATCGGGGCGATGGTGGTGAAGAGCGTCCCGGGGAGACCGTGCTCCTGCACGGTGATGCTGGCCCGGTTGTCTGCCGCATAGTAGGTGAGCCTGACATGGTACTGGTGTTCATCCTCGAACCTGACCGTGGAACCGATACTCCCGGCTGAGGGGCTCGAACCGACGAGGTTCAGGACATTCTCCCGGGAGACGGTCTTGAGGTAGAAGAGGCGTCCCCCTTTCTTGTTCGCGAGCTCAGCCATAAGGAGGGGGCCCCGCTGGCTGTCCCGCTTCTCAGTACCGATACCGAACCTGAAGGTGCTTCCTTCATCGGTCCTCACGGGGATGACGTCAAACTCAAGGATGAACGGGCCGGAGACGGTGGACGGGAGGGGAACAGAGGCAGAACTCCCGGTCCCTCCTTCGATCAGGTAATGATACCGTCCGGTCCCGTTATCAGGGAAGAACCGGTCATTGCTGTTGGTACTCCAGTCCGATTCGGCTGAAAAGTCTGTTGAGTAGAGGATATCAGGGCTCTGCCCGGCAGGTGCTGCCGATCCCGGGTGCAGGAGGCCGGAGATGACGCAGAGGGTGAGGAGCAGGATGAGAGACGGATGGGAGGGATTCATGGAAGATTCACCTGATCATCTATCTGGTCTGCTGGCATGAATAGCTCTTCCCGGGAGAGACCGGAGGATATCAGCGGAGGAGAAAAGAGAGGGGATTTTCAGGAGAACTGATACGAGGATACGCCCCCGCGGAAACTCATGGCCCGGTTGGACTTCTGGTAGAAGAACTGCTGGAATGAGTCCGGGCCGATTCCGGTGAAGCTGATCCGGGGAGATTGCGCATATTTGTACTCCTCTGAGTCGATGTAGAGCCGGGAGAACTGGTCGCCGGCAGGCATCGTCATGTTCAGGGTGGAGGAGAAGCTGTCATACCCGCCGATCCTGAAGTCATTGACCGGCCCCCGGGCGAGGATCTCCTCGTTCCGGACCAGAGTGATATCACCGAATGAGAAGGCGACGAACTGGTTCTTGTCAGAGGAGATCGTCCCGTCAGAGGAACCCTCGTTGTAGATGATCTGGATGATGTCACCGGGTTCAAACTCGATGATCTTTCCTGAGATCTTCATCGAGCTGACCGGGTCGGTGACCCGGAGTCTGATAAACCCGCCCGGGTTGAGGTGTCCGGTCTGGCTGTCGGTGAGGTAGACATCATGCAGGGTCGGCGGGGTCGCGGTGATCCCGATCTCAGGCGTGTACTTGTTGGTCCCGTACGAGTTGGTGACCGTCAGGGTCACGTTGTAGGTTCCGCCATACTGGAAGATGTGGACCGGGTTCTTCTCGGTGGACCGGGTTCCGTCACTGAAGGACCATTCATATGCTTTCGGGCTGCCGGTCGAGAGATCCGTGAACTGGACCGAGAGGGGTGCCTGCCCCTCGACGGGTTCAGCCAGGAAGTTCGCTATCGGGGGTGAGCCGATGAGGATGAAGTTCTCGGTCGTCTTGCGGTTGGACCCGTAGGCATTCGTCACCAGGAGGCTCACCGTGTAACTCCCGGGGACAAAGTAGGTATGGACCGGGTTTGGGAGGGTGGAGGTGGACCCGTCACCAAAACTCCAGAGCCAGGAGTCGACCTTGCCGTAGCTGAGGTCACGGAAGGTGACGGTCAGGGGGGGATCACCGACCAGGGGACTTGCGGTGAAGTCGGCGGCCGGTGGTTTGAGCGGGTCGGCATCCTTCACCTCGACCGGGATGATGGTGGCGGCCGGAGTGGGGGTGACATTCGCGACGACGGTCACC
>CAZSVH010000124.1:0-5511 GCA_964610235.1 uncultured Methanospirillum sp. | reverse complement strand
TCTTCACCCTGTATGCACTGGATACCCGCATCTCCCCGTCTATCCCGGACCGGAATCAGATTGATGCTGCCATGGAGGGTCATATCCTGGAAACGGCCAGCATCATGAATTTCTTCGGCAGGGAATAACCCCGGGAGATCGTATCCGGCCTACCGGGTTTCCTGGTTCCGGCAGAGGGCGGAAAAGATCTCCTTACCCAGGAGTGCCCCGCTCTCCTCAGGGTACTCATTCTTCATGATGGTGAGTATCCGTTCAGACCCGGCAGCCGTGGTGAGGATGCCGACTCTCTCGGCACGGGTGACCAGTTCCTGCTCCTCCATCATAGCAAAATAGGGGAGAATGTAGTAGTGTGGAACCTCGAGATACTCGGCCAGACGCCTGGTGGTCGGGAACCGGATCCTGATCCCCCCGGAGGTGAAGCTCAGGGTTATTGCCTGCTCTTCAATAAGAAAGAGTTTTACTGCCGCTGCAAAGAGGATCTCTATCGAAAGGGCTGCCATACCTGAGACCATATTGGGCGCATCGATATACATGCGTTCCGGAAAACGGTTTTCGTACCTTCTTTTCCTGTCAGGAGCCGGTTCAGGGGGGACAATTCTGGCGTCTGCTCCTGTCCCGCATCTCCCCTGTCCGGAGATCAATGGACCGGGTATCACCCCGTTTATGAGGCAACGGGTTGTTATGCACTCACCGGGTGATACGGGGGAATCCGGATATACCTGATGGTTCAAACAGATAGTATCAGCCTTCATATTTTTCACGGGAATCTGATAGCCTATGCATGAACGACATGAGATACAGAACAAGCTCCAGGGGGAGACGCTGGTCAGGAGGAGACTCTTTGACCGGTATAAAGAGCGTTCCCTGGTGAAGATCCTCCCAGAACTGAATGTTATCAAGATCGGTGGTCACGGGATCATCGACTTCGGGCGTGATGTGGTTCTCCCCCTTGTCCAGGAACTGGGCGGGCTCTCCCGGGAGAACCAGCTCCTCCTGGTCACCGGTGGAGGGGTTCGGGTGAGGCATATCATGGATATCGGGCTCGATCTCGGAATGCCCACCGGAGTGCTCGCAGAACTGACGAGCAAGATATCAGAACAGAATGCACTGATGATGGCGACCCTCCTCGCCCCCTGGAGGGCGAAACTGATCCATACGACGGATCTCCTGGAGATCCCGACGCTCCTGGGGATGGGGGCACTTCCCGTCACCCATGGCACCCCTCCGTATGGTCTGTATGCGCACCCGTCTGAGCGGTCTGTCGGGGGCATTCCTCCGCACCGGACTGACACCGGGGCGTTCCTTGCTGCCGAGGTGCTGGGTGCCAAACGGTGCATCCTGGCGAAGAATGTGGACGGGCTGTATGACCAAAACCCGCTCGTGTACCCGGATGCAGAGCTGATCCCCGAGATCAATGCCAGTGAACTGATTGAGATGAACCTTGAAGACCTGGTCCTCGAGCGCAAACTCGTTGAACTCATGCTCGAATCACGCAATCTTCCCTGCGTCCATATCGTGAACGGACACAAACCCGGGATGATCACCCGGGCCATCGCCGGGGAGAACCCGGGTTCCATCATCTGGGCCCGGTAAAAATATATCCTACTCTTTTTTCCCGGGTATCCCGGCGGTTTCATCTCCCTTCTGCCGGTATTTTTTCCGCGAAGTGACGGTAGCCAGCATGAGTCCGGCAACGAATGCTGCTGCCATCCCGGCGGGTATGGCGATGACGGCCATCAGTCCGGTCACCAGCGGAGCATCTGTCCGTGCCCCGTGCAGGATCAGCTCAGCGGCTACCACCAGGAGGAGGGAGCCGAAGAGTCCCTGGGGAATGGCGGTGATGGTGGCCGGGTCCGTGAAGAGGACTCCCCCGGCGATGAGGATGAGGCCGCCGATGAACAATGATGCCGGACCACGGGCACCGAACCGGTGATGGGCGGCCACCCCTCCTGCCCCGTGGCACATCGGAAAACCCCCGAGCAGGGAGGATGAGAGGCTCATTACCCCTATTGAGAGACTCAGCCGGTCAGGGGAGACCGGCCGGTGATAGAGTTCGGTGGCGAGGAGGGAGGTGGCAAGAATGGCATTTGCCAACGTGAGGGGGATCTGGGGGATCACCAGGTCGATGGCAGCGGTCAGGTAGTCATGACCGGATGGGAGGATGAGGGGAGGGAGTGAAGGGATCATGATCTCCGGCACCCCGGTGGTGGTGATCGCGATGATCATTCCGCCGGTCAGGATGAGGAGGGCCGAGAGATCCGGAATTTCTCTCCAATGCCGGATGAGGAGGAAGAGCCCGATACAGAGGAGCCCTCCCAAAAAGAATACCGGATCTGCCATCCCGAACTCGAGGAGAGCGGTTCGGAGGAGGATGAGTCCCAGACCTGCCTGTATCCCCCTGATGACTGCTCCTGGAATCCGGTCCCGTACCCATCCCATTCCTCTGCTGCATCCCAGGGCGAGGAAGAGGATACCGGTGATGATCCCGGCAGCGGTGATCAGATCCCGGGAGAGATGCCCGGCGATGGCGATGGCGGCTACGGCTTTGAGCGGCTCTACCGGGATTGGGATCTGGTAGATTACTCCGGTCAGGATGTACCAGATCCCGCAGAGGAGGAGCATCTGTGGGAGCGGGATCCCGCAGGTGAGGGAGAGGGCACAGAAGAGCGGGATGATGGTCCCGAAGTTCCCGACAGATCCGGCGATATCCCCGGCGCGAACCTGCAGGATACCCGGATCAGCGGAGGCAGCCGGCATGCTCTTCATAGGGCATTACATGGACCGATGGTGCCTTAAACGAGATGGTGACCTCCCGGCCGGAGGAGAGGTCGAGATCCCGGACGGCCTGCCAGGTGACCTGAACGGCGAGTGAGATCTCTCCTGACCTGACCATGACGTGGCTGATGATTCCGTATGGCGTTATCGTATCGATCCTGCCTGAAAGGACGTTTCTTGCGCTCATCTTTCCGTCAGACCCGGGATAGAGGGTGATATCCTCGGGCCTGATGGCGAGGGATACCTTCCCGGCCGGGATACTGGTGAGCCCGTGAATGGTGGTCCCGTCCACCCTGATGGATGCGATCCCGTCTGCAACATGCGTGATCTCCCCGGAGAGAATGTTCCTGATCCCGATGAACCGGGCCACTTCAGCTGAACAGGGCCGGGAGAAGACATCGATGGTATCCCCGGTCTGGATGAATCTCCCGCCCATCATGACTGCAATCTGGTCGGCCAGCCGCTGGCCCTGGAAGAGGTCATGGGAGGACATGATCACCGTCGTTCCCCCCTCCCGGTTATAATACCTGATGAGCTCCTCGATCTTTGCGGTTGATACCGGGTCAAGATTGGCGGTCGGCTCATCCAGGAGGAGAAGATCCGGGGTGGTGATCATCACCCGTGCCAGGGAGACCCGCTGCATCTCTCCCCCTGAGAGGGTTCCTGCCATCCGGTCTTCATATCCTGAGAGGCCGATCTCTTCGAGTTTCCGGGTCACCTGGCGGGTGATCTCATCACGATGGACTCCCCGGTACCGCAGACCCATGGCAATATTTGCATAGACCGTGTCACGAAACGAGATGGGTGTCTGAAAGACCATCCCCATCCGCCTGCGCACGGCAGTCAGGTCCTGTCCCGGCTCGTGGAGCGAGATGCCGTCAAAGAGAATGGTCCCCTCTGACGGGGTGTCGAGGAGGTTGATGAGGCGGAGCAGGGTGGTCTTCCCCTGTCCTGAAGGCCCGATGATGGTGAAGATCTTCCCTGCGGGTATGTCTGCGGTTACTCGTTCAAGTACCCGGGTGTCTCCGAACCGTTTTGATACATTATTGAGTCTGATCATGGGTCACCGCTGCTGGAGGTACCCCATGATCATGTTGATGATCAGGGCGATACCGAGGAGGATGATGCCGAGGGCGAGTGAGAGTTCAAAGTTACCCATGGAGGTCTGCAGGGATATCGCGGTGGTGAGCACGCGGGTATGCCCTTTGATGTTTCCTCCGATCATGATCGCTGCCCCGACCTCGGATATGGCCCGGGAGAACCCGATGACGACCGCGGCCATGATCACAAACCGTGCCTCTCGCAGGTGACTGGTGAGGAACTGGCTCCGGGTCGCTCCGAGGGACCGGATGGTGTCGGTGAGGGTCGGATTGATTCCCTGGAGGGCGCCGATGGTCAGGCCGGTCATGATCGGGATGATGAGGAGGGTCTGTCCGAATATCATCCCTCCCGGGGTGAAGAGGAGCCCGAGGAATCCAAGCGGGCCGGTCCGGGAGAGGAGCATGTAGCATACCAGACCAACGATGACCGTAGGAAGGGCATACAGGGTCTGGATCAGGCTGATGAGGGTCTTTTTTCCCCTGAACTCACTGAAGTTGATGACGGTCCCGAGGGGAAGGGCGATCAGGGTGCTGATCAGGACCGAGGTGAAGGTGATCTCAAGGGTCCGGGTGGTGATGTCAATGACATCCGGGTTAAGGGTGGTTAAGAGGTGAAAAGCAGTATATATTGCAGAGATCAGGTCATTCATAAAAAAAGAGGATCTGCCGGCAGTATTACGCTACCGGGGCTGAGATCTCTTCTTCGGTCACGTTCAGGGTGGCTGCGTCACCCTTTGCCGGGACGAAGAGGGGTTTGCCGTACTTCTCGGTTCCGAAGTCAGCGAAGAACTGCTGGGTCTCGTCGCTGATCATGAAGTTGGTCCACTTCTTTGCGGCATCCTCGTTAATGGCAACATCAGGGAACTGTTCAGGGTTGATCCTGATGACTGCGTAGACGTTGAGGAGATCGCTGCCGTCCGTGACATATGGGACCAGGCTCAGGTTTGCCTGCATGGTGTTCCAGGTTGCAGAGTCACTCAGCAGGTATGCGTCCTTCTCGTTTGCCATGTTCAGGGTCTGTCCCATGCCGGCGGCGGCATCGATATACCAGGGTGTTGAGTTCACTTCGGCATAGTCATAGCCGGCAGCCTTCCAGAGGAGTTTCTCCCGGGAGTGGGTTCCTGATGCATCGCCACGGGAGACGAAGAAGATCTTGTCATTGCCGGGTGCTGCTTCTGCAATGGTCTTGAATGCTTCGGATGCGGTCTTACCGGTGATCTGTGCCGGGTCGGACTCAGGGCCTGCCACGAGGAAGTAGTTGGATCCGAAGACACGGCGGTCAAGGCCGTATCCGGCATCGATGAAGGCATCCTCTGCGACACGGTCATGGACCATGACGAGGTCAACGTCACCGTTCTCTCCGTACTTGATCGCCTGGCCGGTTCCGACCGCGACCCACTGAACACTGATCCCGTTCTCTTCTTCAAACTTCTTGGAGAGTTCGTCGAGGGCACCGGTTGCATCAAGGCTGGTGGTGGTTCCGATTAACAGGCGGTCACCGGCATGTTCTGCTCCGGTAAATTCTGTGACTTTCTCTGCGGAAACAGCGCTGCACATAAGAAGCAGGGCTGAAATCAGCAGGATTGTTCCCATACATGCTCGTCTCATCATACCAGTATACCCTCTCGTTTGTAAT
>CAZSVH010000123.1:0-5563 GCA_964610235.1 uncultured Methanospirillum sp. | reverse complement strand
CGGCTGTCCCAGCAGGGTGAAGAGAACATCCAGCGGCGGGATGGATACGGCTCCGACTGAAATCGAGAGGATCAGCAGGAGAACGACCAGGATGATGCCAGCTATGATGACGAAAATTTTTCCCCTGACATACCGGAGGTAATCCGCAGGAGCATGCCCGTCAGAGAAGTGGATACGAACCCCTCCTGAACAAAAACGGGGAGTGAATCATGGGTGATTCAGATCTGCAGTCTCGCCAGTCCGAGGTTGTTGTACTGGGCATTGATCTCTGATAGGGGTGATGCGCCAAGGAAGGTCGTCATGATCTCATCAGCCTTCTCCCGGGGATCAATGTCAGCAAACCGGTCAGGATAGGCGGTCTTTCCGATGAAGTAGGCATCTGCCAGGACGTTCTCATAATTGGTGCTGTAGAAGTTGTACGGGAGTACCCCGTAGACGGTGCCTTCCTTCACTGCCGTGAGCTCTGCCAGTGCCGGGTCGGTCTTCAGTTCGCCGATCCCGCCCTCGTTCTCGTTCTGAATGGTCCCGATGTCCATGAAGAGGAGATCGGGATCCCAGTCAACGATGGCTTCCCTGGCAACGTCAGCATGCTGGGTTCCCATCTTTCCGGCAACGTTCCTGATATTGGTCCAGAGGACGGGCGGATATGCCGGTTCGGTGGAGATGATCCCATGGGCACCGGCATAGCTGACGCCCCCGACATACGCGGTCTTCTGCTCTGACTCAGGGATATCTGCCGTCCTGCGCTCCAGGTCAGCGATCGTCGCCTCGATATAGGCGATCAGTTCATCAGCCCGGTCCCGTCTCCCGATGATATCCCCCATCTGCCGAAGTGAACTGAACATCTCAGCCTGCTCCTGTGCATCCCTGAGGGATCCGTACGGGAACATCACCACCGGAAGGCCGGTCTTCTGAGCCAGTGCATCTCCTTCTGCAGCACTGGTTGATGCAACCGATCCAGTCCCGGCAGTCCCGGTCTTGAAGATCAGGTCAGGTCCGATGGCAATGATCTTCTCAGGATCGTCCTTCCCCCTGAACTCACCAAAGAGCGGGAGATCCTTGAATCCGGGGTTCAGGTGGGCATACCCGCGGGCATCCATTGTCTGCTCCTCTTTCTCGATACTGTCCACCCCTGCGGCCAGGTCCTGTCCTCCCAGGTAGGTCAGGTACCGCAGGCAGCCGGACCCTGAGCAGAGCACGTCCTGTGGATCTGCAGGGATGGTGACTGTTCGTCCGTATCCGTCAGTGATGGTCCTTTCAGCACCGGACATCTCGTCAGCAATACATGCCGGCACGGCGCAGAGCGCCATCAGGGCAATAATCAGCAGAGTAATCTGCGGAATACATCTCATCTTCTCTTCTCCTCTGTATTTTTCGTTCAGGGCCTCACAGCATCCCGAGGACCCGGTAGGGGTTGTTCCCTGCGGTCTTCAGGCTCGTCATGATCTCTTCGTCCACACTGAACTCTTTCAGGGTGGTAATGACCGATTCAGGATGCTCCAGGTATGGCATCATCCCGATGTCCTGCACCAGCTTCGGAGCCCAGGACGGACCGGTATAATTCACCAGGCCGAGTTCTTCGCTCACCTTGTCAAAGTCAAATCCAAGGGCAACCCCGGTTCCCCTCTGTGCCGCATCGTTCCACCGGATGATGATCCCTGCTGGCCGGGTGCCGTACTTCTCCTTCAGGGCTGCCTCGTCCTCAGGGCTGAGAGCCATGACAACCATGCTGTTCTTGCCCGGGGTTGCATCCCAGATCATCTGGAATGCGTCTTCCTTGCACCAGTTCGGTGACCCGATATCCACATAGGTCTCAGCGGTCCGGTTGGTGACAGGGAGCACCTTCTCCACGTACCGGGTGATCATATACCCGGAGGTGACGCCCGGGCAGAGATGATCATGGAAGGCGGCTGCCTGCATGAAGTCGAAGGGGGCACCTGCTGCCCAGACATTGGAGAGGCCGATGAGAGAGAACTCATTCCCCCCGAACTTCTTCCGGGCAAAGATCGTGCCGGCATCATCAGGACTGGCAAGCATCGCATCCAGGCTGACGACCATCAGCGAGACCTGGGAGAAGGCCTTGTCTGCCGGGAGGGTCCTTCGTTCGGTGACGTTTTTTTCAATGAATTCAGGATCCGGTTCCATGTACACCGCCATACCAGTCTCCTTGTTATAAAAGAAGAACCATAATGGCCGGTAATCCGGACGGTTCACCACGAGGAGGTTTCCGTCCCCCTGCCGCAGCCCGCTCACATCGGTCACGCCCGAGAGTGCCCGCTGGGTCGTCTCCCCGGCGATCCGGGCATGACCGGCATTCGTCAGGGCGAGGACCTGGTCACTCCCGGATTCAACGTTGAGCAGATCCATCCCGACCGTGGCGGCCCGGGAACCGAGATCATATGCCAGATCATCCGCTGCCAGGGCAGATGCCGGCACCAGAAACAGAAACAGACCCATTACCAGATATCGTACCAGTTTACTCATCTTCTCCCCATCTCTCCTTTCTGCTCCATGCACGCAGTTCACGTCTGATGATAGCAATGGAATCCTTCAGAGTAGCGCATTTAGTACAACGAATTTATAATTAATTATACTTTATGAAATGATTTTTGAAAATATGATATCAGATGTGAAAAATCCAGGGAGTTTATGAATTACCATGGTCGCCGATAGGCAGATGATACTCAGATCTGTCCGGCCAGGGACCAGGAATGGGAGGATTCAGGTCTGGTCCGGGTAAAGGATGGGATCAGCTGACCGGGATCCTGCAGACCGGACCGGGCGAGTACCTCCTGCCTGAACGCGATTCCGGAGCTCTGATTCAGCAGGCCGTCAGCCCTGAACCGGGAGAGGAGGGATCCGGCATGGATCTGCCCGATGACATAATGCCAGTATATTCCTGCATTCCCGGATCCGAGGAATCCCGGGCTGGTCAGGAGAGGGGCGCCCCCAGAGGGATCGGTGTACCCGGTCAGGTTCGTGTAGACCAGTGTGTACTGTCGGGAGAAGTCAGGGGAGATCCCCTCCCCGGATGCTCCCTCATGAAGGGAGAGGTCAAGGAGGGAGAGAGTGACATCATACAGGAACCGATCCCGCTCCCGGCGATCGATATCAGTGCAGGATGAGAGGCTGGCGTTCCCGTCATACCGGCTCTCCGCTCCCGTGCAGAGGAGGCTGATGACCCCAGGTTCCCGGGAGAGTCTCTCAAAAAAGGTTGAGAAGACCTCATTGTACCCGGTCTCTTCGCGGGACCCGCCTGAGAGGATCCCATACGGGTTCAGGGAGAGGCTGTGCCTGAGCATGTGCCCGTACTCGTGGAAGAGGATCGCAAGATCCTCCCGGGTCATGGGGGATCCCTGCCCTGGCCCCGTGGACGGGGTGGTGATGACGATGGCCGATACCGCAGGAGTATGATGGCCGTTGATGGTCCGTCCGGGTCTGAGATACCAGGTCTCCCCTGATATACCACTCCCGGCCGGGGACTGCCGCCGGATGAGGAAGAACCAGGCGAGAGGGGCCCTGCTCCCGTGCTCACGGATGAGGAAGAGCGAATATGCCGGCCCTGGCGCACCCCCGGACGATACGCAGGTGATCCGGATACCAAGCAGGGACGAGAGGTACCGGTTGGTCGCGGCTGCCGCCTCATCCAGGGAGGAAGAGCAGGGGATATCGGGGCAGGAGAGGGAGATGCCGGGCGCTCCGCCGGTCAGGACGGTCGTGGCAGCGGGATCCTCCCCACGTCCCTTCTCTTGGAGCGCTGCTGCCTCCTGGCGTGATGACCTGCTGGCTGATGCTGAAGAGGTGCTGAGGATCTCCCTGATGCCAGAGACGTTCGCCGGGAATCCGGAGAGTGATGCCTGGAGTGCAGCATACGACGGGTACCCGAGGCCGGCAGCGACCTCCTGCCTGAGAGCGAGGATATCACCGAGGATCTGCAGGCTGGCAAGGGCAGAACCATTCGCCGCAGCCATGCGGTACTCCGCCTCCCGGGCGGAGAGGAGCGTTGCCGTGTCCGTGATCCGGTTCCGGGTCTCAGGCTCCAGGAATGCCCACTGAAAATCCCGGGATACGCTCTCCTTCAGTCTCACACCTGCGGCATCAGGGGGGCGGGGGGTCGCGAGGGCTTCAGCGATATCCTGACGCAGATAGAGGGTCTGGAGGAACAAGGCACGGAGCCCGGCTGCATCCCGGGCCTCCCCGCCGATCACCGGATCCAAAGAGACCTCACTCAGAAGCGAAAAGACCGCGGTCTCCGCATCAAACCGGCTCAGGAGATCATCATACCGGGCAAGGGTATTCCCGAACGTCCGCTGATCATCCGGGATGGCTGCGATCTCATCCAGGCTGGTTTCTGCCGCGATGAGCGACCGGTTCACCCGCTCCGGGATCTCTCCATGACGATACTCCAGGGATACCGGCCCGACCTCCTCACCGTACCCACAGAGCATCCCGCTCCCGGGCAGGGCAGAAAAATGCTGGCCCGCGAGCCCGAGGGCTCCCGTGATCAGAACAAGGCAGAGGACGGGCAGGAGGAGACGACCCATACAGGGATCTGATCCCTGATCAGGGATATGGGGATCGGAACCGTTACGGGGGGGGTTCCGAAGGGATGGATACCGGAAGAACCGGGAACGGGGGGGTATCCCGGGGGAGACTGGTGAGAACTCTGATGGATTTGCCGGCAGAGATGATCGTCCGGTAATCCTCCTGCGGGATCTGCCGCATCGCCTGGCGAAAATGCCCGGACCAGATCGTCTTGCTGGTCACATAGAGAGTTCAGGGATGAGGGGTTTGATCTCAACAGGCTCTTTGAATATCTTCACGGGTCGCAGCCTGAACCGGTATGGAACGGCCTCATCCCCCACCAGGGGAGGAGCGGTACCGGGCGGGGTTGCGTCTTCAAAGAGTCCGGTTCCGGTGAACGCTCAAAAAATGACTGGCCGGGATCTCTCCTCCAAATATTTCTGACCGTCTATGCATGAGGACTGGATCTCCGGGATGCATCCGGGAATGAAGGGATCTGCTCCGTTTGAAGCGCCCCGGATATGGAGTTTTTTAACGCCCTCCCTATTCTCCCGGTTTGCAGATGCTGCCCGGCATGCCATGGGATCGGATGCAACACGCCATAATGTAACAACTTATATCGAGCATTGGGAGAAACCCTCTCTTCCAGCATCATGGCCAGTGCGAAGAAGTCACAAGAATCAACGGCTGCAAACCTCGGATTTGAAGCAACCCTCTGGTCTCTGAATATGGCCCGTGCGAAAAAGACAAAGGAAACAACCGCAGCAACTCTTGGGTTTGAAACAACCCTCTGGGCAGCGGCTGATAAACTCCGCAACAATATGGATGCGGCTGAGTACAAGCATGTCGTCCTTGGTCTCATTTTTCTGAAATATCTCTCTGATGCATTTGAAGAGAAGCACTCCTCGCTTGAGCAGGCATACTCGGATCCGAAGAGCTCCTGGTATATCGCTGAACCTGAAGTCCGGTACGGGGTGATTGAGGATCCGGATGAGTACAGGTCGGAGAACATCTTCTGGATTCCAAAGGAGGCACGCTG
>CAZSVH010000122.1:0-5578 GCA_964610235.1 uncultured Methanospirillum sp. | reverse complement strand
GGCAGGAGAGTGTAAACGGGACCTTCACCGTTCCGTATCCGACTGAGGCGACTGTGGGTGACGTGACCACCACCGGACAGTACCGGATTGTCCAGACCGGGGAAGAGGTCAGCGTCACCGAGGAGCAGATCCAGCAGGGTGCCCGGCTCCCGTGAACAGGGAAGGTATTAAGCAGCGTACAGCGAAGGTTACTCCATGGATGCGACAGTCGAAGTCGGGCTGCCGGTCCGGTATCCCCGGACCGGAACGGTCGGGAAGATCGTCAGGATAGAGGAGCGGGGCGGGTTTGCCTTTGCCGAACTCGACAGTACCGGGATGCTGTACCGGACTGATCTTCTGGTGCCGGCAGCAGCGGGCGAGAAGGCTTCTCATCATCAGAACCGCGAGGATGATCTGAAACAGGTGGCAGCAGAACGCCGCCTTCCCCAGGATTCCGGGTTTACCGAGATACCCAACCTGGATAGTGCCTGTAACGGTGCAGGATAACCCCCCTGTTTTCCGGCCCGCCCGGGGGTGAAAAACCCCTGAATGCGGGCGATTTTTCATGCTCACGTATAAGTATCAATGTGTTCAAATAGGTAAGGAGGTTTGATAACTGGTGCCTGAAGATGTAATACCGAGCACAAATATCGGCGTTGTCGGCCATGTTGATCATGGGAAGACGACGCTCGTCAATGCTCTTACGGGTGTCTGGACCGACCGGCATAGTGAGGAGATGAAACGGGGAATCTCCATCCGGCTCGGATATGCAGACGCTGTCTTTTATAAATGTACGAAATGTCCGGGACCTGAAGGGTTTACCACACTTCCGCAGTGCCCCCGCTGCGGGGGAGATACCGAAGCGGTCCGCGCGGTTTCGTTTGTCGATGCGCCGGGTCATGAGACCCTGATGGCCACCATGCTCTCGGGTTCAGCCCTGATGGACGGGGCCATGCTCGTTATTTCAGCCTCTGAACATTGTCCGCAGCCCCAGACCAAGGAACATCTGATGGCACTGGAACTGGTGGGGATCAAGCGGATCGTGATCATCCAGAATAAGATCGATGTGGTCACCCAGAAAGATGCCGTCAGAAATTACGAGGAGATAAAGGCATTCGTGAAGGGAACGATCGCGGAGAACGCCCCGATCATCCCGGTATCAGCCCAGAAGGATATCAATATCTGGGCACTGCTTCAGGCTCTCGATGAGACCATCCCTGAACCATCCCGGAACCCGGAAGCGGATCCGATCATGCTCATCGCCCGGTCCTTCGATGTCAACAAACCAGGATGCAGCTGGAAGGATGTAAAGGGCGGTGTGGTCGGCGGATCACTGATCCACGGGATCATCAATGACGGGGACGAGGTAGAGATTCGTCCCGGTATCCAGAGCCAGGTGGAGAATAAGATCCGCTGGGATCCGATCATCACCAAGGTCACTGAGATCCACAAAGGGCACAAGAAAGTGCATACTGCCACTCCTGGCGGCCTGCTGGCGATCGGGACCAAACTGGATCCCGCAATCACGAAGAGTGACATGCTCTCGGGCCAGGTCCTCGGGCATGTCGGTAAACTCCCCCCGGTCTGGGACAAGATGTGGTTCTCTGTCAAACTGATGGAGCGGGTAGTCGGCGCGAACAGTGAACTGGATATTGAGCCTCTCAAGTCACGTGAACCTCTCATGCTCTCGGTGGGAACGGCGGTGACCGTCGGGATCGTGACCAGCACCAAGAAGGATGCTGCCGAGGTTATGCTCAAGCGTCCGGTCTGTGCGGCTTTGGGAGCACCAATCGCAATCAGCAGACAGGTCGGAGGGCGATGGCGTCTGATCGGGATGGGAACGCTGATCGAGTGACGACTCTGATCGATACGAATGCCTTTCTCATGTCATCCCAGTTCAGGATCGATCTCCTCAGTGAACTCAGGTGGCTGGCGGGCGTTCACCGTCCCGGGGTTCCTGACGTGGTGATCCGCGAACTTGAAGGGCTTGCACGTGGGAAAGGGAATGATGGTGCGGCTGCGAGACTTGGACTCCGGTTCGCGCAGCAATGTGAGATTGTGCCGATGGAGGGCAGGGAAGGGCCGGTGGATGACCAGATCCTCTCCTATGCCCGTGAAGAACGGTGCCGGGTCGTCACGAATGACCGGGCGTTGAGAAACCGTCTGCTTGAAGAAGGTTTGGAAGTGATCTCCCTGAAAGGGAGGCAGAAACTCGAGATCATCAGGAGATAGGATATGTATTACAGGCTGAAGATGGTGGATAAGGTCAGGGTTCCCCCGAACCGGCTCGGTGAGGATCTTGAGACCGTTGTCCTGGATGTGCTGCAGGAGCAGCTCGAAGGGAGTATCGATAAGGAGATCGGGATCTTCATTGCCGTCACCCGGGTAACCCGGATCGGAGAAGGAGAGATGATCCCCGGTGACGGTGCTGTCTTTTATGACGTTGATTTTGAAGGGATGGTCATCAGGCTTACCCTCCAGGAGATCATCGAAGGGATTGTGGTCGAGACGACGAGTTTCGGTGCATTTATCAGCCTTGGTCCGATCGATGCCATGCTCCACGTCAGCCAGATCTCTGATGAGTACATCAGTTATGATGAGAAGAATTCCCAGCTCATCTGCCAGGATTCAAACCGTCATATCGGGGTCGGGGATGTGGTCAGGGCCCGGGTGGTCACGCTCTCCCTGAGTGAACGCGAACCACGTGAGAGCAAGATCGGTCTCACGATGCGGCAGGCCGGGCTGGGCAGCCTCACCTGGCTCGATGAAGAGATGAAGAACGAACAGAAGGAGAAGGAGAAGGGGGCTGCCTGATGGCTGCTACCAAGAAGAAACAGTTATCTGTATGCCGGGATTGTCACCGGGTGGTGGAGGGGACCAACTGCTCCATCTGCGGGACAAACAATCTCACCACTGACTGGACCGGGTATCTGGTCATCATCGATCCGGAAAACAGCGAGGTTGCCAAACGAATGAATATCACCCTTCCTGGGAGATATGCCCTTAAGGTCCGCTGATGCTTGTCCTGCCGGAGACTCAGCGTCACCTGTTCCGGCGTCCGTTCGGGATTCTCTATCCCTCCCTGGATCCGGTTCTCCCCCTGCTTGACGGGGCTGTTTTTTTCAGTGTCGGTGACGTGGTCACCGATCATCTGCTCAGGGCAGGGTATTTCCCTGATGTTGCCATCATCGACGGACAGACGATGAGACGACCCCATACCGGGGTCGACGTTACTGACTATCTCCTGATCCGGGTTGTCAATCCTCCGGGATGCATCACGCCTGAACTGACTGCGGCAGCACGCAGGGCCGTCTCTGATCGCCGGACGGTGATCCAGGTGGAGGGTGAGGAGGATCTTGCCGTCCTCCCCCTGGCGCTGGTGGCACCTGATCGCTCGCTTATCCTGTATGGTCAGCCGGGTGAGGGGGTGGTGGTCCTTGAGATCTCTCCCGGAACCCGTGAAAAGGCCGCAGATCTCCTCGGCAGATTTGAAGAGATTCCGTCTCAGGCCTGACACTTCAGGTATATATCTGATGGGGTCCCACCTATAGAGGATCTCTATGGAGATATCAATCACTTCTGATAAACAGAATGAACTCTTATCCCGCAGGGAACTTGAGTTCACCATCACCTACACCGGTGCCACCCCGTCACGGAAGATGGTGCACGCCAAACTGGCTGCATCCGTGAACGCAGGACGGGAACAGGTGGTTCTCGACTCGATGAAGTCACGTTTCGGACTCTCTGTTCTGAAGGGCTCTGCCCGGGTCTACCAGAGCAGGGAAGACCTGGAACGGCTGGAGCACGATTACCTCATGACCCGTGGAGGAGTTGCGGATGAGGTATTCGGTGCCCGGGATGCGCCGTCTGAGGACGCTGCGGAGGCATCGTAAGGAAGGTGGAATAGATGGCAGCGAAAGGCAAGAAAGAGAAGGCAGCAGTGAAACGCTCTGCATATTTCACCGTAAGTGGAACGACTGCAACCCCGTCACGCCGGTACTGTCCGCGCTGCGGACCCGGGGTCTTCATGGGCGAGCACAAAGACCGTACAAGCTGCGGCAAGTGCGGATATACTGAAATGAAGAAGTAACTCCTGATGCATGCGTCAGGACCGGTGCTGGGGATCGAGGGGACTGCCTGGAACCTCAGCGCTGCTCTTTTTGATGACGATCTGATCTCCCTCAAATCTGATCCGTACCGGCCGGTTCAGGGTGGTATCCATCCCCGGGAGGCGGCCCAGCACCATGCGGCAGAGATTGCGGGTCTTGTTGGTGACATTCTCTCATCCGGACCCCTCCCGGTGGCGATTGCCTTCTCCCAGGGACCCGGACTCGGTCCGTGCCTGCGGATCGTTGCGACTGCCGCACGGGCACTTGCCCTGGCCCTGAAGGTGCCCCTCATCGGGGTGAATCACTGTGTTGCCCATGTGGAGATTGGCAGGTTCGCATCCGGGCTTGAGGATCCGATTGTCCTCTATGCCAGCGGGGCCAATACCCAGGTGCTCGGGTACCTGAACCACCGGTACCGGATCTTCGGTGAGACACTCGATATCGGGATCGGAAACGCTATTGACAAGTTTGCCCGGAGCAAGGGTCTTCCTCATCCCGGGGGACCGCAGATCGAGAGCCTGGCACGAACCGGCTCGTATATTCCCCTCCCCTATACGGTGAAGGGGATGGATCTCGCCTTCTCAGGGCTCGTGAGTGCGGCCCGTGATTCGGCAGCCCCCCTGGAAGATGTCTGCTACAGCCTGCAGGAGACGGCGTTTGCGATGTGTGTCGAGGTGACCGAACGGGCACTGGCACAGACCGGGAAGGATGAGGTGATTCTGGTCGGTGGTGTCGGGGCAAACCATCGGTTGCAGGAGATGCTCAGGACGATGTGCCGGGAACGGGGGGCATCGTTTGCCGTTCCTGAGATGCAGTACCTTGGCGATAACGGGGCGATGATCGCCTATACCGGTCGTCTCATGCTCGGTCAGGGTGATATCCTGCCGGTTGCCCAATCACGGGTCAATCCGTCATTCAGGGCTGATCAGGTTCCGGTCTCCTGGCGGAGAGAGGTGCCCGGAAGGGGCATGGCTGCTGATGGAATGGCCGGAGAGACGGCCCGGGGGGCGGAAGCCGTCGTCAGTATCTGCCCTGACCGGGTGGTGAAACGCCGGGTCCGGAAGACGTACCGTCACCCTGATCTCGATCACCGGCTGATTCATGAACGGACCCGGGCAGAGGCACGGCTGATATCTGAGTCACGCCGGTCCGGGGTACCGACCCCGGTCATTGCTGATATTACCGGTGATGCGATCATCATGGAACGGGTTACCGGACCCAGACTCCGTGACCGGCTCAGTCCGGATCTCCTTCGGGATGCCGGCCGGACAGTCGGGCGGCTGCACTGCGCGGGGATCATTCATGGTGACCTGACGACCTGCAATATGATCGTCCGGAATGACCGGTGTGTCCTCATCGATTTCGGGCTCGGATTCTCTTCGACCGAACTGGAGGCACGGGGGGTGGATATCCATGTACTCTTCCAGGTTCTGGAGAGCACGGCTCCTGATATCCCCCGGTTGAAGGAGGCATTTGCTGAGGGGTACCGG
>CAZSVH010000121.1:3075-5580 GCA_964610235.1 uncultured Methanospirillum sp. | reverse complement strand
ATCCGAATATTTTATATACGGTATATTATGGCAGACTTACAAATTGCAGCAGTGACCAGGATAGCAAAGGCCAACGGGGCAGAGAGAGTGGGGAGTGACGCAGCAGAGATGCTGGTCAGGATGACCGAGGCCTACATCGGAGAACTCACCCGGGAAGCAGGGAAACTTGCAGCTCACGCCGGACGCAAGACCCTCAAGCAGGAAGATATCGAGATGGCCTCCCGGAAGAACTAACCCTTTTTTTCAGATCGTCCCCTCTGAGGGGGAAAAATATCGCATGCCGACCCGGACCAGAGATCTGGATGGGCAGGCAGGGATCACCGCGTCGTTCCGGGATCAGGGGAATCCCCTGCACTGGCAGGGAGCATTACCACGAATTCACTTCCCGCTCCCGGGGTGCTGGTTACGGTCAGGGAACCACCATGGAGTTCCACGAGCCGCCTGCTGATGGAGAGCCCCAGGCCGGTTCCCTCTGTCCTGCGCGATTTCCCGGTGTCCACCTGGATGAACGGTTCAAAAAGGGTGGGTATCTCTGCCTGGCTGATCCCGACACCGGTATCCCGGACCGAGAGCCGGACTTCCCCCCCGGCGACCCGGGTGGTCACGGTCACCATCCCGGTCTCGGTAAACTTGACTGCATTACTCAGAAGGTGCATGACGATCTGCTCGATACGCCGTTGATCCCCGCTGATGATAATCGGACCGGTGGCGAGGTCAGTCCTGATCGAGAGCCCTTTCTGGCTGGCAAGCGGCTGGACAACCCGGACAGCAGCCTCCACCACCTGATGAAGATTCACCGGATCAAAGGAGATCCGCAGTTCTCCCGCCTCGATCTTGGAGAAATCCAGAATATCATTGATCAGGGCGAGCAGGTGCCGGGAACTGTGCTGGACCAGGTTCAGCTGCTTCTCCTGTTCACGGGTGAGCGGACCTGATATCTTCTGGAGGAGGATCCCGGTAAACCCGATGATCGAGTTGAGCGGCGTTCTGAGTTCATGCGACATGGTGGCGATGAACGCAGATTTTAACCGGTCTGACTCGACCGCCCGCTCCTTCTCCCCCCGGAGCCGGTCAGCGATCAACTCCAGTTCAGCAACCCGCTGCTTCAGGCTCTGACACTCATCTTCGTGTTCCGTACTCATCTCAACCACCCTGTCGCATGCAATCAGAGCCGGGTCCAGGGAGATGCCGGTCAGGAAGACCCCCATGGATCCGCCCGTATCCACCGCTCCCGTGCCAGGGATCTACCCGGCCGGGGGATTGCTGGAGAAGTCCTGCTCTGAGAACCGGTAATGTTTAATCAGGAAATTTCGCACTTTTTCAGACTGGACCCACCCCTTGTCGAGGAGCGTTACCATGGCATTGATGGCATGGACCGCTTCAATCAGATCCTGTGAGTATGCAGGACTGACCATCTCTGATATCGCAGCGATGACCGAGAGCGGGTTTCTGATCGTATCATTCAATGTCGCCATCTGTTCCATATTCTCCGATATCTGAGCGATAGCTTTTTGGATCTCCTGATCAGCCCGTTTCCTGCTGATGATCTCCCAGAGGGCATTGCCGAGGGTGATGAGATCATCGGCATGAGTCCGGGTATACTCATCCTGCCGGTTTGCCACGGCAATCATCCCCACGACCGAGTTTCCATCACGGACCGGTATCTCCATCAGCCGCGAAAAGACCCGGGCACCACCTGGTGAACCCGGGTCCTCCCCGTTCACGATCACCGGAATCCCGGAGATGAGACGGGATGCCGGGAGACCCTGATATCCGTCACCCTGATCCTCTGCAGGCAGATGATCCAGGTATCCCTGCATGCTGCCCGGGGGGATCATCAGGGAGATCTGCCCACGATTATCGTGGGGGAAGAAGGTCATGAACCCGGTAGCACTCCCGCTGATCCGGAGAGCTGCGGTGAGGGCGAATTCAAGGATCTCCTCCTCGCCCTCGTCACTCATCTGGTGGAGCGAAAGGAGACTCTCCATCTCCCGGGTATGCTCCTCACGCAGGGCCTCTGCCTCCTTCCAGGTGGTGACATCGGTGGCGATCCCCGAGATCAGGACCACCGTCCCATTCTCTTCCAGGACGCTTGCCCGGACTCTGATTTGCCGGAACACGTTCTCCCCGATGACTGCCCGCAGTTCTATCGGGGAGCTATCACCGGCCAGGAGAGCAGTGAACCATGATCCGGCCTTCTCCTGCTCATCCGGATGGACAAAGGTGAAAAAATGGGAACCGGTGAAGAACGAGGGATCATACCCGGTCATCGCCCGGACAGCCGGGCTGACATAGGTGACCATCCCCTCAGGAGTGAGGGAGAAGAGGGCATCAGAGATGTTCTCCACCAGGTTACGGTACTTCTTCTCCTCCTGTCTGAGACAGTGACGTGCCTCCTCCTCACGGGTGATATCCTCAAAGGTGGAGAGCACCTGGTATGGCTGATCCTCCCCCTCATGATAGAGCGGGGAGGCATGGGACATGATCCAGTGATACCGGGAGTCC
>CAZSVH010000121.1:0-3065 GCA_964610235.1 uncultured Methanospirillum sp. | reverse complement strand
TGGCGATTATAGATCCCCATCAGGCGGGTGGATTCCCTGCCGGTCCGGAGGGCAACCATGTGGGGGAGATCCTCCTCCGCGATCGGCTCAGAATCCTCGTTGAGGTATGGATGATCCGCATCACCAGGCGCTCCTGATGCCAGTTCATCCCGGGAGATCCCGGTGATCCTCCCGGCGGCCGGGTTATAATCAACGATTCTCCCAAGGCCGTCACGATAGATCACCCCCTCGGCCATCGTCTCAAAGAGCACCCGGTAATGCACCTCTGATCTCCGGATCTTCTCATCAGCCTCTTTCTGACGGGTATTATCATAGATGGCACCCTGGATCAGGGGGGTCTCCGGTTCTTCCAGGGTGAGATGTGATGCGATCTCATGCACCCATCTCACACTCCCGTCTGCATGGAGGATCCGGTACTCCATCGAGATGGTTGCGCCGGGTTCTGATCTGATCTTCTCCCGATCCTGCAGGTACCGGTCACGATCATGGGGGTGAATCATGTCAGGCCAATGGAGCGATCCCTTCCGAAACTCGTCGGCAGGATACCCGGTGATCTCAGCCACCTGGCCTTCAAAGACGAGGGGCTGCTCCGTCCCGGACTCCAAGAGGTACCCGATCCCCTGGAGGTTCTGCAGGAACTGCTGGTACTTCTTCTCGCTCAGCTGAAAGGCTTCCCGCTGCCGGTCCAGTTCGGCTACCTTGATATTGAGTTTATTCTCGACGATGTAGGAGTATGAAGTGTAAAAAGAGAGCTGGTCACGATGTTCGGGAACCTGCTGATCTGCCGGTCTGAGTCCGGACCGGGAGAGGACCTCCCGGATGATCGAGAGCAGATCCCCGGGATCTATCGGCTTGGTGATATACTCATCCGCCCCGATGGAGAGGCCGAAATGACGATCCCTCGTCTCAGTATAGGATGCGGTATTAAAAATAAACGGAATATGTGCAAGATGGGGATCCTCCTTCACCGTCCGGCAGAGTTTGAACCCGTCCATCACCGGCATCAGGATATCAGAGATGATCGCATCAACCGGTTCTGTCTTGACGATCTTCAGGGCATCGAGACCGTTCGCCGCAGTGGTCGTGACAAACCCGTTCCCCTCGAGGAGTGACTGGAGCATGTACCGGTTCTCATACTGGTCGTCTACTATGAGAATCCGACGGGGACTCTTCTTCATGGGTTCCTGACCCGGTATTACAGTGCTATCCGGTTCCATGCATCATCCACAACACCCGGGAAGGTCTGGTCAGGCCCGGGACCTCCCCGGGACCGGCTGCCCGATTCCGGCAGGAGATATCAGCTGCATGCCCGCTGAATAGTACAACGGTCCTGCAGGAGAGATTTCACCTGCACCATCTATTGAAACATGAGTCCTGAACTATAAGTACCTTATCCTTTCCCACACCCGGCATGCAGGGGACCATGCTCTGCAGCAGGAGGAGGGAGAAAAAATCCCGTGATGTGCAAAAAAGAGAACGTTCAGGTTGCGGATCCGGCACTCCTCAGCTGAAAAGCGAGGAATATGGCAGTGAATCCCCCTATCAGGGCGAAGAATCCGACAACGAGGGAGAGGGAGAGAGCGGCAGCCATGGGAGCGCCCAGGAGGAGGAGACCAAAGAGAATACTCAGGACACCAAGAACACCGGTTCCTGCATCCTTGTGTTGCACTGCTTCGAAGAGCTTAACGCCTCCGATGACCAGAGCCCAGATCCCGATGAAGAGGACCAGCATCTCGACCACGAGGAAGGAACTGTACAGCGGATAGATCATGATCACGAGACCGGCAAGGATGCTGATCACCCCCATGCATATCCTCCACCCCATCCCGATCCGATCGCTCATCAGACTGACAAGGGTGAAGATACCGCCGACAAACCAGTATACGCCCATGAAGAGGATGAGGGTGAAGAGGGTCTCAACCGGAGTTGCAATGAGCAGGAGCCCGAAGATCACGGCAAGGATCCCCCAGACCAGGGTCAGGGTCCAGGGCATGCCGGCATTCAGGAGATCCTGCTCTGCAGGAGTCATCGCGTCTGTCATATTCAAGGGTATTCACCGGCACACGGGTTAAGTCTTCGCATTTCCCGACCCTGCCACAAGCCGGAAATACTGGTGGAAAGGAGGAAACAAGCGGCGATGCGGAGATATTTATACTACCCGGCACCACTCTCATAAACGAACGAGACCCCCCCGTATCTCCCATCCCGTGGAGAGGATGGGGGAGAGGTCAGAAGAGAGGAGGATTCCCGGATGCAGACCAGCCAGACCCGGAGGAGGGGCAGGAGAAGAGCCCGCGAAGTACGGACCGCACTCACCGGATGGTTCATCCTTGCCGGGCTCCTTATCCTCTGGTCTGCCACGGGATTAGTTGTGGCCGTGGTTTTAGGGGAGGGAATACCCGGTCCGGATGATCGAGTCCTGCCTGAAGGCCCGGCCGGCCCGGTGCACCCCGGGGAAGTGATTCGCATCGGAGTCCTTGCCAACCGTGGCGAGGCGATCGCCCACGAGGAGTGGGACCCGACCGTGGCATATCTGAACCGGACCCTTGCTCCGGCCAGGTTCGTGATCATACCGCTGGATTTCAATGCGACCCCGACCGCTGTGAAGCGTCATGATATCTCATTCATCGCGGCAAACCCGTCCCTCTATACCTACCTTGAGTACTTCGGACTGGCCCAGCGGATCGCCACCCTCCAGGTCCCCGGAGATCCCGATCCCCAGGCCGTCTTCGGCGGGGTCATCATCACCCGGGCAGACCGCGATGAGATCAGCAGCCTCCGTGATATCAGGGGAAAGCGGTTCGCTGCAGTGGATCCGAACTCACTGGGGGGATGGCATGCCGCGTGGGCTGTGCTGCTCACCGAAGGGATCCGGCCAGAAGAGGATCTGGCGTCCCTGGACTTTCTTGCCACCCATGATGCCGTGGTGATGGCGGTATTGTCAGGGGCAGCGGATGCCGGAACCATCAGGAGCAGCCAGCTGGAGCGGATGGAGAAGGAAGGCCTGATACACCGGTCAGATATCAGGATTATCCATGACCAGAAGGAGAGATACCCCGCCTACC
>CAZSVH010000120.1:0-5608 GCA_964610235.1 uncultured Methanospirillum sp. | reverse complement strand
ACCGTGCCTCCACAGGCGAGTTTACCCTTCATGAACTTGGAGAGATCCTCAAGATCGATGTCAGTCGGATCGAGCCCCTCGATCACCGTGACTTCTTTCCCGTAACGCCGCTTATTGACCTTAACGTTGATACGTTGCTGCTCTTTTGCTACTTCTTCACAAATACACAGTTCTTTTGGTAGCCCGCAAATGGAGCAAATACCACCATTCATTACTTATACCATCTCCCGTTTTGTTATTAAATGCTTGTTATTGCCCGATGCCGTACACGGCTTTTTTTCTGAAGATACGCCGGAAGAGACGTTGCAGGTTTATACCGAGACCATCAAACCTATGAGCCATGTCCATCATGGTCCTCGGTACCGCATCCCATGTGGGGAAGAGTACCGTGGTCACCGCACTCTGCCGCAGCCTCCGCAGACGGGGGATTTCCCATGCCCCGTTCAAGTCACAGAACATGAGCCTGAACTCGTATGTGACCCGGGACGGGGGAGAGATCGGGATAGCCCAGGCGATGCAGGCGATCGCTGCAGGCCTTGAACCCGTGGTAGAGATGAATCCCATCCTGCTCAAGCCAAAAGGTGACCAGACCTCCCAGATCGTCCTGATGGGGCGACCCTACCGGGACGTCAGAATCTCGTCCTATTACGAGGAGACCGGGTTCCTCCTCTCGGTTGCCATGGAGGCGGTCCGTGCGCTCCAGGAGAGATACACCCATCTCGTCATCGAGGGGGCCGGAGGAGCCGCTGAAGTCAACCTGTATGACCGGGATATCGCCAATATCAGGCTTGCCCGCGAACTCGGGTATCCCATCCTCCTCGTCGCGGACATCGAACGCGGCGGGGTGTTTGCCCAGGTCTACGGGACGATCATGCTCCTCCCTGAGGATATCAGGCCGCTGGTGAAAGGGATCATCATCAACAAGTTCAGGGGGGATCTCCGGCTCTTTGATGACGGGGTCTCGATCATCAGCGACCTCTGCCAGGTGCCGGTCCTCGGGGTGATCCCGGCGACCGGGATCGCCATCCCCTCAGAGGACTCCCTCTCCCTGCAGGAGAAGAGAGGCAGTGATGCACCAGTCAGTATTGCGATCATCAGACTCCCGCGGATCTCCAACTTCACCGACTTTGAACTGCTTGAACAGTCAGCATCGGTCACCTATGTCAGTCCGGGGGAGCCCCTTGACCGGTATGATGCCATCATCATCCCGGGGACGAAAAATACCGTCGAGGATCTTGAGGTGGTGCAGCAGACCGGAACCGCGGAGATGATCCGGCAGGCCCGGGCCCGGGGTGTCCCGGTGATCGGGATCTGCGGAGGGTACCAGATGCTCTGTTCCCGGATAATCGACTCCGGTGTTGAGTCAGCAGCCGGGGAATACGAGGGGATCGGTCTCATTCCCGGGGAGACCCGGTTCACCGGGTATGAGAAGACGACCATCCGGGTCGAACGGAGATCATCAGGAATCGGACCGATCCTCTCCCGGATCGGGACGGTCAGCGGGTACGAGATCCACATGGGGGAGACGGACCATGCCGGTATCGCCGGGGCATTTTTGGGTGAGGGGGCGGTATCAGAAGACGGACTGCTCATCGGTACGTATCTTCACGGCCTCTTCGCCTGCCCGGAGGCGGCTGATGCACTCGTCTCGTTCCTCTATGAGAAGAAGGGAATCAGACCAGAAGAACGAGGGGATCAGATGGCAGACCCCTTTGATGCCCTCGCGGACCATGTGGAGGAGTATGTCAGGATCGACGAGATCCTGAAGATCTTCTCAGGCAGCCCGGCCCCGGGATGATCAGTACTGCCGGCTCAGCCGATGATATTCATGATGCTGCGAAATCCCTCTGTTCCGGCATCATCACAGATGACCGCCTCGACCCGGGAGAGATCCACCTCTTCACTGCTCCGGCTCAGCGTGCAGAAGGCACGGGCCGGTGACGGAACCTCCTTTCCGTTCACCCTGAACCTGACCGAGTGGGCGCAGAACCGGCAGTGATCCAGATCCTCCTTCTTCCCCGGCAGACAGGAGACACGCCCTCCCTCCACCAGAAGGGTCCGGAGTGGCCTGCTCATGCCTCCTCACCCTCCCCGGCCGGCAACCCGGTGACAGAGACAGTCCCGTCGGTGAGCGATGAGATCTCGTCTGCAATGACCCGGGATGACTCCCTGAGTTCCCGGTCAAGATGATGACGGATCCCCAGGTTCCTCTCTCTCTCCTCTTCAAGCACCCGGAT
Source organism: uncultured Methanospirillum sp. (assembly GCA_964610235.1). Classification (GTDB taxonomy): domain Archaea; phylum Halobacteriota; class Methanomicrobia; order Methanomicrobiales; family Methanospirillaceae; genus Methanospirillum. Next base: position 3,371 of record CAZSVH010000120.1, on the reverse strand, counting down.
CTCCCGCTCCACCTCACAAATCCGGGCATCAGAAGCAGCCAGATCCGCTGCAGCCGGATGCACGGCAAGGAGGGCTTCTTCCGCATCCCGATGCTTCCCTGCCTCCTCCCAGGCCATCCAGGATGATCGTATCTGCTCCTCGTATATCTCCCGGTTCGTAAAGAGACTCTTTTCAAACGAATTCTTGAGCGGAACCGCACCGTCACCGACATACCCAAGGATCAGGTCAGCGGTGGAGCTTATCAGGGAGAGAAACTGCGGATCAGCATAGTTCTGCAGAACGGCCACCTGGATCAGACCATCAAGACGCTTCTCCTTCTCCCGGTCACGTTCATCCTGGACAATACGCAGCACCCTCCGCCAGATCGGCAGGGCATTCCTGACATGTGAGTCCAGGGCCTCATGCAGCTCTTCGACCCGCTGCCCCTCCTGCCGGTGCGCTTCAAGGCGGGCAGAGTACTCCACCATCCCGGGAGTGCAGGAGAGGCCCTCATGCTCAGAGAGCAACGCTGCATGCCTGGAACGGAGTTCATCTGAACGACGATTGAGATCAGAAACGGTGGTAGTGACCGAATCTGCCTCATCCCGGGCCCGGGTGTACCGGTCTAGCGCTCCCCTGGCCGACTCAATCTTCCCCAGCCGGGTCCGGGACTTCTTGATAACCTCGGTCAGCCGGTTGAGTTCCCTGCCGATCTGGTCCATCGACTGCCGGAAGAGTTTGATCTCGTCTGCATAGAGGTGGTGGAGATACCGGCCCGGACCCCGGTATGCCTTAAAGCACCCGTCGATCATCTCTGCCACCTGGCGGTAGTAGATCTCGTCATCATCGGAAAATTCAGTCGCGATGGCTGCCTCCACCTTCCTCCTGAACTGCGGGAGGTTGTGACGGTTCACCTGCTCAACCTTTGGATGAAGGGGTTCAGCGGTCTCCTCGGCATCGAAGTCATGCAGAAGATTCCTGACATCATCGCGTGCCAGGTCTATCGCAGCCCGTGACCGGGTCACCTGCCCGGACCGGCGGGAGAGGCACGACGCTTCTTCCTGATCCAGCCATGCTGCAAGCCCTGTCAGGGGAATCCCGGTCTTCTCCTCTTCCTGTCCGGAATGTCTGAAAAATGCTGAAAGTCGTCTGAACATTACTCGCCTCCACGAAAGACCGGTTCCCCGTCATCACGGTTCAGATCCCGCATCCGGGATACACCGTCTATCTCGGTGATCACCTCGACCACCTCCGGGGGTACCAGGTGTTCCCACCGCTGCCCGGTCCGCATCCTCTCCCTGATGCCGGTCCCCGAGTGGGAATCCCGCTCGAACATGGCAGGTGAACAGACCGGGATCCCGGCCTCAGAAAAGAGTCTGATCACCAGCGGATTGCTTGTATAGATCATCTCAAAAGGGGGCACCATCGAGGTGATATGGGAGACCCAGAGCGCATTGCGCCTGATATCCTCGATAGGGATGACATAGTAGGGCTTGGTGAGGGACTGCAGGGATCGCGTGATCATCAGGACCCGTTCTCCTGCCGTGAACGGGTTATCTCCATCATGACTGAGTTGCGCGCTGCCGATCCCGATGATGATCTCATCGGCATGGCTGGCAATGAGATCGATGACGGTCCGGTGTCCGTTATGGTACGGCTGAAACCGTCCGATATAAAATGCACGCCTCATTCCGACGCTCCCGCTGATAACACGGCTATCCGTGCAGCAAACGCTCCGGCGACAAACCCGGCATCAATATTGACCACGGTCAGAACCGAACAGGACTGGAGCATGGAGGCAAGGGCGGCCTCACCCTTCCCCATGTACCCGTACCCGGTCGAGACCGGGACCCCGATCACCGGTTTGTCCACCAGTCCGGCAACCACGGCAGGGAGCGTCCCCTCCCTCCCTGCCGCCACCACAAACGCATGACAGTCAGACATCCCGGTCAGCACCGGAAAGAGGCGGTGAAGACCGGCTACCCCGACATCGAACGCAGTCCTGACGAGACACCCCATCTCCTCCGCGATCACCCGCGCCTCCTCGGCGACCCGGATATCAGAGGTCCCCGCGGTGATGATCCCGACCACTCCCCGGGTCCGGGTCGGGAGGGGACCCCCTGCAAGAACCATCACCTGCCCTTCCCGGGAGTACTCACAGCCGATTCCGATCTTCGCGGCTTCCTCCGAGAGACGGGCAGCCTTTCCGGGATCGAGGCGGGTGATGACACACCGGCCTGCCCGGCGGGCATACTCGGCAGCGATCGCCGAGAGATGATCCGGGTCCTTCCCCTCAGCGAGGATCACCTCAGGGATCCCGCACCGGGCCTGCCTGCCGAGATCCAGGGTTGCGATCGACCCGACATGACCGGCGCTCCGGCTGCAGATCTCCTTCTCTGCATCTTGTGCAGTCATATCCCCGGCGCTCACCCGCTGAAGGATATCCCGCAGACCTGCATCAGGTTCCATATATAACAAGTAAGATATGAGTCAAAGATTACATAATAGGTTCATAGTGGTGAGTTATCTCTTCTATATCGCCCTCTTCGGAGCTGCAGGGTGTCTTTTTCTCTGGTTGCGTGATATCAGAATTCACCTGCGTACCGGCCTTGCCGGGTACCGGAGTGCAGCCCGCAGGGGGGTGTTTCATACGGCCCTGGCTACAGCAGGCGCCGGAGAGGTCCTTCTCTTCCCCTCTGCCGACCTCCTGGGGGTCGGGTTCGTCATGCTCGGCCTCTACCTGCAGGGAAAGGAGCAGAGAGAGAAGGTATTTACCACCGAGCCGGTGATCGAACGAATGCTGGGAAAGACTCCGGACGGCCGGGATAACAGGCGGTAATATGCTAAGCAGACCACGCGGAACACGGGATATGCTCCCTGAAGAGATGGAGCAGCGAAGGGAGATTGAGGCACGGATGCGGGCGAAGGCCCGGACCTGGGGATACCGGGAGGTCTCGACCCCCAGTTTCGAGGAACTCGAACTCTTTGTCATCAGGTCAGGGGAAGGGATCATCGATGAGATGTACGTCTTCGAGGACAAGGGCGGCCGCTCTCTCGCCCTCAGACCTGAACTGACCGCTCCGGTGCTCAGGATGTATGTCAATGAGGGACGGTCCCTGACAAAACCGGTGAAATGGTGCTACTTTGCTGACTGTTACCGGTATGAACGTCCGCAGAAGGGAAGATACCGCCAGTTCTGGCAGTTCGGCGTCGAACTCATCGGGGCAGACTCGGCGATGGCCGATGCCGAGATCATCATGGTCGCCGACGATCTCCTCCGGACCGCCGGCGTCACCTTCACCCTGAAAGTCGGCCACCTCTCCTTTATGAGAACCCTCCTCTCCGGCCTGGCCGAAGAAGACCAGAAGAAGGTCCGGGGATTCCTGGATAA
>CAZSVH010000119.1:0-5616 GCA_964610235.1 uncultured Methanospirillum sp. | reverse complement strand
GGCCGGGTTCCGTCAGCACGGAGCCTGTTTACTCGGCAGGGGTGCATCTGCTGAGGGCTGCCTGCAGGGTATTTTCCATCAGCGATGCGATGGTCATCGGGCCGACGCCACCCGGAACCGGTGTGATGGCCCCGGCAATCCGGGAGACCGGTTCATAATCGACGTCTCCACAGAGTCTGCCGTTTACCTGATTGGTGCCGACATCGATGACAGTTGCTCCTGGCTTCACCATATCGGCGGTGACCATTCCCGCCTTTCCGGCTGCACTCACGAGGATGTCTGCCTGCCGGGTGATCCCGGGGAGATTCACGGTTCTGCTGTGGCAAATGGTGACCGTTGCGTCTGCAAGGACGAGCAGCAGTGCAATCGGTCTTCCCACATCCACACTCCTCCCGATGACAACCGCATGGGCCCCCTGCGTGGGGATCCGGTACTCCTCGAGGATGGTCATGATCCCTTTCGGGGTACAGGGTCGCAGGCCGGGAAGTCCTCCCACCAGACGTCCCATATGTGCCGGATGAAATCCGTCGACATCCTTTCTGATAGCGACCGATTCGATGACCAGATGGGTATCTATCTGGGGGGGAAGAGGGAGCTGAACAAGGATGCCATCGATCTCAGGATCTTCATTCAGCATCTTCAGACGGTCAAGGACATCCCGGGTGGAGGCCTCTTTGGGGAGCTGGACGTTGACCGACTGAATCCCGACCTGTTCACAGGCGCGGTGCTTCATCCTGACATACATGGCAGAGGCCGGATCGTCTCCCACCAGGACGGTTGCGAGGACCGGCGAGATTCCCCGCTCACGAATCTCCTCCTTCAGCAGTTCCAGCCGTTGCCCGGCAAGTCCTTTTCCGTCAAGAATCATACGAGGTCCGGGTAGAGGGGGAACCGGCTTGCCATTGCCTTGATCTCTTCAGAGATCTTCACCTGAAGCGGCTCGTTATGGATGTCCCGGATCACTGCGGCGATCCAGTCACCGATCTGTCTCATGTCGTCTTCTTTCATCCCCCGGCTGGTTACCGCAGGAGTGCCGACCCGCAGGCCGCTGGTGACGAACGGGCTCTTGGTCTCGTTCGGGATCGTGTTCTTGTTCACGGTTATCCCGGCCCGGCCGAGTGCCTGTTCTGCCTCAAGCCCGGTGAGTCCGAAGCTGGTAAGGTCGAGGAGGCAGAGGTGATTGTCGGTTCCCCCTGATACGAGCCTGACTCCATGTCCTTTGAGAGTTTCTGCAAGAACCCTGGAGTTTTTTACGACCTGTTCCGCATATTTTCTGAACTCTGCGGTTGAGGCCTCTTTGAAGCAGACTGCTTTCGCAGCCACGATATGCATGAGCGGGCCTCCCTGCATCCCGGGGAAGACGGCTTTATCGATCGGTTGTGCCCAGTCCTTGTTGCAGAGGATGAATCCGCCACGGGGCCCGCGGAGGGTCTTGTGTGTGGTTGAGGTGGTGAAGGTGGTCAGTCCGACCGGGGAGGGATGGAGGCCGGTTGCACACAGGCCTGCGATATGGGCGATGTCTGCCATACAGTATGCATCGACGTCATCGGCGATCTCAGCAAATGCCTTGAAGTCTATCTCACGCGGGTATGCACTGGCTCCACAGACGATCATCTTCGGTCTGATCTTCCTCGCCATCTCAGCGATGGCTCCGTAGTCCATGGTCTCTGTCTTCAGATCAACCCCGTACTGGCTGACCTGGTAGATGATCCCTGAGAAGTTCACCGGTGATCCATGGGAGAGGTGACCTCCCTGGGAGAGGTTCATGGAGAGGATCTTGTCCCCTGGTTTGAGGGTGCTGAAGTACACCGCCATATTTGCCTGAGAACCTGAATGAGCCTGGACATTGGCATGCTCTGCTCCGAAGAGGGAACAGACCCGGTCCCGGGCAAGGTTTTCTGCCATGTCATGGAACTCGCAGCCACCATAGTAGCGCTTTCCCGGGTATCCTTCAGCATATTTATTGGTCAGGATAGATCCCATCGCTTCCAGAACCCCCCTGCTGACCAGGTTCTCTGATGCAATGAGTTCAAGCCCGTTTACCTGACGGGCAGTCTCCTTTTCGATGATCTCTGCGATTTCTGGATCGATCTTTTCCAGATAAGCCATGTGCATACACATACTCATTGAAAGGGTAATATTGTTTCGAGATCAGGGAAAATGGGTATCTGCGTGTGGAATCAGGAGGATTACCGTGAGATGGGGGACGGATCCTCAGCTGGTCCTCCCCTGCTGCTGTCGGGAGGGTTCATCCCGCCCATCTGCTCCCGCTGCGGTGCCGGATTCTCCCGGAAATCAGTTCTGTTATGCATGATAATATATATTAATTGTGCTAATATTGGTACATCATCAGTTTTTCGGCTAATGCCGAACGCGGGAGGGACAAAAGTATGAGTGATGACGGTTATTTCGGTTCTTCACCTGAGGAACGGATTGAACGACTGGAACGGCGGGCTGCCGAGATGGAAGCCCTGGTCAAGGGACTGACTGAAGAGATGCTGGATATGAAGGCAGTGGTGATGAAACTGAAGAAAGATCAGCGCCCTGCCCCGGTCATTCAGGCAGTCACGCCCCCTGCTCCGTCCCGGAACAAGGCACGTGGTGAAGAGGGTGAACCCGGTTCCCCGTCTGTGTCAGGTACGGGTTCCCCGGCTCCCCGGGAGAAGGTCACGCTGAAGATGCAGCCGGATGGTACTCTGGCACCGGTCCGGGAACGGGGTGAGGATATCATCATTGCATCAGCCCGTGATGCCCGGATGAGGGGACGGGAAGGGAATGACCGGAACCGCGGGGATCTCATCATTGCCGATGATGAAGAGCAGCCTGAACAGAAGTAGTCCAGAACAGTTCATCTGATCGGTGCCCGGGCTTGCATATCACTCATATCGAGACTGATAACTTCAAATCTTTCGGAAGAAAGACCCGAATCCCGTTTTTACCCGGGTTTACCGTCATCTCCGGACCAAACGGCTCCGGGAAGAGCAATATCATAGACAGCATCCTTTTTGTCCTTGCCCTCTCCTCCTCCCGGTCTCTTCGCGCAGAGCGTCTGACTGATCTCATCAATCTGAACTCGGGGCGGAATACCGCTGAGGTCGAACTCACCTTCTCGGACGGGACGGTCATCAAGCGGCGGATCAAGCGGACTGAGAGCACCTACTATAATTATCTCTACCTCAACGGTCGTCCCTGTCGACAGGCTGATCTGCTTGATTTCCTCGCGAAACAGGGAATTGTGCCCCACGGGTACAACGTGGTCATGCAGGGGGATATCAACCGCATCATTGAGATGAGTGATATGGAACGCCGGCGGATCATCGACGAGATCGCCGGGGTTGCCGAGTTCGACGCCAAGAAGGCACTTGCACTCTCTGAGCTGGAACGCGTCCGGGTGAAGATACAGGAACAGAATGCCCATCTTGAGGAACTTGAATCACGACTGAAGCAGCTCGAGAAGCAGCGGGAGCAGGCACTCAGGTACAAAAATCTGCAGGATCGCCTGAAGAACCTGACCAGCTGCCGTTCTGCTGCACGACTGGCGGCCCGGGTAGCCGAGCAGGCGAACCTGCAGGATGCGATCCACGAGGAGGAGAAGGCCCGAAGTACAGTTGAAGCAGACATCTCCTGGACCAGCCATGAACGCGACTTTGTCAAAAAGGATATTTCCGGGATAGACCAGGAGATCGGTGCCAAGACCGGGAGTGAGTATATGGCTCTCATCTCCCGGATAGCCGAGGCGAAAGCTGCGATTGAAGGGTTCAGGCGGGACATCGATCGGATTTGCGGTGAAAAGGAGGAGAACGAAAAACGGCTCGGGACCCTCTACGGTGAGATGAAACGCCAGGAAGAGCGTCTTGTAGCGAAGAACGGTGAATTCCGCGACCTGACGATAGACCGGACCAATCTGGCGATGACCCTCTCCGCGGTGAAAGCCGAGTACTCCCGGATTGAGAAGGAGATCGAGAAGAAGACCGCTGAATGTCAACAGGATGAAGAGATGCTTCGTCATCTGCGGTCTGATCTGGGGGTGAAGCGGGATGCCCGCAGTGACCTGCTCAGAGAGCAGGATATCATGATCGAACGGTCACGGATGCGGAGTGCTGAAGAGGATCGTCTCAGATCCCGCGTGGCCCTGCTCCAGCGTGACCTCATGGCAGCCAGAGAGGATGAGGCCGCATCAGGGGAGAATGCTGCGACCCTGGAGGCTGAGAAGCGTGAGTATGACCGGCGTGTGGGGCTGCTTGACACGGATCTCTACTCACGTCGTGATACGCAGGAGAAACTCCGTAAGGAGATTCGCGATCTGAAGATGGATATCAACCGGAAAGAAGCCCAGCAACAGGCGCAGGGAAGGTTCGGAAAAGCCATCGAGGCGGTCCTCTCCATGGACGGGGTGTTTGGCACGATTGCGAGTCTTGCCCGGTGCCGGCCTGAGTATGCAACCGCCCTCAACATCGCCGCGGGGGGAAGGCTTCACTTTGTGGTGGTTGAGGATGATCAGATCGCCAGTGATGCGATCCGGTTCCTGAAGGATCAGAACCTGGGCAGGGTCACGTTTCTTCCCCTGAACCGCCTCAGGCCCAAGCCACTCCCTGAACCACCCCGTGGTGCTGATGTCATTGGATTCGCGACCGATCTCCTTGATTATGATCCCCGGTTTGATACGGCGTTCCGGGTGGCGCTTGCGGGTACGGTCGTGGTGGATACGCTTGAACATGCCAGGAAACGGCTGGGATCATACCGGATGGTGACCCTTGACGGTTCCCTCCTTGAAAAGACCGGGGTGATGACCGGTGGGAGCATCAGGAAGGAAGCCGGAGGGTTCGGGAGTTCATTTGAGGATGAACTGCGGCAACTGAATGCTGATCTAGCCCGTCTCAGCGAGGAAGAGGCAGCCCTTACCGAATCTCTCTCCACTGCGTCTGCCGAACGGGATGAGGTCCAGCGGCGCAGGATGGAACTTGAGGAACTGGTGGTGCGGGCACGTGCAGGGGCGGATGCCATGGTCCGGAAACGCTCGGGGATGGAGGCTGAGATCAATGATATGGAAGAACAGATCGCCCGGGTCATTGCCGCCTCGCCGGTCGGTCCTGAGGATCTTGCCGCACTTGAAGAGCGGATCACCGGTGCATCCCGTGAGATTGCTGATATTCAGGGCCGGATTGATGAGATCACCTCCCGGCTTGAGGGAACCGGCGTCCCGGCACTGATAGACGAGCTGGACCAGCGGGAGATGGAGGTGAGAGAGACTGAGCGGCGGCTGAATAACAAGGAGAATGATATCAATGAGGCCCGGCATGAACGTGGGTATATTGAGCGTTCAATTGCCGAACAGAAACAGCAGATGGATCATATCAGGGAGCAGAACCAGCGGTATGATGCCCTGGTGGTCCAGGCGAACGAGTCCATCGCCGGGAAGGAGAGGGAGATCGGGGAGGCTGAAACCACGCTCTCGGGGTACTCACGTGATATCGAGGATCTCCAGGTCCGCAGGAACGAACTCTCAGCACAGGTGGATGAGTTCGAAGAGAAGATCCGTACTCTCACCGGAAAGCGCGAACGAATTGCGGTGAAGATCGAGACTCTGAGCCAGAAGGAGAAGGAACTCGCTGACGA
>CAZSVH010000118.1:0-5655 GCA_964610235.1 uncultured Methanospirillum sp. | reverse complement strand
CTGAAGTGAGAATATCCAACCAGACGGTTGTGACCTGAATGGTACCGGTGCATCATGGCATCCGGTACGACGGATGTTCTTTATCTGACTCTGCCCTGTACCCTGTACCATGAATACCGGATGGCTGAAGCGATGAACGTCGTACCGATCTTTCTGGTGCTGGTACTCCTTATCCCGGGACCCGGGCACGGTCTGGTTGCGGGGTCTGGAGTGCCTGTTCAGACCTCGGAACATACTTCGTTCATTACCTTTGTCCTTGCTGATCTGGGTGACTATCAGGTGGAACAGATCTCCCTGATGAAGAAGGGCAGGATTGGTCAGGACGGGTATACCCGTGAGGAGCAGATGGTGGAGTTTCTTCGCCGTTCTGATACGATCCTCTGGAACCCGTGTGACGGAACGGAGTGTGCGGTCAGTTCTTTTTCTGGATCCGGGGGGACAGGAGGCAGAGACCAACTGATCCTGAATCTGGTGGTATCCCGCTCCGATCAAAACGCAGACTCCTGGTGCAGGGAGACTGCCTGTGAACGGTTGGAGGGGAGACAGATGACCATCAGTGGGATGCTTGAGGGGATATTTCATACCGGGAGAACCTATACGGTCTCGGTATCCGGTCTGAAACCGGGAATTGGAGAATCATTCCCGGTGACCTGATTACCCTTCAATTCTCCTCCTGCCATAAGATCCGGTCCAGTCCGTCTCTGCGCAGGGGGTCCCGGTATCCGGGGGGGAACAGGCAGCGGTTTGTGGATCAGGAGATCTTCCCCCTCCCGTGATGCTCCTCGTAACTCTCTCTTTTGGGTATTCTGCCTGATTGGGTCTATTTTTTCAGGCAGGCGAGGAATGCTTCAACAGATGAGAACCGCTCATCAGGACTGGCCTTCAGTGCACGGATGATGACTGCATCAAACGGGGCAAGGGAGGAAGAGATCTCTGATGGAAGCGGATACCGGTTCTTCCTGATTGCCATGAATAACTCCCCGACTCCCGGGTTACGATAGGGGGGATGTCCGCATATCAGTTCATACAGGAGGATCCCGATCTGGTAGATATCGGTTCGTTCATCTCCGCTCCCATAGAGGTCCGGAGCCAGTTGTTCAGGTGTTGCGTAATAGAGAGAGAAACTGGTATTCGTCGTCTCATCCGAGCGGGATATGGAACGGGAAAGACCCCAGTCTGTCAGTTTTGCGGTTCCGTCATCCGAGATGAGCACATTACCCGGCTTGATATCCCGATGGATGACCCCGTTTTTGTGTGCGTACGCGACGGCAGAAGCGATGTCACTGATGATGGCGACTGCCCGGTCAGGTGGTACCGGTAATGTGATATCCCGAAGAGATCCCGGCAGGTATTCCATCTCAACGAATGGGACCGGGAAGATGTTCTGATCCGATATCTTAACGATATATGGGTGATGGAGGTGCTGCCAGACAGACATCTCATTGAAGAATGTTTTTCCACTGATCTCATCTGCAGAAAACGGTATCTTGACTGCTACTTCATGGCCATCCGCGATACGGGTCGCCCGGTACACCACGGCAACCCCCCCGGTTCCGATGAGACTCACATCACGGTACCGTGTTAAGAGGAGATCAGGAAACGAGGAGCTCCTCCCGGTTGTGGTGATACTCAGAGGATGCGAGAGAGTGACTGCGGGATCACGCTCATTGGTATTTTCTCTTTTTCTGGTGATCTGAATTGAGATTAGGGAGAGGACTGCGCCGGGAAGGAAAACCGCAGTTATTGCCAGAATAGTGTTGGGAAGTGGAGGAAAGAACGGGATCCTTCCCATGAGGATCAGACTGATTGCAAGAAAGACGAAGAGAATGTGTATATGATACAGGGGAGGGACGGGTCGGGATGACATCATTGATATCCCCTGAGTGAGTGATGAGAGGAGCAGGTAGAAGAGGATCCCTGACAGTCCGTACATGGTATCCAGAAAGAAGGGATCAACAGTCCCGGTCCTGATTGTCCAGATGATCCAGATTGGGATGGCAATGAGTCCGGCGCTCAGCAGATGTCCGATACCTGCCCATCTTCTCGTCTTTTCACAGCAGTCGTAATGGTATGTTCTCCCGATCCGAAGACCGGTAAGGATGACCAGCAGGAGGATAACCATCATCATAACGGTGGAAAGGAAAACCCTGGTAAGGGGGGTCAGGGTCTCTCCTATCCCTCCCCGGTCTGCCAGTGGATTTGAATACATCCAGGGTCCGGCACTTCCGGATGGTTCTGCCATGAATGCCCGGTCCCGGGGGAGGTCACCAGCAGGGGTCAGGTTCCGATCCCCGGGTGGTGGTCCCAGGATCCGTGGGTTACCGGGAGGGACCGGCGGATTTTGCGGTGTACCCCCTTCATCAGGGGATGAGATATTCGCCGCCTCACCGCTCACCGGAAGTATCATGAGGAGGATGCAGAAGATGAGGATACCCGGGATGAAAGGTTGGTTCATGGGAGCAGATCTACGGCTCCTGACTGGCAAGGAAGAGAAACCGTGCTGAGAATGGTCCGGTTCCGAGGGTGATGATATCCCCGTCCCGTATCATCTGCCGGGTCTGCGGCTGAATGACCTGGGCATTTACAAAGGTGCCGGAGGTACTGCCCTGATCTTCGATCTCCCATTCCCCCTGGTGCCAGATGATACAATGCGGCCGGGTTACCCGCGATACCGAGCGATACTCGGATGAAAGGACGACCCTGCTCCCACCGGCTCCGGATGCCGCGGGGTCTGTTGGATCGGTCCTTCCGATGAGGATCTTCTCTCCGCCAAGGGAGAATACCTGCTTCTCTTCAGGCCCGGTAGTCAGGTACAGCCCGGGTTTCGACTCTCCGAACTGGTCCGCAAGTCCGGCCCTGACTGTCGTGATCTGATCAGCGAGCTCCTGGTGTGTTATCATCAGGGGAACCCGGGAGAACATGGAGAGGTTGGTGATAACCGCTTCCATTCCTCCCGGTGCGAGAGAATATTTCCAGACCGGATGCACTCCGGTCATGGTCTCAGCGCTCAAACCCGGGTCTTTCCTGACAAGACCGGCAAGGACGAGTTTGTCGAGATGTTTTCTGGTATTCTCATAACTGGTCCGGGTTATTGAAGAGATCTCCTTGAGTTCAAGCGGTCTGCTCTCAAGGGCTGCGAGGATACGGAGTCTGGTCGGGTTTGCCAGGGCATTGAGATACTCTGACATTTCTTCAAGGTATTCAGGATCCCGTTTCGCCTGAACAGTATTATTCGTCATACCCGGTATGATATCCATTACTCACGAAATATGAAAGTGTTTTCCGTTTCCAAAAAAGGAGGCGTTATTCGGTCTGGGTAAGTGCCGCGTGTGCTGCAGCCAGTCGGGCTATCGGAACACGGGGTCCTGAGCATGAGACATAGGTCAGTCCAATCTGATGGCAGAAGATGATTGAAGCCGGATGACCCCCGTGTTCACCGCAGATGCCAACCTTCATTTCCGGTCGGGCCTGTCTGCCCCACTTGACTGCCTGTTTCATAAGTCTGCCGACGCCTTTCACGTCGAGAACCTCGAAAGGATTATCCTGAAGAATATTGCTCATGTTATACATCGGGAGGAATTTATTCTCTGCATCCTCCCGGGAGAAAGAGAAAGTGGCCTGGGTGAGATCGTTCGTTCCGAATGAGAAGAACTCAGCCTCTTCTGCAAGGTTGTCAGCCCGCATACATGCCCTGACCACCTCAAGCATTGAACCGAAGGTGAAGACCAGAGTGAGACCATACTGTTCTTCAACACTGTGGCGGATCGCCTCCACCCATTCTTTCACCCGTTTCAGTTCCTGGGCGGTACAGACCTGGGGGACCATGATCTCGGGGTGCACTTCAATTCCAGCCTTCTGGCAGTGTGCAGCCGCTTCGAGGATTGCCCGTATCTGCATCTCATAGATCTCGGGGAAGGTGAGACCCAGACGGACCCCGCGGTGACCGAGCATCGGGTTGACTTCATGCAGCGCTCTGACCTTCCTGAGCATCGCCTCTTTCTTCTCAACGACTGCATCCACCAGATCAGGGTCGGTTGGCTCCTGCAGAACCGGTCTCTTTTCAGGCGGGCAGTTCATGAAGGTAACTGCGTCAGAGAGGACTCTCATCCCCCTGATCGTCTCGCGAAGGTTCTTCAGCTCTTCGATCTCGGTGACGAGCTGCTTCTCAGTCGGGAGGAATTCATGGATCGGAGGATCAAGGAGACGGATGGTGACCGGACGGGGAGACATCACTGTGAATATGTTAATGAAATCCTCCCGCTGGATGGGCAGAAGCTTGTTCAGCGCTGCCACCCGGTCATCCCGGTTCTCGGCGATGATCATCTCAACCATGATGGGGAGCCGTTCAACACCATTGAACATGCGTTCAGTCCGGCAGAGCCCGATCCCCATCGCCCCATACTTTAATGCCCGCTCTGCATCTTCCGGTGTGTCTGCATTCGCCATCACCTTCAGGTGTGCCACCTCATCCGCCCATGCAAGGATCTCCTCCAGTTCCCGGGAGAATTCCGCATCGATCATGGGTATCTTTCCGATGTACACCGATCCCGAGGTCCCGTCGATGGTGATCATGTCCCCTTCGCTGAACTGGAAATCCCCAACCCTCGCCTGCCGCAATGTGACATCGACATGGATCCCTTCGGCTCCAGATACACAGGGTTTTCCCATTCCCCGGGCAACGACGGCAGCATGGGAGGTTTTTCCCCCCCTGCTTGTCAGGATGCCCTGGGAAGCGAAAAAACCGTGAATATCCTCGGGTTTTGTCTCTTCACGGACAAGGATCACTTTCTCACCGGCACGGCCCTGGCGTTCTGCCCTGTCTGCATCAAAAACGGCGATTCCAACCGCAGCTCCGGGCGAGGCAGGAAGTCCTGTTGCGACCGGTTTGCGGGTATTCTTCGGATCAAGACGAGGAAAGAGGAGCTGGTTCAGCATTTCAGGCTGAATCCTCAGGAGTGCCTGTTTTTTATCAATCAATCCCTCTCTGACCATCTCCACGGAGGTTCTGACCAGAGCAGTGGCGTTCATCTTGCCGTTTCTGGTCTGAAGACAGTATAGTCTCCCCTTTTCGATGGTGAACTCAAAGTCCTGAACCTCTTTATAGTGGGCTTCGAGTTTTCTGCGCAGGTCTATCAGTTCTGCATGAAGCTGGGGCATCTCGTCGGCCATGGCAGAGACGGGTTTGGGTGTCCTGATCCCGGCGACAACGTCTTCTCCCTGGGCATTCACCAGGTACTCCCCGAACATGGTATTCTCACCAGTCCCCGGATCACGGGTGAATCCGACACCGGTAGCGGAGTCGTTGCCCATGTTCCCAAAGACCATGGCTACCACATTGACGGCGGTTCCATCTGCCATATCTGAGGTGATTTTAAATTCACGCCGGTAATCCACCGCTCTCTTCCCCATCCAGGAGTTAAAGACAGCCTTTATTGCGATCTCCAGCTGTTCGTAGGGATCAGACGGGAAGGGTTTGTGGGTGAAATTCTGTACAACCTTGAGAAACCGCTCACAGACATCACCCAGATCATGGGCAGAGAGATCGACATCATGCCTCACTCCTGCCTTCTGCTTTACTGTCTCAAACTCAGCATCGAACTTCTCTTCAGGAACACCAAGAGCGACCTTTCAGAAGAGCTGAATGAACCGGCGGTA
>CAZSVH010000117.1:0-5689 GCA_964610235.1 uncultured Methanospirillum sp. | reverse complement strand
ATCCTGCAATATTCCTCTTATCGGGAGATCATGCGGGTGCGGGGCGACCGGTGAATCCGTCCCCCTGTACAAACCCTATGATCTTCGTCCTGCTCTTGAGGCGGACCAGGCGCTCATTACCCGTCTCATCAGGGACCGGTTCGGTGATATACCGGTTCCTCATGTAGTTCTGCTGAACAAAACCGGTGGCCTTGACCGGAATGAACTCGTCATTGCCAATGGCGCCAGGTTCGGGTGGTTCTCCTTCGATCCTGTCACCCGTGATCACCGGTTCTCTCTCCTTCCCGAGGCGATCCCCTTCGTGGTACCGCATGCTCAAAAGGGGATCGTGGAGATTCCTCCAGGATCCGGAACCGGGGATTCCGGCAGTTCGCGTCGGATCGGGGGGAAGAAGGTGAGTGTCGTCACCTCCGAACCTGATGGCACGGTCATCGTCAGGTTTGGTGACCGGTATGGAACCGGTACCCTCTCTGAAGGTTCGGTCAGAGTTAAGGAACTGGTGCGCTATGAGCCTGCCAGTGCTCCTGATCCTGACTGGGGAGAGGTGATCCGCAAGAATTACGTGCGGCTCAAGGATATGGAACGGTCTGCTGTCAGGGCTATCAGGCAGGAGGCAGGTAATTTCTCCCACTGTAATGTCTCCTTCTCCGGAGGGAAAGACAGTACTGCCGTCCTTACACTGGCGCGGAAGGCAGGGATCGAGGAGGCGTATTTCGTGGATACACACCTTGAGTTTCCGGAAACCTATGCCTTCATCAAGGAACAGGGGATTCCCATCACCCTTGACGGGGGGGATTTCTGGCAGGGTGTCGAGAAGATAGGGCCTCCCGGGAAGGATAACCGCTGGTGTTGCAAGGTGGTGAAGATGGCCCCGGTCAGGCGGTGGATGGATACCCTCGGACCTGTCCTGACGATACAGGGGAACCGCTGGTATGAATCGTTCAACCGGGCTGATCTTGACCTGCTCAGTAACAACCCGGCCAATCCCAACCAGACGAACTGCTCTCCGATTCGTTCCTGGCGGGCTTTTGAGGTCTTTCTCTATCTCAAGTGGCGAAACATCCCGTATAATCCCCTGTATGACATGGGGGTGGAGCGGATCGGCTGCTGGATGTGCCCGGCCATGCTCGAGGCAGAGTATGATGTCCTCCGGACCCTTCACCCTGACCTCGCCGCAAAATGGGATGGATTCCTTGATCGGTGGGCGAAGGCACACGGATGGTCTGAAGCATATGTCCGGTGCGGGATGTGGCGCTGGAGATCCCTTCCCCCGAAGATGCGGGAGCTGGCACGGGAGATGGGAATTGATCTCCCTGCTGATCCAGAGGTGAAGCGGGAGACTCATTCTCTCCCCCGTTCGTCCCGTACCCGGGCTCAGAGAGAACCGGGACGGGCTGCAGGAGAGGGAGGAGCAGTGAGGAAATGGAGCACCCGGGAGCAGAGATCTTCAGGCCCGCGCGATCCGACCGGCCGGCTTGCAGACCGCAGTCGCCGGAACCGGGAGAACAGCAGGTTCTAACCGAACCGCTTCGTCATTGTCAGCCGGTTCTCCTCTCCGACACGGGCATAGGAGACCTCATCCATGACTGATTTGATGAGGTAGACACCCAGACCGCCGATGGACCGGTGATCAAGATCCGCGGTAACGTCTGCCGGGGGTATCGAGGTGGGATCGAAGAGCATCCCGGAATCTGCGACGATGATCCGGATCATGCCCGGTTCTGTCTCGCAGATGATGGTCAGATCCCCCGGGCCCTCCGGGTATCCGTGGGTGATCACATTGGTCACCGCCTCCTCCACCGCCAGCTGGGTCCGTGCTGCATCCATACCCGGCATCCCGGCTGATTCAAGTATCTCCTCAAGTGCTCCGGCTATCTCTCCGATCGTATCAAGGGTGGCAGGAAATACCCGCTCAAATCTCACGGATTATTCTCCATGCGAATGGTGGATCCGAGATTTTACGAAGAGAAGCGGTCGGCTGCCTCTTGTGCATTCCCGCATATGGTAAAGATCCGGTCAAAACCGGTCATCCGGATCACCTCAAGCGGAGCAGGCTGTA
This sequence comes from uncultured Methanospirillum sp., assembly GCA_964610235.1. GTDB lineage: Archaea > Halobacteriota > Methanomicrobia > Methanomicrobiales > Methanospirillaceae > Methanospirillum. The sequence continues at coordinate 3,630 of CAZSVH010000117.1, read as the reverse complement.
GTGCAGCAAGGACCATTTCGCCTCCGTCCATCCGCAGGCGCTTGAGAGAAGCAAGGATGACCCTGAGGCCGGAACTGCTGATATAGGTCAGCTCTCCTCCATTGAAGACAACCTTTCGGACTCCCTCGCCGATGAGGGCATTGAGGGCAGTCTCCACATCCCGTGAGGTGGCCGCGTCCATCCTTCCGGTAACATCAACAATTGTTACCCCTTCACAGGTGCGGGTTGTGACTGAAAGCAGTTCACTCATACCTGTGTATATACACGATCAGCATCTATTTCACATTTTTTCCCGTATGGTGCATTGCTCTCCCTGTAGGAACTGAACCCTGCAGAACTTCATACCAGCCAGGGATAATACCTGGTATGGATATGCTTCATTCACTCGGATATGTGGCAGGCTGCTGCAGCACCCTCGCGTTCGTCCCTCAGATCTGGAGGACCTGTCATACCCGCCATGCCCGTGACATCAGTTACGGACTTCTCCTCCTCCTGATATCAGGTGCATTACTCTGGCTGGTCTACGGGCTCGTCATCAGTGATCTGCCGGTTATCCTTGCCAATACAGTCACCCTTCTTCTTCTGCTCTTTCTCACCACCCTGAAGTCCCGGTTTGGTTAGAATCTCCCCGTTTCACCGGTTTTTGGACTTGTGTCCCGGTGGTGAGCGATTGGTTCGGTGATCTTCTGCCAGTTTGTCATATCCTTCATTGTCTGGATTACTCCGATGGTCTGGCCTGCACCGTTTCGGATTGGGGACGCTTTAGCCCAGATATGGGTTTCTCTTCCTCCCTGTGGTGAGGCGAAACACGACTCCGTAAACAGGCCGGAACAGAATCGTGAAACACGGGGATACCTGCGGATCAGATCCCTGACCGGGATATCGACCAGGTCTGCGAGGACGGGAACCGCGGGTTCAAACCGGCTGCAGGCTTCATGATACCGGTCTGTTCCGATCACTTCATCGCGTGGATATCCGGTCAGCGTCACCATCGCTCTGTTCCACGCGACGATCCGGTGCTCATTATCGATGATGAATGTCGGATTCCCGACATGTTCTATCGCCTCCTCCAGGTGGAGGTACATCATGGCAAGAGACTCTTCGGCCATCCGTTGTCCGGTGATGTCAAGTGCAGACAAGATGGTGCAGAGGAGCGTCCCCTCTGTATCCCGTGCCCCTGAGATGTGGACCTGAATGATGGTTGTCTTGCCGTCATCAGAGATATCCGTGATAATGCTCTTCCAATCCTCACCTCTCTCAACAGCCTCTGCAATCTCCTCCCTTCTGCATGCGAGCTGGGGATAACTGTCAAAGATAATCCTGCTGTCTGTCCCGCAGAGAATCTTCCTGGTAATTTTTCTGAAAATCCTCGAAAAGGACGGGTTGGTATACCGGAGCGTTCCGTCCGGAGAGATGATGGCCACTCCTTCAAATGCAGAGGTCATTGCGGAGTCCTTCATTCTGACATCGCGGGTGATCATCACCTGTGATGTGATATCACTACACTGCATAATCAGGCAGAGAGGGCTCCCTTCCCGGTCACGGACCACTGATACCCAGATGAGGAGGTGAAACGGGGTACCGTCTCTCCGTACTGATGGGATCTCCCCTGAGAAGGTTGCATGTTTCAGTACCGCCTGCCGGATCAGAAAGATGCTCTTGAGGGCTTCCACGCTCCCGTGTGCAAGATGCTCAACCGGCATCCCGATGATCTCATCCTCTCCATCATACCCCCACATCTTCAGAAACGAGGGATTCACATAGGTGATGATCCCCTCAAGGGTGGCCAGGCCGATCGGCAGGATCGATGACCTGATGGCAGAACTGGTAACCAGCAGTTCCATCTCCTCCTGCTTCTTCTCTGACACATCACGTCCCACCCCCTGGAACTCCATCACCTCCCCGCTGTTGTCAAAAATTCCCCTGAATGTCCAGTGTTGCCACTGACGGGAACCAGACGGTGCAATAATCTCAATATCCCGTTCCCAGACCGGACTGCCGGGTGTACAGGTGTCCATCTCCTCCCTGACCTTCTGCGCGATGTCTGGTGCGAGGAATTCTCTGAGAGTATGGAGATGCATCTCTCCCTGAGGGATTCTGAACATCCTGCAGAAGACCTCGTTTCCAAATGAAAACCTCCAGTCCGGGGTGTACCGGCAGATCATTTCCGTCTGATCCTCCACGATCCCGCGGTACCGTGCCTCATGGATCCTGAGCCGATCCTCCATCTCCTTCTCAAGCGTGATATCCTCAATGATGATGGTCTTCCCCTGTTCTCCGGTATCAAAGATGGTGCTGAGAATCCGTAATCTGAAATATTGTGACCAGTCATACTGGCTGGTGCGAAGGATCTGTTCATCTCCCGGTCCAATCTCCTGATCATCAGGGATCCCGGGATGACTGAGCGCCTGACTGATGAATGCCGGGAGGGCGGATACCGGTGCCCCCAGGAGATCGCGCTGGTTCAGCTCAAACATCCTGCAGAAGCGATCATTCACCTGGATGATCCGGGTTTCCTGATTGACGACCACAAACCCCTCTTTGGTATACTCCAGGATAGAGGTGAGCGGCACCCTCCGGGAGAGATGAAAGACCTTGGCGGCCCCCATCTGGCGGTACTCCACAAAACCTGATATCTCGAGGATCTCAAGGTATTTTGCCACTGAATTCCGGTTGATACTGAGGCGGTGGGAGATATCGGAAATGGTGAGGCCCCGGGGATGGAACTTGAGAAGAGATCGTATCCTGGTGAGGTTATCCCGCTCTGCCGCCATGTCTCCTGATCACGAATTACTCCCAGATGAAGGTTTGCCCTGCATCAATCACGGTATCACCCCGGAACCCTTCCCCGGGATCTCCGTGGTCGTATTCATCCGGTACTGCCGGCTGCATATCACCTATCCTCTTCTCTTCCCGGAGCATACCTGTCAGGAAGAGAGGGGGCCGGGATGGCTGTTCATCTCTTTCTCATTCCGGCCTGCATACGAATCATGGAGCATATCATCGTTTTCGGGAAAACTGCGGTGGAAGCAGTCAGATCAATCCTGGGTTGTTCATCTGCTGACCAGGTCCGTGAGGTCATCTCTCTCAGGGAGTATCAGGATGAACTGCAGGCTGGCAGAGCTGGTCTGCTGGTGGTGAGCAGGGATGCACCGGGGATCGATGCAGACCGGTTCTTCGGGACGGGTGGAGAAGGTGGATCCGCTTCCCTTCTGTTTATATCCCCCCGGGGAGATGAACTGGAGAAGGGGGTTTTGCTCCTCACCGGTCCGTCCCTTCACCTCAGGGATGAGAACCAACGCCTGAAAGCGAAGATCACCGTACTCAACGGGGTGATCAAATCCCTCCTGACCGCTCTCAGTCAGTATGATCTCACGTACGGGGAATTCACCGGTGAGGATGACGCCTGGAATCTGCTGATGCAGAGCCTCCCGGCGGCAGAAGCTCTCCCTGATATTCTCCCGTCCGGCGGGGAGGATGGAGAGGCTGAAGATGAGGATGATGACGGTACCGATGGCTGTTAAGAGGCACCAGACCATCCGGTCCGCACCCCGGGCCTTTCATGGCCAAAACCAGGTGGACGCAAAAGCGTAAGTATATCCCGGACGATTCCTCCGTACGAGTATCTCT
>CAZSVH010000116.1:0-5704 GCA_964610235.1 uncultured Methanospirillum sp. | reverse complement strand
CGCCTCTGCAATTATCCGCTCCCCTGCCCTGACCCCCTTGAGAAAACCGGTCGTGCAGGATACAGTGGCGATCATCTCATCAGGGTTCAGCAGGGTGTAGATGGCCAGGGCCATCGCCTCATCGGCAAAGGCGGTGTATATTCCTCCCTGGAGCCAGCCCTCCCCGTTGGTCATATCAGGACGCACTTCCATCTCGAGCCGGGCTTCCCCACCCCCCCAGGAGACCGGAACGATCCCCATGAGACAGAAGAACGGGTTCGCCCGCTGTCCGGATCGCGCAATTTCATCCAGGTATGACATGATTATACCGGTTGCCCTTCGGCCCGGTTATTACCTGCGGGATGGACCTGGCCCGGGGCCGGAAAGTACTGCCGGCCGTCTGGTATTAGAGGGATCATAACCAACTCTTCTGCTGAGTTGAGGGGAGGCTATGAAGTATATTTTTATCACCGGCGGTGTGATGAGCGGTCTGGGGAAAGGGATAACCGCAGCATCCATCGGGCGGCTCCTGAAGAACCGGGGATACCGGGTGACGGCGGTCAAGATCGATCCGTACCTGAATATCGACGCCGGCACCATGAATCCGGCCCAGCATGGCGAGGTCTTCGTTCTCCACGACGGAGGGGAGGTGGACCTTGATCTCGGGAATTACGAACGGTTCCTTGACATCGAACTGAACTCCTCCCACAATATCACTACCGGGAAGGTGTACCGCCTGGTCATCGACAAGGAACGCCGCGGGGACTACCTTGGTCAGACGGTCCAGATCATCCCCCACATCACGGATCAGATCCGGGAGTGTATCCGTGCAGCAGCCTCTGAGAAGGTCTTTGACGGAAAGGAAGCTGATATCTGTATCGTTGAGGTCGGGGGGACGGTCGGTGACATCGAGAGCATGCCGTTCCTCGAATCAGTCAGACAGATGAGGAGCACGCTCCCCCCGGAGGACCGCGCACTGGTCCATGTCACCCTGATGCCCTCAGACTCCATGGGTGACCTGAAGACGAAACCGACCCAGCACTCGGTGAAGGCGCTCAGGGAACTCGGTATCTTTGCCGATATCATCGTGGGGAGGAGTGAACGCCCAATCTCATCCCATACCAAGAAGAAACTCTCTTCCCTCTGCGACCTGCCCCAGCACGCCGTGATCAGCGCGACGACCGCAGCCGATATCTACCAGGTTCCGATGGAACTGGAGAAGGAGGGTCTCTCAGACGTCCTCTGCCAGCACCTCAGGCTCGCGAACGAGACGATGGATCCTGACTGGTACCGGGTGGTCACCCGGGAGTACACGCACCGTATCACCATCGGGATCGTGAGCAAATATGGAAAAGAAGACGTATACCTCTCAATAAAGGAAGCACTCAAGCATGCGGGGAGATCCCTCTCCACCGAGGTGACCATCCGGTGGCTGGATGCAGAACGGGTCGAGCCGTGTGATCTCCGTGAGTGTGACGGGATCCTCATCCCGGGGGGATTTGGTGTCCGGGGGATCGAAGGGAAGATCGGTGCGATCAGGGTTGCCAGGGAGGAGAAGATCCCGCTCCTCGGCCTCTGTCTGGGATTCCAGCTCTCAGTGGTTGAATTTGCCAGGAACGTTGTGGGATGGAAAGATGCCTGCAGCAGTGAATGCGGAACCGGGACCGAGGTCATCACCATCCTCCCGGAACAGAACGGGGTTGCCGGCCTGGGGGGAACCATGAGGCTCGGAGACTACCCGGTCACCGTCAGGGAGGGGACCCTCGCCAGGAGACTGTACGGAGCAGCGGAGATCACCGAGCGGCACCGGCACCGGTACGAGGTTGATCCGGCACACATCACCGATCTTGAAGCCGCCGGACTGGTCTTCTCGGGCACATGGGGGGACCGGATGGAGATCGTTGAGATCCCGGATCACCCGTTCTTCCTGGCAACGCAGTTCCATCCTGAATTCAGATCACGCCCGACGAGACCGTCGCCGCCGTTCCTCGGGTTTGTGGATGCGGCACGAAAAATGAAGAAAGGGGCAGAGTAATGGTCAGGCCTGAGAAGTTTATTGAAGAGGCGATCCGGAAGATCGCAGCAGAGTCAGGAGAAGAATCGGTTGTCATCGCCCTCTCAGGGGGAGTTGACAGTTCGGTCTGTGCCGAACTGGCATCCCGTGCGATTGGGACGAGGCTCATCCCGATCTACGTGGATACCGGTCTGATGAGGAAGGGGGAGACCGCCCGCATCAGGGAGTTGTTCGGACACCTCGGCCTCAGGGTGGTGGATGCAGCGGACGAGTTCCTCGATGCCCTTGCAGGCGAGTCGGATCCTGAGAAGAAACGCAAGATCGTCGGAGAACGGTTCATCCGTGTCTTTGAGCGGGAAGCAAAGGCGACGGGTGCGAAATACCTGCTCCAGGGGACGATCTACCCGGACTGTATCGAGAGTGAGGGGGGCATCAAGAGTCATCATAATGTCGGAGGAATGCCCCTTGCCATCGAGTTCAAAAAGGTGATCGAACCACTCCGTGAACTCTATAAGGACGAGGTCAGAGAGATCGCCGAGGCCCTGGATCTCCCCCGTGAGATCGCCCATCGGATGCCGTTTCCCGGACCGGGCCTCTCGGTACGGGTCGTCGGGGCGGTCACCCGTGAATCCATCGAGGTGGTCAGGGAGGCGAACGCGATCGTTGAAGAAGTGCTTGTCGAAAAATACCGGCCCTGGCAGTGCCTCGCAGCACTGGTAGGACTGGGCACCGGAGTGAAGGGGGATAACCGCCTCCACGGGTGGATCGTCGCGGTCAGGGCGGTCAACTCCCGGGACGGGATGACCGCAGACCCGATCGAGATCGGATGGGGGGACCTTGCCGAGATCCAGGCACGGATCACCTCGGCCATCCCGGCCGTCGCACGGGTGGTCTACGACGTCACCCCCAAACCTCCGGCAACCATCGAATATGAGTGAGATGATACCATGAATACCACAAATACCACCGAAGATTACCGCACCCTGGAATCAGCGTATATTATGCCTGCGTTCAGCAGGGAGATCATGATCACGAAGGGATCAGGATGCACCGTTACGGATGCAGACGGGAAGGAGTACCTCGACCTGGTGGCAGGCATCGCGGTCTGCAGCACCGGTCACTGCCACCCGAAGATCGTCGGGGCGATTGCCCGGCAGGCAGCAGAACTGATCCACTGTTCGAACCTGTACTATGTTCCCGGCCAGGGAACTCTCGCCCGGCGGATCGTGGAGATAGCCGGGCTGAAGGGGGCATCAAAGGCTTTCTTCTCGAACTCGGGTGCCGAGGCGATGGAAGGGGCCCTCAAACTCGCCCGGGTGAGAACCGGGAAAAAGGAGTTCATCGCGTGTGAACACGGATTCCACGGCCGGACCATGGGCTCGCTCGCCTGTACCCACAAACCTGCTATCCGTGATCCCTTCATGCCCCTGCAGCCACCTTGCCGCTTTGTCCCGTACGGGGACCCGGAGGCGATTCGTGCAGCGATTACCGGGGATACTGCTGCCGTGGTGGTGGAGCCGGTCCAGGGAGAGAGCGGGGTCATCATCCCGCCACCAGGGTACCTGAAGCAGGTTCGTGAGATCTGTGATGAGACGGATGTTCTGCTCATCCTTGATGAGATTCAGACCGGCATGGGACGGACCGGGACCTGGTTCGCTTACCAGCAGGAGGGGATCACCCCTGATATCGTGACCATTGCGAAAGGGATTGCAAGCGGCTTTCCGATGGGGGCCATCGTCGCCAGGGAAGGGCTCGCCTTCGGGAAGTCAGAGCACGGAAGCACGTTTGCCGGCGGCCCGCTCGCCTGTGCGGCAGCCCTGGCAACCATCGAGGTCATCTCTGAGATCCTGCCCGGTGTTCAGGAGAAGGGGCGCCGGCTCGGAGATGCGCTCGCGTCACATACCCCGCGGGTGAAAGGACTGATGATCGGGGTATCACTGGGTGATGCCTGTGCCGCAGTCCAGAAGGGGTGTGCAGAACGGGGGCTGCTGGTGAACTGCGCTGCGGACGGAAACCTCCGGCTGGTTCCGCCGCTGACCATCACCAGTGCCGAGATTGACCGGGCAGCAGGGATCATCAATGAGACCATCAGCAAACAGCCTCGTTCGTGACCTGTACCGGCAGGAAGGGTACGTGTATGCCAGATCTCCGGAGGAGATCGCAGAGACCTACGGGTTCTCACGGGTTGCCCGACTGGCAAGTAATGAGAACCCGTTCGGACCCTCACCACTGGCCACAGAGGCGGCGGCAGCGGTACTGGAGTCAATTCACCGGTATCCTGACACCCGGTCCCCCTCGCTGATCCAGGCTCTCCAGGAGTACCATGGCAAGTACCCGTTCGTGACCGGGGTCGGGATGGACGGGGTGATTGAGACTTGTATCAGGATCCTCGTCAGCCCGGGAGACCGGGTGGCCATCTCGGTCCCGACCTTCTCATTTTACGGAATCGCTGCCCGGGCTCAGGGTGCAGAGGTCGTCCCCGTCCCCCGGGAACAGGACTTCTCGGTCGATCCCCAGGCGTTCATCAGGGCTGCACAGGGAGCAAAGATATCGTTCCTCTGCACCCCGAACAACCCCACCGGGACGATCACCCCGCCCGGGGTGATTGCAGAGATCGCCGATGCACTCGACGGGATCCTCTTCCTTGACAATGCATACGTGGAGTTTTCAGGGATGGATTACCGCCCGCTGCTCAAGGAGAGGGAGAACCTGATCATCGGGAGGACGATGTCCAAGGTCTTTGGTCTTGCAGGATGCCGGGTCGGGTACGCCTTTGTTCCCGGATGGCTGCAGCCGGTGTACGAGAAGGCAGCAACCCCGTTCACCCTGAACCTCCTCTCAGCCGCAGCGGCGGCAGGTGCACTCCGGGACCAGGCCTATGTCAGCCGGACCATCTCCCATGTCCAGTCCTGGATCCGGAGGTTTGGGGAAGAGTGCAGGTTTCCGGTGATCCCCGGAGGAGCGAACTTCGTGATGATCGATACCTCCCCGATGACCGGAGACGAATGCGCCTCCCGGCTTGCCGAACGCGGGGTGATCGTCAGATCCTGCCGATCCTTCCCGGGCCTTGAGAACCGGTATATCAGGGTCTGCGTCGGTGAGGACTGGGAGTGCGAGGCCTTCCTCTCTGAGATGAACCGGTTATGCTGATCGCACTGACCGGAACACCGGGGACCGGGAAATCGACCGTGGCAGCGGAACTTGCACGGAGAGGATACCGGATAACCGCGGCGAACGATACCATCGGCCCGTACATCACCGGTGATGATCCGGGGAGAGATGCACGGATCGTGGACACAGACCGGTGGCGGGAGGAGTTTTTGGTCTCTGACGGGATCATCGAAGGCCATCTCTCCCATCTCCTCCCGGCAGACCGGATCATCATCCTCAGATGCCATCCCGGGACCCTGAAAGAGCGCCTGATCAGGAGAGGGTACCACGCTGAGAAGATCCAGGAGAACGTGGAGGCAGAGATGCTGGACGTGGTCCTCGTCGAGGCTCTGCAGGAGCATACCCCTGAGAAGATATATGAGATCGATGTAACCGTTATGTCAGTTGACGAGGCTGCCGATCTGATCGGGAGGATAATCGCCGGGGAAGCCACCCCCGGTCATGGAACTGTGGACTGGCTCTCTATCTGCCCGGATATGCTATGACCCTTGACTCATACCGCACCCATGTACAGCCGATCATCGATCCGGTGGTCGGCCT
>CAZSVH010000115.1:0-5737 GCA_964610235.1 uncultured Methanospirillum sp. | reverse complement strand
GGAAACCTCATTGCCGGAAGGCTCCTGATCTGGGACGGCATGACCGGCAAAACCGATTTTTTTCAAATATCGGCACGGAAGGACTGTCCGGAATGCGGGCACCTGCGCTGATCTTCAATTCCCGAATCCGGTCCAGCGAGGGGGCAGGTTCCCGGTTCTTTGTCCGGGCCGGTACCGGGTGATCGGTTCCGGGAAATGCCGTCCATTCACCACTCCAGCAGGTTTTTCCGAGAACAGATCTGAGAGAAGGAGAGGGTTGTGATCAGGGTGAACTGGAGAGTCAGGGAAGCAGTATCTTCAGATGCAGAGTTTATTGCAGAGAATAATATAAAAATGGCAGAGGAGACTGAGGGGCGGAGTCTGGATCCCCTGACCGTCATGCGGGGGGTCGGGACGCTCTTTTTATCCCCCGAACGGGGAAGATACCTCATTGCTGAATCAGAAGAAGAGCCGGTGGGTCAGTGCATGATCACCTATGAATGGAGTGACTGGCGATGCGGAGACTTCTGGTGGATCCAGTCGGTCTATGTACTCCCTGCATTCCGCCGCAGAGGAGTCTTCTCTGCGATATACCAGTACATCTCCCATGAGGCGGCACGATCTGAAGAGGTGGCCGGTATCAGGTTGTATGTGGAGAAAGAGAACAGACCGGCACAGGAGACATACTCCCGGCTTGGACTGAACCCGGCTCCATATGCCATGTTTGAGACTGATCTCTCCCTGAAGTAGCGGAGGAAGGATGTATCCGTCGATTGACTGGAACAGGGTCTGGCAGGAGACCCAGCAGGAGAACCTGAACATACGGAAGAGTTCCCGATGCAGTGCATACTGGGATTCGGAGCAGCGGGCATCAGATTACCTTAGAACATCCCGGACCGGGGGAGGAGACCGGATCAGGACGATGATTCAGGCACTTGATATCACCCCTGAATCACGGATTCTGGACATCGGATCCGGACCGGGAACCCTTGCTCTTCCCCTGGCACCGATGGTGAGCCGCATCACGGCGGTGGAGCCTGCAGCACATATGGTGGCCAGGCTGCGGGAGGAGATCAGGCAGAATTCGGTCACCAATATCTCAATTGTGGAGAAACACTGGGAAGACCTGGCCATCCCTGACCTGCAGCCCCCGTATGACGGAGTAATCGCTGCATACTCCCTGGGGATGCCGGACCTGAAAGGAGCCCTCATGAAGATGCAGGAGGTCTGTTCCGGGACGGTCTACATCTTCTATGCTGCCGGAAAACCGTTCTGGGAAGAGATGATGGTGTATCTCTGGCCACACCTCCACAACACCTCCTACCAGCCAGGACCCAAGGCTGATGTGATCTGGAACCTCCTCTACCAGATGGGTATCTGTGCGAATATCGCGGTCACCCCGATCATACAGCGGAATCGTTACAAAGGACTGGAAGAGGCGGTTGCGGAGTATGCTCCCCGGATGCTGATCACCGAGGAGTGGCAGCGTGATCTCCTCTCCCAGTATATCAGAAACCGCCTCCTCATCTGTGACGGGGATTACTGCCTGACGGGAACGGTCCTCCATACCTGTATCAGCTGGAAGGCCTGAAGAGAAAAGAGGGGGTTCACTCCCTGACGCAGGCATCATGCGTGAGGGAGAACGGGTTGATCCTGATGGCCAGGGAGAAGAGGTACGGGTAATCACTCTGGAGATACTGCATGTAGTCCAGCCATGAGAGGGTCATCAGGGAGTAGGCACGGGTAATGTCCCCCCCGAGATGCGACCGATCGGACGGGGGGGTCTCCTGGAGATTTTCCCGGCTTTTTAATTCCTCGGTGAGGTGAAAGACCGCCCGCAGGACATTTGAGAAGGATTCATGCTCCAGCATCACCGGGTTTTCAAGGATCCTGAGGAGGAAATCCTCGTGCCTGACCAGTACTTCCCGAAGGGCCACCAGGTCCACCATCCCGCTCTCGACCTTGTATTCGAATTCCCGGGCACGCTTTTTATGAACTTTGAATGCCGCCTTATCCCAGGTACTGTCCACCAGGAGATCAGGCTCCCTGAAAGCCAGGGTACAGTCTGCGGCAGCAAAGGTTCGCAGGAGTTCTGTTCCGATTCCTGAATAAAAGGCACCGATCACCATGTTCAGTTTCTCCAGCTTCTGCTGGAGGTTCTGGCGCTCGAGCAGGGAGTGGATCACGATAGTGACCAGGAGCACCTCAATCGGAAGAAACGCAATATCATGCAGAGTGTATATGCCGATATGATGGAGATCCCCGAAGAGGAGGTAATGCACTCCGAAGAGAAGGGCCGAGAGGGCGATCAGGAAGGTTGCAAACAGAAAGAGCCATTGTCGATGTTTCACCAGAAATCACTTGGGTACATATGTATCCTCTCCGCGGATGATTCTTTGGTACCTGGATAATTCCCGGAGAAAGAGGTTGAACCTGGGTGAGAGGGTTCTATCAGGGAGTATAAAACCCCCGGAGAGTTCCGGCACGGGTCAGAAAGACCCAGTACCCGGACCCGGGGCGGATCTGCCGCTCATCTGAAGCAGGCCCCTTCCCTCCCCTGATCACCGGTTCTTCATACCGCTGAACCGTGCTGTCAAACCCGACAAGGTAGACCCATGAGTCACCCAGCGACCGGAGAGCCTCGCGGGCAGGAAGGGGGATTTTTCCAGGTGCACCAATGCAGTTCCATCCGGGCCCCACCTCCCGCTCGGGGACCCCGGTCACCGGTTCATAAAAGAGGGGAATGGTGAGCGGGGTCCGGGAGTAGACCCAGTATCCGGCCAGAGGCTGCAGGATCTCATCCTTTCTGACAACCCTCCAGCCGGACCCGGTATAGGTCAGAACCGAGTGACCGTCAGAGTCAACCGGTGACAGGATGGCTGCGGTATTGCTCCCGGAAAGAAGCGGCATCGGCGGGGTGAAGAAGTTCCATCCGCCAGATAACCGGAGAGAGAATGACGGACTGCTCCCGGTGACGGTGATAAATGACGGATGTGTCGTGCTGTGGGAGTGTCCGGAACCTGATGCTGTCAGGGTGACCGGGAAAGAACCGGACTGGGTATACACATGCTCCGGATCTTTCTCATCAGAGGTTCCTCCATCACCAAACTCCCAGGCCCAGGTATCAACCGGTCCGGTGGAGTAGTCATAGAACCGGACAGATAGGGGAGCCTCTCCGGTCCGGGGAATGGCATTAAAGTCAGCGACGACCACCTCTTCACCAGGTGCCGCGAGGGGGAGATGGTCGGTCTGCCCGTCAAAGAGGAATGGTTCGTCACAGAACCCGTCACCAGTCAGATCCGGGTGCGTCTCAGAGAACCCGGTTCCATCCGGATCTGCCCAGTAGTTCCCCCCGATGAAGGGACCCCGGACAATATTAATCCCCGGACTCTTCTCAACGTTCCAGGTCCCGCTGACACCGGTACCGATGAGGGTATTTACCGAGTTGTTAAAAAAATTGTCATAGATCCTGACCCCCTGCATGGCGGTGAGGGCCAGCCCGCCGGCGGCATTCTCAGCGATGATATTCCCACGGATCAGACCACCGGTTCCGTCACGCAGGGTGATGGCCGGGGCAGACCCGGCAAGAAGGATCGTATTGTTGAAGAGCGATACATCAGATCCGGATTCAGAAAATACTGCTTCAACCGATGAGTTCCAGATGATATTTCCGTCGATGGTCACATCACGGGCGTTCTCACACCGGATCCCCTCGTAGTTCTCAAAGATCCAGTTGTTCAGGATACGGATATTATTTCCCAGAATTGCAACTGCCGGCCGGACAGCCGTTGATGTCCAGGCACCGGTGAGGGAGAAGTTCTCCACCGTTACCCGGTCTGCAGATATCGTCACCGGCGTTCCGCTCAACTGGGCATCAATGATGGGTTTCTGCCCTTCCGGGCTGCTCTGACCGGTCAGGGTGAGTGCCTTATTGATGGTCACCTTCTCCGGGTAATACCCGTACCTGACATGGATCGTCCCTCCCGGCCGGGAAGCATCGACTGCTGCCTGAATCAGGGAGTGATCATCCGGTACGGTGATGAGAGACGGAGAACGGGTGGAGATCAGATCTTTCCTGACCGACCGGGACTCACCGGAAGCATTGTCCACCGTGAGCGTAACACTGTACACACCTTCCAGAGTGTAGGTATGCATCGGGTTCTGCTCGGTGGAAGTGGCCCCGTCCCCGAAGTCCCAGAGCCATCGTTTCGGGTTTCCCGTCGAGGCGTCAGTGAAGGAGACCGTGAGCGGGGGAGAACCGGAGACCGGGTCTGCATAAAACCCTGCCACCGGCCCGCCTGCACGACGGGTATAGGCCCTGATACAGGCATTGGCGGTTGGGTCCCACGTTGTCAGGTCAGACCAGCCCCCATCTGCGGTCCTGACCCAGCTCTGTCCCGGGGAGGCCGCCGCCTTACTGCTGTATCCGGCTACCGCGTACTCGACCGGAATCGGGAATCCATAACCGGGCGTGAGGAACAAAACCTCGACAGAGAACTTCTGCCCTTTTTTCACCCTGAGAGGCTCGTCAAACACCAGGGTATGATAGCCGGGGATTCGGAAATCTGCTGTCTCGTACCGGTCCGGCCCTTCGGCGTTCACCGGCCCGTCTTCAGGATCAAGATGAATCCCGACCGATATCCCGGTGTTCACCTGGGGTACATAGAAACCAACGGCACCGATCTCCTCGTCTGCCTCAGCAACAAAAACATTTGCAGCAGATGCCTCCTCATACCCGAACCCGAACCCGGAGACCCAGCCAAGGGGATCATACCCGTAATTCCCATTATACGTGTCGACCGGTGAGGATGAAAATGCACTCACCCGGGTACCGAGAAGGATATCATAATAGGAGACGTAAAAGAACCCGTCTTTCCCCCACCGGGTCCCCCAGCTGTTGGCACAGATGAATGCCCCGTCTCCGGGTGGTTCGGTCACAAAATGAGATGCCGGATACCCGTCATCCCACCCGACAATTGAGACGGCATGGTTTGCGGTCTCACCCTCGGAGTTGTAGTATGCACCGGTCTCCCCGTTGTAGTAGCGGTTATCAAAGTATAATGTGGTGTACAGGCACCCGAACTCAATCAGACCCTTTTTGATATTGTCATTCTCCTCGAATGCCGTACGTCCGGGGATCATCTGCACATCAGGAACATGAGAGACTACCGGAAGGTTCTCAGGAGATCGGTATGAGTAGGGATTGTAAGGATCTGCCTGCTCAGTCACCGGCCCGGACCAGCGGACAAAGTATGCCGCTGCCATCAGATCATTCCCCCCGTCAGCATAGTCAAACCCGTCCGGGTAATAGGTGGATACGTGGTTTTTGAGGTTGTTTTCTGACAGGTCCCGAACATCACCGGGAAGCAGGGAGGATTCAAGTGATTTGACCGAGGAAAAATCCCAACAGCTGCCGCTCTCTCCCTGGTCACGGATAGCCGGAACCTTCCCGAGCTCGCGGAGATCAAACCGGAACGGCAGCTCTGCTTCAGCCACGGCACCAGTCTCTCCCCCATTCTCTTCCGCTGCCGTTATCAACTTCCCTTTCAGGTGTGAAAGGTCGAGGGGACTCTCCCGGAGCGCCCCGCTGCCGCAACAGATCCCGCCGGATTCCCCGGAGAGAGCAGGAGTTGCGGAATGCGTGAGGAATACCGGATTCGGAGGTGCAAACCCGCCTTCAGGTGCAGATGAAGCTGTTGCAGCAGCGATGGAACAGAGGAGGAGAAGCACGGAGAGGAGCAGGGAGTGCCTGCAAAAG
>CAZSVH010000114.1:0-5896 GCA_964610235.1 uncultured Methanospirillum sp. | reverse complement strand
GAGCCGCGGTGTACCGGGCGGCCAATACCATGGATGCCATGCTCGGGTACCGGGACGAGCGTCTCAGGCTGGGGTGGTGGCCGGCCAGGATGGATGACATCCTCTCTTATGTTCCGGCCCGGGTGACCGGGTTTCTCCTCATCATCTACTTCCTTTGTACCGGCAGGCTTCGTCCTGCCCTTGCGGTCTTCCGGCGGGACCGGCACCTGCGCCCCGGGTGGAACGGCGGGATCCCGATGTCCCTGATCGCAGGGGGGACGGGGGTCGTCTTCGAGAAACCGGGCCAGTACCGGATCGGGGACGGTCAGCGGTCCCTGAGAGAGGCAGGCCCTGAGATCATCCGGGCGGTGCAGGGTACCACCCTCCTCTTCGTGGGGCTGGTGATCTGCGGATCAGTTTTATTGAATCTCATTTCCAATGTATAGGGAATGAAACTCGAAGAACTTCGGTACGGCACTGAGCTGATCAAGCGCGGATTCGCATCCATGCAGAAGGGCGGTGTAATAATGGATGTGGTAAACGCTGAGCAGGCCGGGATCGCCGAAGATGCGGGGGCGGTCGCGGTCATGGCCCTCGAACGGGTTCCGGCAGATATCAGGTCAGCAGGTGGCGTGGCACGGATGTCAGATCCCGCGATGATCAGCGAGATCATCGATACGGTCTCGATCCCGGTGATGGCCAAGGCCCGGATCGGACACTTTGTCGAGGCCCAGGTACTCCAGGCGCTTGGTGTTGACATGATCGATGAGTCTGAGGTGCTGACTCCTGCTGATGAGCAGTTCCATATCGACAAGAAACAGTTCACCGTCCCGTTCGTCTGCGGGGCCCGTGACCTTGGAGAGGCACTCCGTCGGATCAGTGAGGGGGCAGCGATGATCCGGACGAAGGGAGAGGCAGGAACCGGGAACGTCGTTGAGGCGGTCAGGCATAACCGGACGATCCTGGGAGAGATCCGGAGGCTGAAAGGGATGGAGGAGAACGATCTGGTCAGGCGGGCACGGGAGCTCGAGGCACCCGCGGATCTCCTCATCGAGACGGCAGAACGCCAGCGCCTTCCGGTGGTCAACTTCTCGGCAGGCGGGATCGCCACTCCTGCCGACGCTGCCATGATGATGCAGCTCGGTAGTGACGGGGTCTTTGTCGGGTCCGGGATCTTCAAGTCCCAGAACCCGTCACTCATGGCAAAGGCGATCGTGGAGGCGGTCAACCACTACACCGAACCCGGGGTCATCGCTGAGGTCTCCCGGGGGCTGGGGGATCCGATGCGGGGGATCGAGATCCATACGCTCTCCCCTGATGAGAGGCTCCAGACCCGTGGATGGTAAGATCGGTGTTCTCGCCCTGCAGGGTGACGTAAGCGAGCATATCCAGGCGTTCGAGGCGGCGCTCGCTGAGCGCGGGCTCTCTCTTCCGGTTGTTCCGGTCCGGACCGCCGGGCAGATTGCGGGACTGGCTGCCCTCGCGATCCCGGGGGGAGAATCGACGACCATTATGCGGCTAATCGAGAAGAACGGGATGCGTGCATCACTCGCCGGATTTGAGGGGGGGATATTTGCCACCTGTGCCGGGATGGTGGTCACCTCCCGGATGGTGGCAGGGGAGACCCGGTTTCAGCCGCTCGGGGTGGTGGACACCGTGGTCAACCGGAACGCCTTTGGCAGGCAGCGGGAGTCTTTCGAGGCTGATATCCGGATAGAAGGGTTGGACCGTCCGTTCCATGCCGTCTTCATCCGGGCTCCGGTGATCGAGTCAGCCGGTCCCGGGGTGGAGATCCTCTCCCGCACCAGTCAGGGGATCGTCGCCGTACGCTCCGATAAACACCTCGTTCTCGCGTTTCACCCTGAGATCGGCGGGGATCTCAGACTACATCATCTTTTTCTTGACCTGCTTGACGGCAGGCAGGCCTGATGCACGGGACCCCTTTGTTTCCACTGGAAAAAGAGAGCAGAACCGGGTTTCCGGGTATCGGTTACCGTGCCTTCCCCTGGTTCTTCACCGCATTCATGGCTGCCTGGACCGCTGCCTCGTCTCCCAGGTAATAGTGGCGGATTGGCCTGAGGTTCTCATCGAGCTCGTACACGAGCGGAATGCCGGTCGGGATGTTCAGTTCGGTGATATCGGCATCTGATACCTGGTCAAGGTGTTTCACCAGCGCCCGAATGCTGTTTCCATGGGCGGCGATGAGTACCTGTCTGCCTGACCGGATCGCAGGCGCGATCTCCCCTTCCCAGAGCGGGAGGAACCGGCCTACCGTATCTTTCAGGCACTCGGTCAGAGGGACCACCTCGCCGGTCCCGGCATACCTCCGGTCATACCCGGGGTTTGCCCGGTCCCCGTCTGCGAAGGCGGGGGGAGGGATGTCATAACTCCTCCGCCAGATATGGACCTGTTCCTCGCCGTACTCTGCCGCGGTCTCAGCCTTGTCGAGGCCGGTGAGTGCCCCGTAATGGCGTTCGTTCAGCCGCCATGACCTGATAACCGGGATCCACATCAGATCCATCTCGTCCTGGATGATCCAGAGGGTTCTGATCGCCCGTTTCAGAACCGAGGTCCATGCCGTATCAAAGGTAAACCCCTTCTCTTTCAGAAGTTTTCCCGCAGAATGCGCCTCCTCCATTCCCTTCGGGGAGAGATCGATATCTTTCCAGCCGGTGAACCGGTTCTCGCGGTTCCACAGGCTCTCACCATGGCGAATCAGGACCAGTGTGTACATGAGTCTCTGAGGGTGGTTTGTCTGCTGACCGGTTAAATCTCTGGAAAGGTTATATTTCACCGCCACCAAGATTGACGTATGGAAACTGGTGCCGGGTTTCGGACAATACTGATAGTGCTGGGCATCCTGCTCTCAGCCGGACTGGCAGCCGGAGCCGTGGATGTCTCGTCTGACGGGATCATCGTCACGGACACCGGGTATCCCGGTGGTTCGGTCACGATCATCGAAGTCCTCAAAAATAACGGGGATACGGATTCAGGGGCGGAGAAGGTGACCTATTACCTTGTCAATGAGTCAGAGAAGAACGCTTCGCCGGTGCAGATCGGATCTGCGGATCTCATTCCGATCTCATCAGGCGGAGACCTGACTGCTGCCCAGACCTACCTCCTTCCGCTGAACATGGCAGACGGGGTGTACACCTTCGTCCGTGAGGTCATGGGGACGGATGAGCGGACCTCATCAGGGAAGAAGATCCATGTCTCTGATGCGGTGAGGCCCTCCGGCCCGGACGCGGATCTGGTGGGAATGGGTGCGATTGCCCCTTCCCGGGCCGCACCCGGCGAGATGATCCGGGTGATCGGAGCCGTCGGGAACAGGGGCGGTGCTGATGCCGGGAGGTTCGGGATCGATTTTTACCTGACGAACCGGAGTGCCCTCGTCTCTGAACCCCTCCTCCTCGGCTCCTGGGACGTGGAGTCCATCCCTGCGGGCGGGCAGGCGACGACCACCCGCTCGTTCACGGTCCCCTCTACGACCATCCCGGGAGAGTACGGGATTCTCATGGATGTGGATCCTGCCGGGATGATCGGTGATGCGGATCAGGCAAATAATGACTGGTACCGGGAAGGGGTGCTGAGCATCACCGGGCCGACCATTGCCATCAGTCCGATCCCTGACATGGTCATGAATACGACGACCGTAATTGAGGTCGTCCCGATAAACGCCACCGTATAGTCCCTGGTCTCACCCGGAGAGCCTTCCCGGCCCGGGAGATGCCCTCTTCTTCCCCTTCCTGATCTCCCGGATGAGATCCTCCATACTGACATCCTCGCTGAGCATCACCTGTGACCAGGTTCCCGCCTCCTCGATAAGCACGGCGAGCGGGTCACCTGAGAGGATCCCTCCCTCAGCTGATAGGGTGATCCTGATCCGCAGGATCAGGGAGACCTGTCTTCCGGCCATTGCGACCGGGTCGCAGATCAGGGTCTCCTCATACTGCACCGGCCCTGCTCCTGCCGGCTCCTGCCGGCGGGTGGATGATCCCGGGTATGAGGAGGGGGAGAAATATTCGTGCACTCCTGATGGCAAGCCCTGCCGGGCGGGTGATCAGCATGACCCCCTCTGCCTCACCCTCAAGGAGCTGCCGGGTAAAGTCAGGCTCAACCAGAATTGAAGACCCGTTTCGGGTGATGAGCGGTCTGACCGCGTGATACCACCCGTATACCATCCCGGTTGTGGCAGGATCACCGGCACCAAAGACGATATCCGTATCGATTCGCCCGATGCAGAGATGACTCAGTGCGATGGCGATGAGCCGCGGAATCAGGGGGACGATCGTCTGGAAGGGGGGGCGGAACGGGCTGATCTCTTCTTCATCTGATGGCCCCGGCTCTGCAGGCTCCTTCCTCCCCGGTCCCCCCCGGGTCGTGTAGAGCGGGGTGGTACCCACCCGAAAACGCATCACCCAGCCGCCGGCTTCCCAGGAGACCGTGCCACTGAAGATCCCCCAGCCGGCCCCGCCGGTGATGGAAGGGTGCTGACTGCTGAATACCGCTCCCAGCCGGATACGGACCGGGATATGGTACAGGGAGGTGAGAACAGCCCCGGTAAGGGCCAGGACCGCAGCGGTGATCAAAATACTGCTGATCAGGGCCTCCATCCCTGCCTACGACTTCTCTGTCTCCTCAGGTACCGGATCTGACCCGGTCCCTTTTGTATCCCGCTTCCTGATGAGGTCTGCTACCTGGGGAACCAGGGTCTCCCCGAGAGCGGTGATGACCTGGGCCACCGGGTTCTGATTCCTGAGTGAGAGAACCTGGATCCCTTCGATCCCGGTGAGGGTCTTGTCGGTGATGATGACCGCCACGGGTTCGATCCCTCCCCCGGCACCTCCCCCGACTCCGCTCTCTCCGGATCCTCCGCTTCCTCCGGCCCCGAATCCGAAACCGAACCGGGTCACCGGGATGACCATCCGGTTCCCCAGATCGGTCGCCTCTCCCATGACATTACGGGCGGTGATGATATCCTTCAGCTGACCTGCCACTTCCCTGAGCATCTCTTCTGCCGGCATGGTATCTGAAGGGAGTAGACCGGGGGGATATTAATACTATTCATCTTCCCGCCAGTATCAGCGGGCGGCCTGCTCATGCAGGCAGGGTTCCGCTCTGGAATACGGGGTGGGTACCGGCAGATCATCCTGACTTTTGTCAGGGAACGCGTTCCTCCTCCGGAGCAGAGAGTCATGCCCGGGATTGAGGTGATGATGATAAAAGCGATGATATGACGGGTACGTGACAAAAAAAATGAATTCTTCCGGGGTTACAGGAAGATCGGTGCAAAGACGACCGAGACGATCGCCATCAGTTTGAGCAGGATGTTCAGGGCCGGTCCGGCAGTGTCCTTGAACGGGTCACCGACGGTGTCACCGGTTACGGCTGCCTTGTGGGCGAAGGATCCCTTGCCACCGGCATGCCCCTGCTCGATGTACTTCTTGGTGTTGTCCCAGGCACCGCCTGAATTGGCCATCATGATGGCCAGGAGGAACCCGCTGGCGATGGATCCGACGAGCAGACCTGCCAGTGCATGGGTTCCGAGGAGTTTTCCGATGATGACCGGGGCGAGGATGGCCAGGAGGCCGGGGATGATCATCTCACGCAGAGCCGCGTTGGTTGAGATGGTGATACAGGATGCATAGTCAGGATCGGTCTCCCCTTCCATGAGTCCCTTAATCTCCTTAAACTGGCGGCGGACTTCCTCGACGATGAATCCGGCCGCCTTTCCGACTGCCTTCATGGCGAAGGAGGCGAAGAGGTAGGGGAGCATGGCACCGATGAGGATCCCGACGAAGACCACCGGTTCGAGCATGTTGACCATATCCAGCTTGACAGCGCTGGAGTAGGCGGCAAAGAGACCCAGGGCGGTCAGGGCGGCACCGCCGATGGCAAAACCCTTGCCGATGGCTGC
>CAZSVH010000113.1:0-6008 GCA_964610235.1 uncultured Methanospirillum sp. | reverse complement strand
AGGTATGCAGTGATCCGGTGAAGGAGAAGGTCAGGGAGCGTCTATCAGACCTGCAGGTGAGGGGGGTGGAAACCCTGGTCTGTGATCCCCCCGTGATCTCCGCGTCCGGGAAGACGCGGGCGGGTATGATCATCAACCTCACGGAAAAACAGGTGAATAACCATTCGTACGAGTGGGTCGGTGAGTACGCAGATGACGAAGCATTCCTGAAGTATGCAGAGACGATCCGCATGATCATGGGGGGGACGGAGTTTCCCGGAGTCTCGTCCGATATCGCTGTCTGAATGGTATCCCGGGTCATGACCGGGTGAAGCAGAGGGAGGGGGGGACCGTCTCCTGCCCGATCCGTCTACCTCTTTCCCCCTCCCCCGGTGAGAGGGCCCTGGAGGGCTGCTCACCGAAGAGATGATCGCAAAAATGGTGGTGACTGGATGAGAACAGAATCCTCAATCCCAATTCTTATCGGGATTATCCTCTTCATCATGGCCGCAGCAGCTGCGGCATCTGACTCTGCACCCGCTGCAGGAGGAATGAGTCTCCCGATCTCTGCTTCAGAACCTGCTGAAGAGACAGGGGGGACCCTGGATGGACTGGGGGGCGACATCTCCCGGGAACCCGGGGAGAGTATCCAGGATGGGAAAATTATCCGGGTTGGTGTCCTCGCCAACCGGGGAGCTGCGTATGCCCTGCAGGAATGGGGACCGACTGCAGAGTATCTCTCCCGAACAATGGCTCCTCTCCGCTTCGGGATCGTCCCCCTGACATTCTCTGATATACTGCCTGCCGCAGAGAACCGGAATGTATCCTTCATCATCACAAACCCTTCGCTCCATGCAAACCTTGAATACCACGGGCTGGTCAGGCATATCGCCACGCTTCAGGTTCCCGGGGATCCCGATCCCCAGCCGCTCTTCGGGGGGGTGATCTTCACCCGTGCCGCCCGGGATGATATCACGACCCTCCCGGATCTCGCGGGGAAACGGTTTGCCGCCGTCGATAAGACCTCCCTGGGCGGGTGGCAGGCAGCATGGTACGAGCTCCGCTCGGCCGGGATCAATCCGGAGCGGGATCTTTCTGAGCTGACCTTTCTCATGACCCATGATGCCGTCGTCTCTGCGGTTCTCGCTGGCAGGGCGGATGCGGGAACCGTGAGGAGCACCCAGCTCGAACGGATGGAACGGGAAGGGCTCATCAGGCTTGACCAGGTGAAGATCCTCAATTCCCGGCACTCCTCCTATCCTCACTACCCGTACCTCCTCTCCACCGATCTCTATCCTGAATGGTCGTTCTCCATGGTTTCTGGAACGGATCCGGCCCTCGGCAAAGAGGTGGCTGTCGCCCTCCTGCAGATGAGTCCCCGGGACCCGGCTGCCCTGGCATGCCAGGGGGCCGGGTGGGACGTATCCCAGGATCACCGCAGGGTCAGGGAACTGCTCCAGCAGCTGCATCTTCCTCCCTTTGAGGAGTTCGGGAGATCTTCGCTGACCGATGTCATCAGCCAGTACTGGCTCCTCTTTATCGCGATTACCGGGGGAATTGCGTTCCTTTTCCTGCTCCTTGTCTATATCTGGAGGACAACACAGGATCTCAACCGGGCACTGGTGAGGGCCCGGGAGATCGAGGAGAAGTTCATATCCATCTTTGAGCAGACCCCGGATCCGATCGGTATCCTTGATGCCGGAGGACGGATCATCGACGTGAACGGAGGGTTTCAGTCACTCTTCGGGCGTTCTGCAGCAGAGGTATGCGGGAAGCGTCTCTCTGATCTGGGCCTCCTCCTTCCTGTTGATCCGGTCCGGGGGGGCGATCTCCCGGTTGAGGGGGGGGCCGTCTCCCGGTACGAGATCCCGGTGATCACCCGTGACGGGGCCAGCTTCGCAGCACAGGTTGCCATCCAGCGGATCATGATCAGCAACCAGCCCTGCCTCCTGGTGCTCATCCATGATATCGATGCCATCAGACGGGCACATGATGCCGTCGCCCAGGCGAATCACAAGCTGAAGATCCTCTCCAGTATCACCCGGCATGACATCCTGAACCGGATCTCCATCACGATGCTGAATACCGACCTGCTCAGAACCCGTCTCCGTGATCCGGCCCAGATCCGGTACCTGGATATCATCGACCAGGTATCCGGTGAGATCCAGAGCCTGATCTCCTTTACCCGCCAGTACGAGTCGGTCGGATCAGATGAGCCTTCCTGGTGCCGGGTTGAAGAGATCCTCCGGTCCCACCAGATCCGGGATCTGGTCCCCGGGATCCCGATCGAATCTGATCTCGGGTCGCTTGAACTCTATGCGGATCCGATGATCGGGAAGGTCTTTTACAACCTTGTCGAGAACTCGGCCCGGCATGGGCGGGATCTCACCCGGATACGGGTCTCCTGCGTGCAACGGGCAGATGAGCTGATTCTTGTCTATGAGGATGACGGGGGAGGAATCCCCTCATCATCGCGGGAGTTTGTCTTTGATCAGGGGTTCGGGGAGAATACCGGGCTTGGCCTCTTCCTCATCAGGGAGATCCTGGCGATCACCGGAATGAGGATATCCGAGACCGGAGAGGGGGGAACCGGGGTCAGGTTTGAGATCCGGGTTCCGGCAGGCAGGTTCAGGACTCCTGATCTCTGAATCCTCTGCCACATACGGACGGATTCCCGGGCTACCGCTCGTGCCGGTGATCGGATTCTTTGGTAACGGCCTGTAGATACCCGATCATCTCTGCGATTCTGTTCAGCTCTTCCCGCAGGCTGGTGATGATCTCCCTGATCTCCTGAAAGCCGGGGTCACCCTCAGGTCCGGGGATGGCAGTTTCTATCTCTGCTGACAGACGGGAGACCCCGTCCTGGAGCTCGGCGAGGGCAGTTCGCAGGGTGCTGACCGGTTGATCCTGGTCCTTCTCCTGCTTTTTTGTACCGGCAGAATCGGGCCCGGAGGATCCGGTCCCGCCATTCACCCCCTTCAGGGGATTGATACGCTCTGACAATCCCTGGATGGTTTTTCCCAGGTCAGATCCGATCCGTTCCCCGGCGAGGCTGATCCTCTCCCGCATCTGCATGATGTTCTCTGTCCCGAGCGAGATGAGGTCTGGCCCGGGGCCGGCCGCTCCCCTGACGGTATCAGTGACCGGTGCACTCACCGTCCCGATGAGCCGGGAGATCCGCTCCATCATCTCCGTCACCGCATCTTCCGGGATCCCTTCCCGACCGGTGACAGGGGATGGGACTGCTGATTCGTCTCCTCCCTGGTCCTCATCCGGGAGGGGAGGATAGGCAGGGGGAGGGAGAAGCGGGGAGAATATCCCGGACGATCTCCCGGTCTCATCTATCAGGGTGAGGGACTGCATCCGGTCGTCTCCCGAGAGCCGGGTCATTGTCTCCCGTGCATTCTGATGCAGTCCTTCTGCATATGACGCCATGGTGCCGGCAATGAGGATAATCTCCTCCCTCCGGTTCCAGGCAATCTGCAGGCCGGGATGAACCTTCCGGATCTCCTGGACCGCCACGAGACTGCGGGTCAGGGTGGCGGGAAGCCCGAGGGAAACAAAAACCCCGGGGAAGAGGACAGAGACCGCAGCAAGGATCTCGACCAGAGTACAGATGGTCCGGAGATTCTCCTGGAATGTCTCCCGCACTCCGTCAGGAACGGACCCGTCATCCTCTCCCCCTGCTCCTGCGGTCACCTCCCGGCATAGTGCCTGTTCAGCCCGGAAGAGGTCTCCCTGAGTGAGGGATGCAATGACCGCATCCCCCTCTCCGGCATCGATCGTCTCCATCGCCTCATCGATGAGGCTCTCATACCAGGGCAGACTCTCCAGTTCCCGGCACCCCGCTCTGCCCGGTTCACCCCGGGGATGGGCATGGCCATAGCAGGCCGGGGCGGAGAGCATCTGCAGATCTGCTGACATTCTCTTTTTTTTCTCCTGCCGGGTCTCCGGGGCACAGATGTATTCAAACAGGTTCCCCCGTATCCTCTCCAGGATCATCTGTATCAGGGCCGGGTATGCCGGGTCAGGATACCCGCAGGACTCTTGTGCCTCATCCATGACAGCGTCTCCGAAACGATTGTGACCACTATCTGGGATGGGAGGAGGAATACTTTATGCCAGAAGAATGATGCCGCCGGTGGTATGATGCACAAATCATATGTGGGCGGGGGGCGATGATCACTGAGGGCGCCGGGCGTCTTTTCGCCGCACCGAGGTGGATGAATGTTTCAAAAAATACTGATTCCTGTTGACTTTTCTGATGACTCCTGGTACTCCATCAGCTGCCTGACACATCTTCCCGGTATCCGTGAGATCACCCTTCTCCATGTCATCCGGTCAGCATACCTGATTCAGACCCCGGATCGGGTGAACCCGGGGGCAGACTATGCCCGGCTCAGACTTGATGAACTGAAAAGTGCGGTTGAGTTTCCCAGATTTGGGATCCGGACGATGATTGAGGAGGTCTCTGACGGGAATATCTCTGATGCAATCATCCGGATCTCCGGTCAGGTGATGCCGTCGGTCATCATCATGGGCAGAAGGGGAAAAGGGGTCATCGAGAGTGTGCTGCTCGGCAGCACGGCATCAGACCTGTTAACATACGGTCACTTCCCCCTCCTCCTCCTGCATCCGCCCGGACCCCGGTCTGCCAATACCCGTCCCCAGACCCTCCGGTGCCCCCGTATCCTGGATCATGTCATGATGGCCGTGGATCTCAATGAACCGGTCCCTATTCATCTCTGCCTGGATGAGATGCCTGATACGAAGGAGCTGACCCTGTTTCATGCGGTGACCAGTGGGGATTCTGATGACGAGGTGCAGCGGGCCGTGGCAGCTGCGAAGGCCGCCCTTGCAGAACTGGCCCCCCTCTGCCAGCGTCCGAATCTCACGGTCAGGATGCTCGTCCGGGCAGGTGATGCCGCGAATGAGATTCTGGCAGTATCTGATGAGTTGGATGTCTCCCTGATCATGATGAAGGGAACCAGCAGACACGGTCTGGTTCAGAATCTCCTCGGCAGCACGACAGAGGTCGTCGCCCGCACCTCCCGGAGGCCGGTGTATATCATGAAAGAGTACCATCCGTGAAACCCGGGATGTGGGGAACCGGGAACTCCCTGCTCTCCTCCTCTCCCCGGATACATCGCTGATACCGGCCCGGGCTCTCCTCTTACTCTTTCTTCCCCCAGGTGAGCCAGGACCGGGGGATATCAAAGGCAGGTTCTTCCGTCACTCCGTGGTTTGTGAGAAAGATGCTCCGTACTCTGGCGGCATCCTCCGGAGATGTCAGGATGAGGAGCGAATCACCAGCTTCGAGGACGGTTGCACCACGGGGACTGAACTGGTCATCCCCCTTGGCGATGAGGATGATGAGCGTCCCTATGGGAAGTCCGGTATTGATGATCTGTTCTCCTGCTGCCGGAGAACCGGCGGGAATGACCAGTTCGATGAGTTCACTCCGGCTATCGCCCGGATGATCGATCTCCATGCCGAACCGGGAACGGCTGGGAAGGGGGGCCGAGAGGCCGAGGGTCCGGGCGACAAAGGGGATTGAGGTCCCGTGGAGTACAGAGGAGATGATCACCATGAAAAAGACCATGTAAAAGAAGACATGGGCCTGGGCAACCCCATACAGGAGAGGGAAGGTTGCAAGCACGATGGGCGCTGCTCCACGAAGACCGACCCAGGAGACCAGGAGCTTCTCGTTCCGTTCCATCCTCCAGGGGATGAGGGTGAGGAATACCGCAACCGGCCGGGCGATGAAGATCAGGACCCCGGAGAGGATGATTCCCGGTACCAGGACCGGGAGCAGTTCTGAAGGGAAGACAAACAGGCCGAGGGCAAGGAACATGGTGATCTGCATCAGCCATGCCACTCCTTCATGGAACCGGATCAGACTCTTTTTATGGACGATGGTGCTGTTTCCGATGACCAGGCCGGCAATATAGGTAGCAAGGAAGCCGTTTCCTCCGAGGAGCGTGGTTATGCCGTAGGTAAGGAGTGCCATGCTGAGGGTGAGTACCGCA
>CAZSVH010000112.1:0-6080 GCA_964610235.1 uncultured Methanospirillum sp. | reverse complement strand
ATCTTGAGGATCTCTCCAAGTTCATGAAGGGTAAACTCGCCTGTGGAGGCACGGTGAAGGGAAACTCAATTGAACTGCAGGGAAACCACCGCGACCGGGTTATCGATCTGCTCGCCGGCAAAGGATACGCGGTGGATAATATCACCTGAGCGGACTTGTTCCGCCTAATCGTTCTCTTTCTTTTTTGATCTGACCATCGAGTTGAGGTCCAGACGGTAGTGGGCATCCTTCCCGATCCTGATAATCCGGTCATCAGACTCGGCGAGTTTGATCAGATTCAGATCATACCGGCCGGGTTCGAGGATCCTGATGCTCTCCAGCTGGTCAGGATCTACCGGGTCCGGTTCCTTCTCAGGGTCTTGTGGGGGAGGCGGGGATGGCTGCTCCGGGACCGGTTCCTGCTCCTCCATCTCGAGCCTCCGGGCAGAAATGAAGGCAAAACGGGTTCCTCCACATTCCGGGCACCGTGGGGCCTTCCCCTCCTCTGCTTCGATCCGCTTCTTACACCTGAGGCAGATATGGGGCATAATTCACCGCGATGAGATCCATGCACTGATCAGGTCCCGGTCCCTCCGGATCATCTTCAGCTGGTTGGCAGGCCCGATGACGGTCATCCTGCTCTGGTCCGTATCTCCCCTGACCAGGCGTGAAAACATTCCCTTATGCTTCTGCGTGCCGGGATAGGACTCTATCTCGATCCCTGAGAACCCGTCCGGAAGGATCTCCTGCATCGTCATCTCGATGAGTGAGCTCTGCTCCTCGGGAGTCAGCCCTGACTCAAGGATGACGATGGTTCCCTCCCGAACCCGGTCAAGAATGAGGCGTATCTTCTCCATCGAGGCCATTTTTGAGAGCCGTTCCTCAGAGATCAGATCGATTCTAACTCCTTCCATCACCATCACCTGAAGGTCCTGACCATCTCCTCGTAGAGATCTTCGATCTTCGTCCCGGTCAGACAGGATATCGGGACGACCGGATGCTGGGGGAATGCGGCTCTGATGCGTTGCGGGGAGGCGTCCGGCAGATCGGTCTTGTTCGCAGCGATGACAACCGGGAGTTTCCGGCTCTCGATGATCCCGATCATCATGATATTCACCTGGGCGAAGGGATCGGCGGTGGCATCGATCATGTACAGAACCCCGTCAATATCCTCCCTGAGCCAGTGCATCGCCTCAGCGACCCCTTCGGTCGCCTCACGTGCCCGGGTCACTGCTTCCTCCTTCCCCATCCCGTACTCGATGAACTCGTTATAGTCAATCTTGGTTGTGACTCCGGGGGTGTCCACGATATCAATCGTAATGGATCTCCCGTTGGATCCGTTGATCGTGATGTTTTCTGACCGGAGCGCCCTTCGTGTCTCGTGGGGGATCTCACTGACGCATCCCTCGGTTCCTGTCGACCATTCCCTGGCTATCCGGTTGGCCAGTGTGGTTTTTCCGGCATTCGGCGGGCCGTATATACCAATCCTGGAGGTCTTCTTCTGAAACAGATTGGCAAGAATTCTGGAGAGTGTCTGACTGAGTCCCATATTCATCGACCTGACTGGCAATTTCGGCATTATTCCCACAAATTGCAGAGTTCTGTCTGTATTGATATGGTCCGGGGGGATTATTAGTATTGTTGTCCTGTCAGGGGTTCATCTCCGCGAATCCGTCTGAACCGATGGATTAATACCAATACCGGATGATTTAGTGAACATATGCATCTGCCCCGCAAGTGTGAGAGGTGAATGTCATGACATATACCAAAGAGGCTATGAAGCTCGAGACGACGGTTCCGGTGCGGGATATCATGCGTAGGAACCCGAAGACGATTGATTATCGGGCTACAGTCGCAGATGCAGCACGGTTGATGTGTAAGAAAGACACGTCAGGGAGCTGTATCATCAACCGGGACGGTAACGCAGTCGGGATTGTCACCGAGCTGGATATCAACTGCAAGGTGGTTGCCCAGGATCTGAAACCAAGCCAGGTGATGGTGAGTGATATCATGACCTCACCGCTGATCACCCTTCAGGCAGACAAGACCGTGGAGGAAGCAGCCCACCTGATGATCCGGAACCGGGTCAGACGGTTGCCCATCGTGAATGAGAAAGGGGCTGTCATCGGCATCGTCAGTGTCAGGGACATCATGGCCGTCTCCACCGAGATTAATGAACTCATCGGGGAGCTGGTCCTGATAAACCAGGGGAATGAGGTCGAATCAGGCATCTGCAGCCGCTGCGGCAGGATGTCTGATGATCTCAGCACCATTGACGGGGCACTCGTCTGTTCGTTCTGCTCAGAGGAAGACCGGATCTAGGTCCGTTCTCCCTTTCCAGGACCATGAACTGCTCCTGTTCTCCTGATCGATCAAAGAACTCTCTTATGTTACATCTTCAGACCGAATATGCCTACGAAGAATGGTACTGATAAAAACCAGGTTTTCTCCATCGCAACGAAACAAGTCATCTCAGCACCCCCGACCATGAGGATTCTGGGGGCTATCGAGACCCTGACCGAATGGGGGGTGAGAAGGCTTCCCATCGTTGATCCCGGGACTCACCGCCTGAAAGGGATCGTCACCGCCAGGGATGTGGTCGACTTCCTGGGTGGTGGTGAGAAGTTCAACCTGATCAATGTCTAGCATGAGGGGAACTTCCTTGCTGCCATCAACGAGAGTGTCAGCCGGATCATGAAGACCGAGGTCAGGACTCTCAACCCGGATGCCGAGATGCAGGAAGCGGTCCGTATCATCGTTGATACCCGGACCGGCGGGATTCCCATCGTGGATAATGAACACGTCCTTACCGGGATCGTCACCGAACGGGACGTGCTCAAGGTGCTCTGCCGCAGCACCAGTTCCCAGCGGGTCAGGGATGTGATGACCCGGTCTCTCCTGGTCCAGGACCCGGACTGTCCCCTCTCCCTGGTGACGAAGGTGATGACCAGCCATCAGTTCAGGCGTCTTCCGATCGTCAAGAATGATGTGCTCTTCGGGATCATCACTGCTACAGACATTGTCCGGTACATCGGGTCAGGGAAGATCTTCGAGCGTCTGATCACCGGGCATGTTGAAGAGGTGATGAAACTGCCGGTCAGGGAACTGATCAGCGGTAACCTCTTTACGATAGAACCCGATCAGAGTATCACTGATGCCGCCCGCCAGATGATGGCGAAGGGTGTCGGTGCCCTGCCGGTGATCGAGAACAGCCGGCTGGTTGGTCTCGTTACCGAGTTTGATCTTGTCCGGGCCCTCTCAACAGAGAATTCAAACGGGAAGTAAGGATGGTTCTGGTATCTGATCTTATGAGTGCACCGGTCTATGCATGCAGGCCGGATGACACCGTATCCTCTGTCCGGAACCTGATGCTCAGGCACCGGATATCCCGTGTCCTGGTGATGGATTCAGGCCGGATGAGCGGGATCATCACCCGCAAGGATATCGGGTACCGTCTCCGGAGCAGGGATCCTGCCTGGCGACGCCGTCCTCTGGATAATGAACCGGTATCCAGTCTGATGACGACTGATATCCTGAGTCTCTCCCCTGACACCAGTATCCATGATGCGATGCTGCTCATGGTCTCGCACCGGATATCGGGGTTTCCCGTCACCGGTCAGGGGATGGTGCTGGGTATCGTGACGAAGTCAGACATTCTGAGGTCTCCGCCCGTGCAGGAGCTTGATCTGCCCGTACAAGGGGTGATGCATGATGTACCACTGGTAACCCGGGAACATTCGGTCGATCGGGTCATTGACCTGATGAAGGCCGGATGTGGAAAGGTCGTCGTGGCCGGCCATGACGGAATGCCGGCCGGAATGATCTCTGAGAGCGATCTGACCTTCGCGCATGAAGGGCGCGACCAGCCTGAAAAGATTATGGCCGGGGAGATCATGAGATCCCCGGTGATTACTCTCCCTGATTCAGCGAGGACCGGTGATGTCGTCCGGGCGATGACAACCGATCATATCTCCAGTGTGGTAATCACGGGTGATCAGGGGATAAAAGGAATTATTACCAGAGATGATATCATAGGGGAAGTGGTTCAATGACCAATACCATACTTGTCAGAGACGTCATGTCAAAACCGGTGACCGTTGCAAAATCAGTACCTGTCACCGATGCCCTCGATAAAATGCTTGACGTCGGTATTGACCCGCTTATTGTTATCCATAATGATGAGGTGGTCGGCACTGTTTCACGGCACAAGATTGCAGAGAAACTGGGTGCAAAGCATAGTTCTGAGGTTTCGCCAACGGCCATCCATGTCTCCAATACCATCGATGATGACTTTACCTTCATCTATGAGGATCAGGAGGTAGATGTCCTGATTCCGCTCCTGCAGGAGCGGTATAAACTGGCGGTCGTGTATGATGAAGAGAACCGGCTGGTCGGCCAGGTGAACTCGGGTGACGTCCTCTCCAAGCTCAAACCTGAAGGAGGACTCTCTGCTGTCATGGAGAAAGCCCAGTTTATCGAAGCAGGCGAGCGGATGGTCCATCTGCGCAGAAGGATGATCGATGAGAAGATCTCCCGGTTTGTCGTCATGTCAGATGGGAAGATGGCAGGAATCGTATCAGAGACGGATGTTGCCGTTGCCCTGCGCAAGTTCCGTGAAGCGGTCGATGACCGTCACCAGGAGCATCAGGTCAGGAATATCCTGGTCCAGGATATCATGACCTCAGCGGTCCAGAGTGTGGATACCAAAGCGCAGGTCGAGACGGTTGTCAGCATGATGCTGACCAAGAATTATAGCAGTGTCCCGGTGACAGACAATGGAAAGGTTGTCGGTCTGGTCACCCGCCAGTCCCTGATCCAGGCACTCTGACCTTTTTTTTAAAAGCTATTCCTATTTATCTGCGTATTTCCCACCTCTTAGCCAGATGACGCTCGACCCTACGACACCGGTACGACCGACGTCCGACACCGCTCTTCTTCTGTCCCGGATGAGCAGAACCGGATTTCAGGGGATGAAGCTCGGGGAGTCGGCTGAGGTCTGGAAGCAGATGATCCAGGATCCCGGCGTGACCATCCTGCTTGGTCTCTCCGGAGCCATGATCCCGGCAGGGATGCAGGAGTGTCTGATAGAACTGGTGGAACGACGGTTCGTGGATGTCATCGTCTCTACCGGTGCCAATATATTCCACGATATCTGTGAACACTGCGGAAAACACCACTACCTGGGTCATCATCATGTGGATGACACCGATCTCTTCAGCAGGGGGATCGACCGGATTTATGATGTCTTCGCCTTTGAGGATCAGTTCCGGGAGGTGGACAATGTGATTGCTGAGTATGCTGCCGGGGTATCCGGGTTTACCGGTTCTTCAGCCGCGTTCATCCAGGATCTCGGGAGCTGGCTTGCCCGGCAGTATCCCGCAGGCCGGTCCCTGACCGCAACCTGTGCCCGTCTGGGTGTGCCGGTCTTCATCCCGGCATTATGCGACTCTTCCATCGGGATCGGCCTGGTGATTGCCCGGCGCAGGGGAGTGGATATCCTGGTGGATCAGATCTGCGATGCTGATGAGATCACCTCCCTGGTGGAGCAGGCAGGCAGAACCGGGGTGGTATACATCGGCGGAGGGGTTCCAAAGAACTTCATCCAGCAGACCCAGGTCATCGGTTCGATCCATGCGAGCGAGTGTGAAGGCCACGAGTATGCCATACAGTATACCACGGATACCCCGCATTTTGGGGGATTGTCGGGGTGCACGTTCGAAGAGGCGATCTCGTGGGGAAAGGAGTCGTGCACCTGCAGGAAGGTCCAGTGCTTCTGCGATGCAACGATTGCCCTTCCGCTGGTCACTTCCGCGCTCATCGGATCCGGGGTCATCCGTGCGGAAAAAAGCGGGTGATTCTCCTTCGTACCCTTCTGCAGAGTCGGAAAAACCGACCCTGATATCAGAACTCTTATATCTGAATCCCTTCCACATTAGTAAGCACAATTCCTGTAGCAACAGGGTACCTGTTGCGAGTGTCTAAACAGATGCGAATTTGAATGTTGAGGTAGCCAAGCCAGGTATGGCGCAGGGTTGCTAACCCTGTGTCCCTTGGGACTCGGGGGTTCAAATCCCTCCCTCAACGCTGACACGCAGGCAATT
>CAZSVH010000111.1:0-6109 GCA_964610235.1 uncultured Methanospirillum sp. | reverse complement strand
ATTTAACAGCTTTACTGCCTTTTGGACTCTGAATCATCAAACTGTTCCTCTTCTCCGGTGAAAGAGAACAAATCTGTAATGATCGCATCCAGAATGCCGGCAGCGGTCAAGCCTGCATGGGATGAAAGGGTCTGAACCAGGCGGTCTGTTCCATACATCTCTCCGTTATGGTTGTTCGCCTCGGTAACTCCATCCGTATACAAAACCAGGATATCCCCGGGATGCAGGTCTGTCTCCTCCTCCTCAAACCTGAACGATGCATCAACCCCGAGAACCATCCCTCCCTCTGAGAGGAGGGAGACCTGCCGCCCCTCATTCCGGAAGACTACCGGAGGATTATGACCGGCATTGACACAGGTGATGGTGCTGATCCCTTCAGTGATCAGTCCGTAGAAGACACTTACAAACATTCCGGTTACCGAATCCGCTGATATCGACCGGTTTGCCTCGAATAGGGCATCGGCTGCGTTCACCGAGTCCTTAACCGTCACCCTGATGATCGTCCGGCAGAGCGCCATGAAGAGGGCAGCAGGCACCCCTTTTCCGGATACATCAGCGATCAACACTCCATACCGCTGCTCTTCACCCGTTGCGCCTGAGAAGGGGATGATATCATAGAAATCCCCTCCAACCTCCTTCACCGGAAGGGTCCGTGCTGCAATATCGAGGCCGGGTATTGCGGGTATCCGCGAGGGGAGAAAACTCTGCTGGATCTCTGCCGCAATGGAGAGTTCAGTCTTCCTTTGCTGAATTTCCTCTGTCGCAGCTCGGATCCGCCGGATCATCAGCGTGATACTCTGTTCAAGACGGGAGAACTCCCTGACATCCATGCTGCGGATCTGATGATCCAGATCACCACGGGCGATCATGTCAACATCACCCACGATGTCGGATATGGGACGGGTGAGGAACCGTGATGCCCAGAAAGAGAGTAACAGGCCCATCAGAACAGCTCCTGCCGCGACAAGGAAGTAAAAGACCGAGATCCTGCTGAGTATGGCTTCGCGCAGGGAATCAGAGTACGTGAGCTCCGCGATCACACTCATGTCAGAGACGGAACCCGGGTCAGAAAGGTTGATAAAGAGATACCGGACCCGCCCCGGGCCTCCATCCAGGGAGGGACCACGAAGAAAGGTAGCGTCTGATCGCGAGGCGATCACCTCGTCAAGACGGGAGAGCGTAACCGGATCAAGTGAACCAGGGGGCACCACCCCGTCCCTGACAAAGAGGTTCCGGTGGATATCAAAGATACGGATCTCATCAAGATACGGATTGAGATCATCCAGCTGATCAGAGATGAGCGAATAGGAGAGGTTATCCCGGGCCTGATCATCCGACAAATCACTGACTCCAATCTCCAGGAGATACCGGTGATCCGGAACCGGAATGAACGCAAATTTTCGAAATATTCCGGTCAGCTCAGGATCAGAAGCTGAAGAGTATGACCTGACCACCCGGTCTGCCACAAAGCCGGTCCCATTAATAATCTCGGGAATTCTCTTCTGGTAATCAGGATTCTGTGAGAGATTCAGATACAGGACATCCGGGACAGTGGATGCGAGAATGATTCCGCTTCCATTGATGACATACAGATCAGCCCTCCCTGACAGGTTCCTGCTGACCTGCTCCTGCACCGCAGTATAATCAATCCTGGAGATATCACCACCAGATCTATTGTACGCAGCGAGAAATGTCCCAAATGCACCCTTTATCCTGGCATCAGGACCTGAATCGTAGAGAGCAAGGCCGGAATTGATCAGGGCGATGCGTTCCCTGATATTCAATTCGGTGAGGCTCTGGAGAAAGAGATCGAGTTCCTGCACTGCCTCCTCAGTCTGAAGATAGGTAACCGTGACCAGGGAGACCGTAACCAGGAGGATGATGGTGATCATGACACCGAAGAGGTAATGCCGGAGGGAAAAATTCCGTGCAACCTGCTTAATCTTCTCCCGCATGAAGGCACCGCGTAATGTTTATTTTTCGTCGCGACCGGATAAGGATGCCGCCATTCAGAAGAAAGGGGTCCACCGGAAGTAAAGCAGCAGGGGTATCAGGAATAACGGCATACGCCAATAAGATGTCTCTGGGAGAAGAGATACAGGCACTGGCCCGTGTTGCCGGGGCCGATCATTTCGGGATCGCTGATCTGACACCAGCCCTCGACTCGGTACGGAGACAGGGGGGAGATGCCGCTGCGGAATACCCCCGGGCAGTATCCATCGGGATCAACCTCATCCATCCAATCGTCGATCTTCTCCCCTCCCGGGAAGAATCATTGCCCGACATCTACCGCTGTCATGGTACTGAGATCATAAATATCCGCCTGGACTTGCTGGTATCAGAGATCGCCGGGAAGATCCAGCAGAGCGGATATGGGGCTTTCCCGGTACCCGCATCGAAGCGGATTGATAATACCCGGATATCTGCATTCTTCTCGCATAAACTGGCAGCTCACTGTGCCGGTCTGGGGTGGATCGGAAAGAGCTGCCTGCTCATCACCCCGGGTGCCGGACCCCGGGTCAGATGGGGCTCGGTTCTCACCAATGCCCCGTTGCCGGTAACCGGGACACCCATGGATGAACAGTGCGGATCCTGTACCACCTGTGTTGACATCTGCCCGGTACAAGCCTTTTCAGGGGAACCGTTCAGACAGAATGATCCCCTTGAGATCCGGTTCGATGCCGGGAAGTGTGATCAGTACTTCAGAACCCTCCAGGCTGATGGGAAGGAAGCAGTCTGCGGCCTGTGCCTCTATTCCTGTCCTTTCGGTAAAAAAGCCTCTGAAAATCTGCAGAAACATGATACCGGGTGAAACCGTTCGGAAACGCCGCAACGGGCCCACCCGGTTCAGAAAAAAGTCGAAATCCGGTCAGACAAGACCGTCTCTCCTGATGAACAGATCTAGCAGACGCGGGGAACCGGATCACCAAGAGGGGGCTCGATAAACCGCTCTCCCCCGGCCGCGGTCTCCATGATAACCCCGGTTCCGGAGACGACCTCTCCGATAATCGCTGCATCTTTTCCATACCGGTGAGAACGGAGGGTTTTCAGGATTGCAGCGGCATCCGACGCCGGGACACCCATGACGACTTTTCCTTCGTTCGCCACCTCCAGGGGATCGATCCCGAGCAGCTGGGACGCACTTCTCACTGCCGGGTTGATCGGGAGCGACTCCTCCCTGATTCGTACCTGGACCTGAGATTTTTTTGCCATCTCATTGATGGCGGCGGCAAACCCGCCACGGGTGGGATCCTTCATCGCATGGATGGTGCCCGCGTTCATCGCGTCCTGAACCATCCCGGCGAGGGGAGCGACGTCAGAGATGATCTGATCCCCGAATTCAAACCCTTCACGGCTCGCAAGAACAGCAAACCCGTGATCCCCGAGAGTCCCTGATACGATGATGACATCCCCGGCCTGCAGCCCGCAGTCACGGACTACGGTATCAGCCACCCCGATTCCTGCCGTATTGATGATGATCTTATCGAGGCTTCCCTTCTCCATCACCTTGGTATCCCCGGTCACCAGGGCCACTCCGGCCTCATTCAGGGCGTCATTCATCGAGTCAACGATCCGGGTCAGGTCATCGAACTCAAACCCTTCTTCCATCACTAGCCCACAGGAAAGCGCTATCGGCTTCCCCCCCATCATCGCGATGTCATTTATCGTTCCACAGACCGAGATCCTGCCGATGTCACCTCCCGGAAAGAATACCGGACGCACGAGATGGGAATCGGTTGTAAAAACCACCTGCGCATTTCCAATCGGTATGACCGCGCCGTCATCGAGGGATTCAAGCCCGATTCCTCCGGCGTTCTTGTTCGTGATACGGGAGACGATATCGATGACCTCTCCCATGACCTCTCCACCAGCTCCGTGCAGTAAGGATACTTTCATTCTTCATCAGCCTCTATCTCAATGTTGGTAACAACAATCTCCTTTCCTGACTCGATAACCGGGAGGGCTCCACAGTCAGGGCATACATAAATCTCATCTCCCCGATACCCACAGATACATGAGGTAACCGGGGATCTGAGGGTGCAGACCAGTTCTGCACCTGCAAAGAGCGGATCATCCTCGATCATGGTGTGGAAGAGAAAAGTAACCTGTTCCGGGTTAATCATTGACAGTTCGCCTATGTCAACGCAGACTTTTCCGATTAGCCGGGCCTTATTCTCGAGTGCCGCACGCCGGGCAGTCTCAACAATATCATACGCAATCCCGTATTCATGCATGTGGGGAAGACTCCCCCCGGCCTGGCCGGGGTATGGTAGAAAAGGGTTCACTCACAACAGGTTAAAGCGTGCGATCGGTGACCGGGAGAGGAATGCACACAGGTAACAGATGGAGAGCAGAGTGATGCTGCCGCAGGAATCATTCTCTGTCCTGACCGGGACAGGAGGGGCCGGGCATGGAGGAGGTCCCGAGGTATACCTGGTGATCTTTGTCATCATCTTCCTGGAGAACGGGTTCCCCCCAATGATCTGGCTTCCCGGCGACTCCCTCCTCTTTCTGATCGGGATGCTCACTGCGAGAGACCTGCTCTCTCTTCCTGCCATTCTGGGAGCATCCATAACTGCTGCCTTCCTGGGATACCAGTGCAGTTACCTGCTGGGAAGATTCATCGGACTCCCCCTGATAACCACTAGTTTCTCCCGTATCATATCAGAAAAGAGCCTTCACCGGAGTCATCTCTTCTCCTGCAGGTGGGGCACGGCTGCCATCCTCATCGGGAGGTTTATCCCGGTCATCAGAACCCTGACCCCGTTTCTCGCCGGCATCAGCAGAATGGACTTCAAGGTGTTTTCTGTTGTAAATTATTTGGGAGCGATCCTCTGGCCACTGGTCGTCTGTGGATCAGGATATCTCTTCGCTGCTCTCCCGTATCCTGCTGCATTCCGGGATCTCGTCTTTTCTATCGTAATTGTTCTCTTTGGACTCAGTATCATCACATCACTTGCCGTCATCATCGTCACCGGGATACGGACATGGATGGTCATGAATCAGAACGGGAAGGACTGATGATACGAAACCAGATATAAGAACCCAGGGTCATCAGGAGAATGAACGCCATGATGGCGATCACCAGGTACCAGAGATCGACACCCAAGTACCGGTTCAGGGCATACGCAGACAGCCCGATCACCAGACTCTGAAGTGCAGACCCGGCGATGACAGCAAGAAAGATCTCAAAGGCGGGCATTCCTGCCATTTTTCCCAGTATTGAGCCAGATAGTGCGCCAGTTCCCTGGAATGGAAAAAATACAAAGAGCACCAGGCCGAGGAAGTATGCCCGCTCAAGCCATGCATGGCGTGTAATCTGTTCTGTGCCTCTCCGCATAAGGCGGGAGATCCAGGGACCAAAGATGGGAAACCGGCCCAGGAGATCAAAATTCCAGAGCATGAAGACACTGCAGAGGATGTCAATGAAGGTGAGTGAGAGACCGATCGAGTACCAGGGAATACCAAGGGCGATAGCAGCAGGAATGATCGTCTCCTTTCCTGCCGGCGGGATGAAGTATACGATGAATAATCCTGCCATCTCGATGAAAGTCCCATAATCATACACTGATGAGAGGAGGAGGATAAAGACCGCAGCTGCAAGAAAGGGGATGGTGATTCTGAGTACTCTGTTGATCCATGGGGTGAGGGAGATGAGACTGCCCCCGAGTGTGCACCCGAACCTTCTCACTGCCCAACCCCGTTGCGAATCATCCTCATCCTGTTATCGCTCACGGAAATTATGTCTATCCGCACCGGATTCATGAACCGGTACCCGCGGGCGAATCAGGATGTTTCAAATGTCAGACCGTGATTATCGACCCTGGTGCTGATGGCTGTCCGGAGACCAAGGCTGGTGACAATCCCTGCAATCTCTTCTGCGGTCCGTGAGGTGATGATCGCAATTGACGGGCCGACTGAACTCATCCCGACAAATTCCAGTCCTGCTTTGCGCAACTTATTCATGTACTGGTAGAGCTCAAAGGAGTGATGTTCAATCTCAGCCCGCTTGGATCCTCTGAACTCCATCTCCCAGATCACCTCCCCCATCTTTTCCAGGTTCCCGGATTGAAGGGCGGGAATAAAATCCATCAGGGTACAGTATGCT
>CAZSVH010000110.1:0-6230 GCA_964610235.1 uncultured Methanospirillum sp. | reverse complement strand
TCGGTGCCTATCACAGCAGCATCGTGATCGCAGCGACAGAAGTCGCTGAGAAACAGAAGACCCCGTTCATCGTCAGTGTGGGAGTTGCAGATCCGGTCACTGAGCGGGGATTCAGATACCTTTTCAGGCTGATTCCCCGGGCTGAGAATTATGGGAAGGATCAGGTCCGGTTCCTTATGTACCTCTCGAACCAGACCGGGATTCCCTTCCGGCGGGTTGCCCTCCTCCACGAGAATACCGGGTTTGGCACATCTGTTGCCCTTGGCCAGCGGGATGCACTGATCCGTGCAGGGTTCGAGCCGGTGATCGAGGTAGGGTATGATGCTGAGACGGTTTCCGGAATGAGTGATGAGATATCCCGGATTATTTCCGCAAACCCTGATGTTATCCTTGAAACGACCTATATCAGGGACAGTATCCTCATCAGGAACGAACTGGATCGTGCCGGGTATGACTCACTTCTGATTGATTCGGCAGGAGGAACCGTCACCCCCCGGTACCGGGATGAACTGGGGAGTTCTGCAGACGGGACTCTGACGCTCTCTGAGTATTCAACCCGGACCCGGGAAGGGGGGGAACTTAATGAGCGGTTTCTCTCCCGGTTCGGAACGAATATCACCGGGGACAGTGCCTACTCCTACCAGGCGGTCCGGGTCCTGCAGGATGCCCTGGAACGGGCAGGTACTGGTGATCGCGAGTTGTTGCGGGAGGCATTAGCCAGGACTGACATGAAGAAGAGTGACCGGATGATCCTCCCCGGGGAAGGGATCCTCTTTGATGAGACCGGACAGAATATGTACTCCCAGCTCTATATGCTCCAGGCTCAGGATGGTGAGCTGGTTTTGGTATGGCCTGAATCTGATATGACCTCCCCGGTGATCCTTCCCTCCACCATCCAATCATGAGATCCCCAGACCCGCATGAGAAGATATCCTGGCAGGACAGCCTCTCCACCCGGTTTAGTCTGACGGTCATCGTTCTGGTCATCATCGCGATCCTTATCACCGGAGCCCTCCTCGTGCTGATAGCCTCCACAACAGAGGAACAGTCAGCATATTTAATACAGACAAAGGATGCCGGCACGATCTCTCTCATGATCTCCGGGTACATCTCATCAGCCCTGGAACGGGTACAGGTCTTCGCTGTCGGCACCTCGCTGTACTCACATTCCCCTTCGGATCAGAATCTGCTCCTGACCGGGTTTTTGATCCAGCACCGGGAGGCATTCAGCCAGTTTATCGTGATGGACATGAACGGAACAGAACTCACCCGTGTCTCACGGTTCCATACCTATCTTCCGGGAGAACTCGGAGATCTGGCTGATGATCCGGTCTTCAGGCAGGCTGCAGCCGGCAGGATCTCACACAGCCCGATCTACCTGTCGGCTGAGAGCGGACTCCTCTCGATGAAGACGGGAATGCCGATAGCAAAGCCGACCGGTGAACTGACCGGTGTTCTCATCGCCGAGATGAATTGTGTGCCGCTCTGGCAGAAGATAACTGGATACTACCGGGATTCGGCAGGGTATGCCTATATCGTGGATGATGCCGGGCACCTGATCGCGTACCATGATATTTCAGAGGTACTGAACCGGTACAACGAGGATCTGAGTCAAATCCCGCCGGTCGCTGATTTCATTGTATCCCGGGCAGCCGCGAAGGGGGGATACCGGTATGACGGGTTCTCAGGTGAACCGGTTGTTGGTGTCTTTTCCCCGGTCAGCGGGACCGACTGGGCAGTGGTGACAGAACTTCCTCAGAGGGAGGCTTTTGCCGGGATGCAGGAGATGCTGGGATACCTGGTGACTATCCTCATCAGTTGTTCGATCCTCGCGGGATGCGTCGGATTTCTCATGTCTGACCGGTTAACCCGGCCCGTCGGGGATCTGGCATCCACCGCTCTCGCCCTCGGGTCGGGAGAGTGGGAGACTGAGATCAGCTATGGAGATCGATCTGATGAGGTGGGCATCCTCTCCCGCTCCTTTACCCGGATGCGGGACCAGTTAAAGGATCTCTATTCTGATCTTCAGGATCAGCTCAGGAAACTCTCGCTGATGCAGGAGGAGATCCGGGTTTCCGAAGAGCAGTACCGGACCCTCTTTGAGAGCAACGCGAATGCCCTCCTCCTGATCGGGGAGGACCTGACGATTCTCCTGATGAACCGGGTGATGGAGGATCTCTGGGGATACACCCGGGAGGAGATACTGGGGAGAGAGAAATGGACCCTGTTAGTTGCAGATCCCCAGGAAATGCGCCGAATGATGGGATTTCACCACTCCCGAAGGATCGATGGGGAAGAGACCCCCGGCTCATATGAGTTCGATCTTCTGACCCGGTCAGGTGAGATCCGGAGGGTCACTGCCAGCGTCACCCTCATCCCGGGGACAACCCGGAGCATTGCCACGATCATTGATATCACCGAGAGAAGACTGGTGGAGAATGCTCTCCTCCAGGCCAGGAAGAAGCTCAGCCTCTTCAACTCCATCACCTTCAATGATATCAGGAGTAATGTCTACGTTCTCGCCGGATTCATCGACCTGAAGGCTGACGAGGTTACGGACCCGGCCCTCCTGGACTGGATTTCCCGTGAGCGGGAATGCATACAAAACATCAACACCACTCTTCTGTTTGCGAAGGACTACCAGGACATGGGGTTGAAACCCGCGATATGGCAGAGTGTGGAGCAGGTCTACATCTATGCCGTCTCTCACCTGGACCTCTCAGCTGTCACAAGACGGCTCGATGTATCCGGGATTGAGATCTACGCTGATCCCCTCCTTGAACGGGTCTTCTATACCCTCGCATCCAACAGTATCACCCATGGAGGAGAGATCTTTCAAATCTCACTCACCGCGGTTCGATCCGGCGATGATCTCCTCCTTGTTCACGAGGATGACGGCAGGGGGATTAACGCAGACCAGAAGGAACAGATTCTGGAGGAACAATCCACCGTCAAGAAGGGGATGAATCTCTTCTTCTCCCGTGAGATCCTGGGAATCACTGGTATCACCATCCGTGAGACCGGAACCGAGGGGAGGGGGGCACGGTTTGAGATCCTTGTCCCCCGTGGTATGTTTAGAACCGGATCCTTTCCTACTCCGGCACCAGAAGAGAATCGGTACCAATTCCCCATGAAGTGACCTTTACCAGCCGGTCCAGGTCAGGCCATCAGGCGGAAGAGGGCGATCACATCGTTCAGGTTGATCACCTGGTTAGAATCAAAATCAAAGAGCCACCACGGTTCCGTTCTCATCATCTCCCCGGTATTTTCGAAGAAGAGGACCACGTCACTGAAATCTGCGCGTCCGTTGCCGTTCACATCCTCGAATCGACCGTCTCCGTCAGGATCTGTGGGGATTTGATACTCCCCTCCCGAACCGTCTGAGAAGGCCTTCAGCTCCCGGCTGATGACGGGAATTGCGGTATACCCGGATCCATATGCACGACCGTCATCAGTGGTTGCGTTCGAGAGAGAACAGTGGAGAAAACCGCTCCCCTCCCCGGATCCATACAGGGTGAGATTGACCAGAACTGCCCCGGCGGTCAGGTTCGTGATCCGGTCTCCCGCATCCTTCCCTGACACCATCATCTGGTTCTCATCAACCTGGGTGACCTGCGGGTCAGATACCCAGGCCGGAAATCCGGTGAAGGATACTGTGAACGGATCACCCGGATTCTTCTCCAGTGTCAGGGTGAAAGATTCCAGTCCCTGTGCCGGGTACTCAACCCGGATGGATGCCGGCGCTCTCTCTCCTGCAACCAGGTACCCCCGGTCCGGGGTGGGAAGAAGAGGCAGAGACCTCCCTGAGTCCCTGACCAGAAAAGTGGCGATATCTGTTCGTCCCCCGAAGGATTGCGGATTCTCCACCCAAACATAATGGGTCCCCGGGATACCGAGTTCGAATGCCGGGATCTCTGCCGTGACCTGGTAGCGGGAGAGGTACCTGCCGGTGTAATCACGGGTATCCCATATCACCCGTGATTCGGGGACGAAATGATCTCCGTCCACCACGAGGGTGATGGGACCACTCCCAGCCCATCCTGAGGGCGGGAAGAGCGAAGTGATGACAGGCTGGGCTGCAGACTCAGCACCAGTGACAGCAGTTGTCAGATTCATGCCCAGGGGAGTGGAGGGGCCGGGTGTTCTGTCAGAGATACGCAGGTCCTCCGGTGACACCGGTATCTGGGGTGTCGGTGCAGGACTGGCCGGAAAGCCGGACTGCGGGGGGAGAGGGGGAAGATCCCGGTTCTTACAGGCACAGTCTCCGGTTATCGCCGGGATCATCATGATCAGGAGGAGGAGTGTTCCGGCGGAGAGAATGGCGGCATGGCCTGATCTCCTCATGGTTCACCCGGACAACACATTGTGCCTGTCATCACCATGATTATGCGTCTCTCCTCCTGAAAAAAGAATTACTTGTTGATATGGAC
This sequence comes from uncultured Methanospirillum sp., assembly GCA_964610235.1. Lineage (GTDB taxonomy): Archaea > Halobacteriota > Methanomicrobia > Methanomicrobiales > Methanospirillaceae > Methanospirillum. Next base: position 1,800 of record CAZSVH010000110.1, on the reverse strand, counting down.
GACCTTTGCAGGGGGGAATCCATTAAAGTAGGTTGATGATGCTATCGAGTATGCACCGATATTCTCTGAATAGACCAGGTCTCCGATCTCAAGATCAGGAAGTTCCGCACTCAGCGTGATGGTATCAAAAGCATCACAGGTCGGGCCGAATACGGCAGAGATGGCCGTCTCCCCCTCTTTGAATGAGAGAACCGGGTAGTTGTTATGATCAAAGATCTGACCTGAGTAGGTATGGTAGACCCCGTCATTGATGTAATAGCACGGTTTACCGTCCCTGAATGCCTTCCCGACGACCTTTGCCACGAGAGTGCAGGCATTCGCAACCAGGAATCTGCCCGGTTCTGCCAGGATCTGCATATCCTCCGGAAACAGCCGGCTTATCTCAGCGTTCAGCTGCCGGGCCAGTTCCTGGAGTGACCGCACCTCAGGATGGTATTTGACCGGGAATCCTCCGCCGATGTCCAGGATTCGGATCTTCTGACCGGTTCGGGTTTCCGCCTCACTGATGATGTCTGCAGAGAGACTCAGGGCCTGGACATAGTTGTCAAAGTTCGTGCACTGGCTCCCTACATGAAAACTGAGCCCTTCAACCACCAGTCCGAGTGCATTCGCCTCTTCGATCAGATCGACGGCTTCGCCGGGATCAGCCCCGAACTTGGAGGAGAGCTCAACCATTGAACCGGTATTCGGCACCCGGATCCGCAGGACCACCCCGGAATCAGGGGCATACTTCCTGATCTTCTTGAGTTCCTCGCTGTTATCAAAAGTGACCAGAGGCTTGTACTGGTTCAGGGCCTGGAGTGTCTCAATGGGTTTAATGGTATTCGCATAGATTATCTTGTCCCAGATCCACTCCTGCCGTTCCTTGTCAGGCATCCCCCTGATATTCTCGTACACGATCATGAACTCAGGCATGGAGGCGACGTCAAAGCTGCTTCCAAGGTCAAAGAGCGTTCTGATGATCTCGGGATTGGTATTCGCCTTGGCTGCGAAGTACACCTGGACATCAGGGAGTTGTTCCCTGAACTCCCGGTAATTCTGCCGGATCATCTCATGGTCGATGATGAATATCGGGGTTCCGTGCTCTGCAGCCAGCTCCTGCAGAAGATTCTTCCTCTCCTGGTCGTCACTGGTGAGACTGCCCTGGCCGGTGCCTTCTTTTCCACCCATACTGCTGATATTTGTCACTGTATTCATTATTAATTACTTTGTTTCACAAATAAGAAGTTTTTGAAGGAGGAGATGCGATCCTGGCATTGGATAATGAAGGGATTGCCGGGATTGCGTCAGATTATTCAGGGACTCGATTGGCATTTAAAGACACAAATGTATAAATATGTACATCTTCTAACATAAGAGTACATGACAACGAAGTTCATCCTGGATGAGAACGAGATGCCGAAGCAGTGGTACAATATTCAGGCAGACCTGAAAACCCCCCTCGATCCCCCCATGCACCCGCAGACCGGAATGCCGGTCGCTCCTCAGGATCTGGAACCGATCTTCCCCAAAGAACTCATCCGGCAGGAGATGTGCCAGGACCGCCATATCAGTATCCCGGATGAGGTCAGGGATATTCTCCTCCTCTGGAGACCCAGTCCACTCTACCGTGCCCATAAACTGGAAAAATTCCTGAAGACGCCGGCGAAGATCTATTACAAGTATGAGGGGGGGAGTCCTCCGGGATCCCATAAACCCAACACTGCAATCGCCCAGGCATATTATAACATGAAGGAGGGAATTGAGCGGATAGCCACCGAGACCGGGGCAGGGCAATGGGGTTCCTCCCTTGCATTTGCC
>CAZSVH010000109.1:0-6304 GCA_964610235.1 uncultured Methanospirillum sp. | reverse complement strand
GAGAATCCCGGCTACAAACCCCTGGTAGGCGACGGAGACCGGGATCCGGTGTCCCATCCGGCTGAGAATAAACCGCCACCGCAGGGACAGAACCAGGAGTGTGACCGCATAGAGGGAAACCGGGAGGATGAGCATCCCGATCCGCACGCGTGATATGGCATCAAGGATCTCTGCAGGATTGAACCGTATCAGAAGAAACGCGATGATGGATAACCCGATAAAAACTTTCACCAGGAGCCTGGTACGGGGGGAGACTGTCGGTAGTTTCATGATGATCCGAAGGAGGGGGAGTGGTCAGAGTCCGGAACTCTGGAAAAACACTCAGTACTGTCAGCCTGAAGAATTATTTCTTCTCCCACCGGAGCAGGTTCATCACGCCGGCGAGGGTTTTTCCCCGGGAGAGTTCCGCCCTGACCCTTTCTTCTGTCTTCCTGACCTCAAGAGCCCGTCTCGCCACCTCATAGGCACGTTCCCGGGGTACCACAACGACACCGCTCTCATCGGCGATGATCCAGTCTCCCGGCCGGACCGTCTGCCCACCACAGGAGATCTCTGCATTGATCTCCCCGAATCCTTTCGGTTCACCGGCATTGGGGACGAGGGCCGTGGCCCAGAGAGGATAATGCAGTCCCCTGATATCATCAACATCCCTGACCGCTCCGTCGATCACCACGCCCTCTATCTTCCGGTTCACACAGGAGATGGTTGCCAGTGCTCCCCAGGGTGCGACATGGGTTGTATGATCATTATTGATGACCAGAACCTCACCCGGCCCGGCAAGATCAATCGCCTCGACAGGTTTGGCCCAGTCCCCTGCAAAAGTCTGGACGGTGACTGCCCGGCCGACCGCACGCGTTCCCGGACATACAGAGAAGAGATCCTGCATCGATCCCTTCCGGTGCATGGCATCAGTCACATGGGGGGCTGATACCTGGCTGAATATTGAGAAGATCTCATCGTTCCTGTCTGGTGCCTGCCAGACCACGTCCCCGGGATGATCGATTGAGTCACGGATCCTGCGGGCAGACCCGGTGACATCGGCAGACCGGGTTATCCAACCGCCGATGATGAGGATACCGGCTCCTCTTCTGACGGCTTCGGCTGCCATCCCGGCGTCGAGCCCGCCGGCGACGGCAACCGGGATGGAGACCTGCTCCACCACCCGGGAGAGGATATCAAGAGGATGGGCACCGCTCATCTGCTGATCGATCCCGGTATGAACCGCGACGATATCAACCCCCAGATCTTCCAGCTCGCGGGATCGGCGGGCCGGATCAGGGGTGTTCAGGAGATCGGCCATGATGCGGACACCATATTGTGCTCCTGCCCTGACGGACTCGGTGATCACCTCGTCATCCGCAATTCCCAGAACACAGATGACCCGGGCACCTGCTTTGGCTGCCATCTCAACCTCCATGGCACCGGTATCGGCAGTCTTCATGTCAGCGACAATCACTGCCCCGGGGAAGGATGCAGACAGCCGGGATATGGCGTGCATCCCCTCACTCTTGATCAGGGGTGTTCCGGCTTCCAGCCAGTCAGCTCCGCCTGCCACTGCCTCATCTGCAATCTGCACGGCACGATCAGTCTCTACCAGGTCGAGTGCAACCTGCAGGATTGGTGGACCCATAACAGGTACTGATCTGCCTGACAGCAGGATAATCATTCCTTCCCTGCTGAATCACGGATGGCAGGATACCGGCGTAAGGGGGAGGAACTGACACGGATCTGGAAGAGAGTACTTAAAGTCAGCGTGCGCTCAATTATCCTGTAACAGCAGATCTGCAGAAACTGCAGAACTGGTGGGGGATGTACGATATGCAAAACCAGCGATGGCTGTGCGCAATAAGTCTGATTATGTCTCTGATCATGGTATGCACCATGATAATCCCGGCAGGAGCAGACTCAGCGGGAACGGAAACAGGAAACGGGACTGGTGACCAGATTCAGCCCGGAGTGAAAGGTGTGGCGTATGTACCGGGTGAGGTGATCGTCCGGTACAAATCATCAGGGAGTGATTTTGCGGCCATGAGCATCGAGTCGTCAGAACTCAGGGCCCTGAATGCCGAGGTGGCAGAGGACTTCTCGGCAGAAGGACTGAAGGGGATGCAGATGATCGACCTCGGCGGCGCCGTTTCAGTTGAAGCGGCGATCGACGAGCTGCAGAACTCGGATTATGTCGCATACGCAGAGCCGAACTACATCATCTCGCTCTCACTCCCGGAACCACCGGTCCCTCCAGGACCGGAACAGATGGGTGCAGAAGCAGCATCAGGAGCGCCGAATGATCCACGGTTTTCTGAACAGTGGGCATTGCAGAATACCGGGCAGACCGGGGGATCATCAGGGGCTGATGTCAACGCCCTCCCGGCGTGGGGGATGAGTGCCGGGTCTGATTCGATCATCGTCGCGGTCATTGATACCGGGGTGGACTACAATCATCCGGATCTCGCACAGAATATCTGGACAAATCCCGGGGAGATACCAAACAACGGGATCGATGACGACGGAAACGGGTATGTCGACGATGTCCACGGGTATGACTTCATTAACAACGATAACGATCCGATGGATGACAACGGACACGGAACCCACTGTGCCGGAGTCATCGGGGCGGTCGGAAATAACGGGGTCGGAATATCAGGGCTGAATCAGAAAGTGAAGATTATGCCCCTGAAGTTCCTGCGCAAAGACGGGAACGGGGATACTGCCGCATCCCTGAATGCGATCGCCTATGCACGCCGGATGGGTGCCCATGTGATCAGCTGCTCCTGGGGAGGAACGGCACGCAGCCAGGCGCTCGCCGATGCAATCGCATCCACGAACAAACTGGTGGTCTGTGCTGCAGGGAACGCAGGGACCAACAATGATCTCATCCCGCATTACCCGTCCGGTTTTGAATCACCGCAGATCATCGGGGTGTCTGCAAGCGATGCCAATGACGGGATTCCTGCATACTCAAACTACGGGCAGAACTCAGTGGATGTTGCTGCCCCCGGGGACTGGATCCTCTCCACCTATCCTACGTCCCTGGGACACCAGTATATCAAGATGAAAGGAACATCCATGGCTACCCCTCATGTATCAGGCCTGGCAGCCCTCCTCCTCTCGAAAAATCCGTCTCTCTCACCTGACCAGCTGAAACAGCTGATTCTCAACAATGCAGATAAACTCCCGGCGTTTTCAGGAAAGACGGTTTCCGGAGGAAGAATAGATGCTGCTGCCTCCCTGTCTGCAGCCGGGGGGAGCCCGGCGCCGACTCCGACCACTCCGGCACCAGGAGTGCTCGCCCTTCCTACCACCGGAACCATCCCCCGTGACCTGAACGGAGACGGGCGGTATGAGGATGTGAACGGGAATGGGAGGAAAGATTTTGCCGATGTGACCGTATACTTCAGGAACCTCGAGTGGATAACGGCAAACCAGCCGGTGGCGGCATTTGACTTCTCGGGGAACGGAAGGATTGATTTTACCGATGTGGTAAAACTCTTCCAGAATATCGGATAATTCCCTTTTTTTACTCCGGGCTCCACGTATCCCGGAATGAGACGGATTTCAGGTCCTTCTTCCTCGGCATGGTGATCTCTTTGGGATATCCGGCCGGGATGAGTGATACCAGGGTGTACTGGTCAGGAACCTGGAGCAGTCTTCTGACCGGCTCAGCATACTCCTTCTTATCACCGGCAACCCAGCAGGTTCCCAGGCCATATCCCTGCAGACAGATGATCATATTCTCTGTTGCAGCACACCCGTCTTCAAGGTAATACTTGGCATTCTTCTCCCCGAAGACCACAAAACAGACCGCCGCACCTTCAATAAACGCTCCGTGATCCGTCAGAGCAGCGAGCTGTTTCAGAAGTTCCCGGTCCGTGATCGCTCCAAAGAGCCAGGGCTGGAGGTTCATCGCCGTTGGTGCCAGCCGGGCACACTCAAGGGTTTCCCGGATGACTTCTTCCTGAGCCGGAACATCGGTATAACTGCGGACACTCCGCCGTGATTTAATCAGGGTAGCCCCAAGATTCATGGAATATACTCTATCTGATCTCAAAAAAAGGTGTGGGCACCTGATTGCCGGATCCGGATACACCGGGATCTTCAGGTCCATTCAGCGGTGAAGACGCAGGATGAGACCAAGTACTGCCAGAACCGCAAGAAGACCAGGCAGGGGAGTCTGCGGAGAGGGAGTTGGTTCTGCTGTTTCAGATACCGGGGGACGAGGAGTCTCCGGGGGGAGGGGGGTGGCTGTCGGCAGAGGGGAAGATGTCGTGGGGGCCGGAGAAGGAGGCAGGGTGGGTGGGGTGGTTGTCGTCACAGACGGGGCAGGGGTGGGAGACGGGATGGCGGCCTGAGGGAGCAGGCCGGGATCTTTCCATGTCTCTTCTGGTCCGGGAGAATCCCTGGTGATGGTGACATCTGATCCTGACCTGCCCGAGAGCGGGTTGGTCCCCTGAATCAGCACCGTGACAGGGGCTGAAACCCCGGCTCCGGGGGTGGGATTATTGTTGTTTATCCGGTTGGCCGGACATTCAGCCCGGATGGAATACGTTCCCGAATCCGCTTCAGCTGTATTCCAGACCGGGCCGGTGTCATAATATGCCGAAGTGACCTGAATCCCGGTGAGACTGAACGATCCTGAAGGGCCGGAGACGGCGGAATAGTCACTTCCCCCCGGGGTGGTGATGAATAGGTCAACCGGGACACCCGGGACCCCGCCCCGGTTTCCAATCTCATACAGATTCGTCTCTATCTGGAATGACGCGAGATGTCCGCGGGGGAACCAGGCACCGGTGGCATCAAAGTCGGAGGTGGTATCGGAGATACGCAGTGAGAGTCTTGGTTCCTTGATCTTCAGAACCGGGGTCCTGTCAGCAAGGGAATACCACAACCCCTCACGGTTTGAGAATGAGGATGCAAGGGCCGAAAACCGGGATGGATCACTCACGGTCACCACGTCTGCCGGGGTGTCAAGCGTTGAGGTTCCCGGTGCCCACCAGGCAATCTGGGTTCCCGGCCCGATTCCGGACCCGCTGATATCCAGCTGCTCTTCACCGACGAAGATCGTCCCGCCGGGTGGAACCGTCCTGATGTCCGCCTGCACTCCACAGATCCCAACCAGGGCCATGAAGATGATACACAGCACAATCCGGGTGTTCATGACCAATCAGGGTACTGGTATCGAATATAGGTTCCGAAAGAGACAGGCAGATATGGATCGGTGCCATACCTTCTCGTATGGAGACGGCAACCTTTGCAGCCGGGTGTTTCTGGGGCGTTGAGGCCGCGTTTCAACAGATACCCGGGGTAGTATCAACCAGGGTGGGATATACCGGCGGAAATACCCGCGATCCGACCTATGAGGATGTCTGTTCTGACAGGACGGGGCACGCAGAGGCCGTCGAAGTGACCTTTGATCCCCGGAAGGTCGGATATCGTGAACTCCTCTCCCGGTTTTTTTCCCTCCATGACCCAACCCAGGTGAACAGACAGGGGCCGGACACCGGGACCCAGTACCGGTCTGCTGTCTTCTACCACTCAGAAGAACAGAAAACCGATGCTGCAGCGATGATCCGGGATCTTACTGATTCGGGGAGATACCGGGATCCGATAGTCACACAGGTCATCCCGGCAGGGACCTTCTGGCTGGCAGAAGAGTACCATCAGTCCTATTACCTGAAGATGGGACGGCGGTATGGGGGACTGTAATAATACCCGGGAAAGAGGGATTGAAACCGGTGATCAGCCCTCGGCATACGGGGAATGGCGGGATACCACCGGGCGGTTCATGTTCCGCCAGTAGTTGATAAGTTCACGGATTGTCTCGGCGTACTTCTCAAACTGGACGGGTTTGACGACATAACTATTGGCCCCGAGTTCATAACTCCTGATCACGTCACTGTCATGACTGGATGAGGTGAAGATCACCACCGGGTGGATCGCTGTGCGCGGATCAGACCGGAGCTGGGTGAGGATCTCAACCCCTCCAAGAAGGGGCATTTTCAGATCCAGAAAGATTACAACCGGGGATTGGGGGGCCTGGTTCTGATAGGCCCCTCTGCCCAGGAGATAATCCAGTGCTTCTCTGCCATCGGGAAAGACACGGACCTGATCTCCCATATCAATCCATTCAACAACGTTCAGAAAGAGTTCGATGTCGGTGTGAGAGTCTTCAATGAGGATCAACTCAAGTCCCTGGTTTTCTCCTTCCATTCCATCCGCCCCCGTACCATGACAGAGATCATCCGGCCCTCATGGAGCGTCCCGGCATTCACCAGGCAGGGATGATGGTCTGATCTGTATGGCAGAG
>CAZSVH010000108.1:0-6642 GCA_964610235.1 uncultured Methanospirillum sp. | reverse complement strand
TTTTAATGCCTGGGGTGTATATCCTCTTCAGGGACCATGTGGGAAAAGTTAAGCATTTTCATCAAACTCACCATCATTACTGCTGTCATGACGGCTCTTCTCGCTCCCGGGTCCCTGGGTGCTGAACCCGCTTCCCCGGGGGGGGACGTCATGGTGGATGACCTGATTGCGGAGAACCCTGATGCTCTTCTCGTCTATGCCGGGGCCGGGCTGAAGAAACCCGTACAGGCCATCGGCTCTGCCTTTACCAATCAGACCGGTATCCCTGTCGTCTTCAACTTCCAGGGATCCGGCAACCTCCTGACCCAGATGGAGATCACCCGGAAAGGTGACATCTTCATACCGGGTGGAACCGCTGATTTCACGGTTGCAGAAGAGAGGGGGCTGGTCGGGGATCCGGAGTACCTTGCCTACCACGTTCCCGTGATTGCGGTCCGGGACAAAAACCCGCTGAACATATCTTCGGTCGGGGATTTCACCATGCCGGGTCTGAAACTGGGACTGGGTGATATCAAGGCGACGGCGATCGGTGCTGCCGGTGAGAAACTCTTTACGGCAGCGGGAATCCGGGAAGATGTCGAGAAGAACGTCGTGGTCAGGGCTGCAACCATCAACGAACTGGTCACCGCCCTGAATGCCGGGTCCATTGACGCCTCGCTCCTGACCCGGGATCAGATCAATGAAGAGACGATGGATGCCGTGGCCCTTGCCGACGGCAATGACTATGTCCTCATCATCCCGATCGGGGTGACCACCTTCACGAAGGAAGCAGAGAACGCAGAAAAATTCGTGGAATTTGTCGCTTCCGAAGACGGGAAGGCATTCTTTGGGAAGGCCGGATTCCCGGTCTACCCCAATGAGACGTATGCGGATGTGGAGCCCTGAATACCCACCGGATAATCATCCGGTTTGAACCCGGCGTGGATGACCATGTGAATGCCCGGGCAGGTGCCGGAGAGGATGCGTGATCCGGGCCCTGGATCCCGGGATTTTGAGAATCAGAGGGAGTACCTGATGCAGGAGAAGTGGTCAGGACGACTCTTCTTCCCGTTCGCGATGGTTCTGGCCTTCTGTTGCGGGGGAGTGCTGCTGCTGGTACTCGGCGGGCTCTTCACCTTCATCAGCCCTGAGAGTCTTCTCCGGACGGTGACCAACCCTGAGGTGATCTTTGCCATCCGTCTCTCCCTGATCACCTCGGTCCTCTCGACCCTCCTCTGTGCCCTGGCCGCGGTCCCGGTCGGGTACATCCTGGGCAGGGGGAGGATGCCTGGCCAGCGTCCGCTCATCATGCTTCTCATGCTTCCGCTCTCTCTTCCGCCCCTGGTCGCCGGGGTTGCCCTCCTCCTCTTCTTTGCCCGGACGCCTGCCGGGACCGGTCTTGAGGATCTGGGGGTGGCGGTGGAGTATACCCAGCTGGGTATCATCGTCGCCCAGGTCTTTGTGAACCTGCCGTACCTGATCCGGGTGATGCGGTCATCTTTTGCGATGATATCACCCCGGTATGAGCATATCGCCCGGACCCTTGGCTGCACGGACTTCCAGGCATTCTGGCATGTTGCCCTCCCGATGGCACGTGCCGGGCTGATCTCGGGCCTGGTGATCACCTGGTCCAAGGCGATGGGTGAGTTCGGTGCTGTTCTGATGCTTGCCGGGGCGACCCGGATGCGGACCGAAACTCTTCCCATTGCCCTGTACCTGAACATGTCAACCGGGGATCTGGATATCGCCATCACGACGGCCTGCATCCTTCTGGGGATTTCTGCGGTGACCATGTTCTTCTTTGAACGGATCTCAGACGGGAGTGAACGGATATGATGCTCAGACTCGAGGATGTCTCACTGAGCCTGGGGGATTTTCAGCTTCGGTCCCTCTCGCTGCAGATCGGAAAGCCTGAGTACTGGGTGGTCATCGGTCCGTCCGGGGCCGGAAAGACGATTCTTCTCGAGATGATCGCCGGGATTTACCAGCCGTCATCAGGGCGGATCCTCTTTCATAACCGGGATATCACCCGGGATCAGCCGAAGGACCGTCATATTGCGATGATGTACCAGGACCTGATGCTCTTTCCCCATATGAGCGTCAGGGATAACATCCTCTTCGGGGTGAGAATGCGGAAGATCCCGGAAGACAGGTTCAGGGAGAAGTTCGACACCCTGGTGCATATCCTCGGTATCACCCCGCTGATGGAGCGGAATCCGGATACCCTCTCGGGAGGGGAGGCACAACGGGTGGCACTCGCCCGGGCACTGATCCAGGATCCGCTCCTCCTGCTGCTGGACGAACCCCTCTCTGCCCTTGACTCTATGACCCGGGAACGGCTGAGGCAGGAGATCCGGAAGATTCACCAGCACCTCTCCATCCCTATCATCCATATCACCCATCACTTTGAGGATGTGTATGCCCTGGCTGACCGGGTGGCGATCATGCAGGACGGGAGGATCGTGCAGGCCGGAAGGCCGGAGGACGTCTTCTCCCGTCCCTGTACCCCGTACGTGGCCGAGATATGCGGGACTGAGAATATCTTCCGGGGCTATGCCACCCGGGACGGAACCGGTTCGCTCCTTGACCTGGGAGGCCTTCAGATCCGGATCACCGCGGCGTTCTCGGGCCAGGTGGTTGCGGTCCTCAGGTCTGAGGATATCATCCTCTCACCCGGCCCGTTCAGGTCGAGTGCCCGCCATACCCTCGAGGCAACGGTGGCAGACCTGATCCCGTCAGGCCCGTTCGTCAGGGTGGTCCTTGAGACCGGTATCAGGATGATCGCGATGGTGACCCGGACCAGCTGCGAGGAACTGGGGATCACCCGGGGCTGCCGGGTCTGTGCGACCTTCAAGGAGTCGGCAGTCCATGTGATCTCCATGGAGAATGAGTGAGAACCAGAACGGAGATGATACCAGATGATATCACGTGATCAGACAGAGAAGTGGAGAGATACACACATCAGCCTTCAGCCGGTCGGCGTTATCCATTCCGACCATACCGAGCAGGATAATACCCCGATCCAGGGGGTCTTCAACCCCTCGATCGGACATATCGAGATCTTTGACGAGTATGCCCCCGGACTGGCAGACCTTGATGCCTTCTCCCATATCTATGCCCTCTATTATTTTGACCGGGCTACCGGGAGGAATGTGGTCCAGAAACCCTTCCTTGACGGGGACCGGGAGCGGGGGATCTTCGCTATCAGGCATTTCAACCGCCCCAATCCGATCGGTCTCTCCATCCTTGAACTCCTCAGCATTGAGGAGAACATGCTGACGGTGTCAGGGGTGGATATCCTCGACGGGACCCCGCTGCTGGACATCAAGCCGTATGTCCGGCAGTTTGATCACCGTGAATGCGTAAAGAGCGGCTGGTTTGACGAGAAGCACATGGATGAGATCGCTGCATGGAACTGCACCCCCAAGGCATTACGGGACCGGGAGCGGACCCGGCCGTAGCCGTTCCTGACCGGGAGGGGGAGGAAATTCATTCCTCCCCTGGTCTCTCTTCTGTTTCGTCGGTTTGATCACATTCTTATCACGGTGGTATCATCACCGGCCTCTCCCCGGGACCCGCTGGTGACAGGGTCGTGGGATCGTATACCCGGCTTCTGTTACCGGATGCAGGGGAAAAAGGTGGATTCAGGGGGACGGGAGTCCGGAACCGGTGATGATCCCGGTCACCTCGTCAGGTGTCAGTTCATAGTGGTAGAACCTCGAATAAAACCTGGTGATGAGTCCGTTCAGATCAAGGTCCGTGAAAAGGTCCGGGTACAGCACCTTCGCGAGCCAGGGGATGCCGATGATCCGGTTTACCCCCGGGGGCCGGTCGATCCATCCGAAGGGCTGGTTCGGGATGAGATAGATCCGGTGTTCCCGGACCGCGGTAATGTCCTTCCAGTCCGGATCAGAGAGGACTGATTCGTAGAACCTGCTGTCACCGGCGAGGATGACGTCCGGGTTCCAGGCGATGACCTGTTCGAGTGATACCGGGGTCATCCCTCCGCCTCCGCTCTCGCTCACGTCAGCCACGTTCCTCCCTCCGCAGAGCGAGATGAGCTGGGCATGGTCTGAACTCTCCGGGTCGGTCTTCAGACCGTCAGGCCCTTCTGCATAATACACCCGGATCCGTTCCTCCTCAGGTATGGCATCCACCCGTCCGGTCACGGTCTGATAGACCGTCTCATAGAAGGTGTTCAGTTCTGCAGCCTCTTCCTTCCGGTCCAGAAGTTCGCCGAGGAAGGTGATTCCCGGACCGTAATCCCGTGCGTTGGTCGTGTCTATCACCCCGACGACCGGCACCGGGTTGAGTTTTGTCTGCAGATCATCGATCGTGCTGACGACATCGTGGTACGGGGTGGTACCAAAGAGGATGATGTCCGGGTGTATCGAGAGGAAGGTCTCGTAGTTGAGTGTCTTACCCATCTGCTGTCCGCCGAGATCAGGAAGGCTCCGGTACTCGTCAGGGACATACCTGGTGCTGTTGAAGGCGAAGTTCAGCCCTGAGAGGAGATCAGGATCAAGCATGTAGACCGCCTCTGTCGTCGGGGGTGAGGTTCCGAGGACACTGTCGATCTCAGCCGGTACGATGACGGTCCTGCCGACCATGTCGGTGATGGTCCGGGTCTCTCCGGCAGTGGCGACCCCGGCCGCACCGATGATCATGAGGGAGATGAGTGCGATGACGGCACCCTGTTTCAGGTTCATATCTGGTATTATCCTCCGTATTCTGGAAATCCGCACCCGTGTGGGATGTGCGGCTGACTATGGTTGATCACATTCTTTTATATTTCTGGCGATGTTAATCTCAAAAAATTTCCCCTAAATGCCCTTGAATACCGGGGAGTATCCCGGCAGATAACCTGCCTAACCTCTTCATCTTCTCTCAATGAGAGAATACATGGATAGTATCGGGGTTTTTCTCTCCCTGGTCTGGATGAACCATGAAGGTCAGTGATGTCGGGAAGGTGTCAACCGGGATAGTGCGGGAGGCAACCGAAAGAAATTAACTTGCTGGAAAATATCCATATGTTATTTACTCATCGGGAGAGAGTAGTACTGATGACCGATGTCACCGCCATTAACTGGAACGAGGCGTGGAAGAAACCTGAACCAACGATGGAGGGGAGACGGCCCGCCATCAGTTGTGCAGACCGATGGTCGGCAAGGGAGCGGTGCGAACGGTATAACCGGTCAGCCAGGGAGGATAACTGGGCAGGATCCCTCTCCCGCATCGAGGGGATGGTCCTCGCCCCCGGGTTCCGGGTCCTTGATATCGGGGCCGGCCCCGGGACCCTGGCCATTCCGCTGGCCGGCCAGGTGCGGGAGGTGTGTGCGGTGGAACCCTCTGATGCGATGCGTGCCTGCCTCCTCTCGAATATCGCGGAGTCCGGGCTTGATAACGTACACGTGGTGCCGAAACGGTGGGAGGATGTTGATATCACCCGTGATCTCTCAGGCCGGTATGATGTTGTGGTAGCGTCGTACTCGCTCGGTTTTCCTGATCTGAGGGACGGGCTGCTGAAGATGCACGAGGCCTCCCGGTCATACGTATACATCTTCTGGTTCGCTGATATGCTCTCTCCGTGGCAGAAGAACTACGGGGATATCTGGGAGGCCCTCTTTGGGATCCCGATCAGCCGGTACCGGCGGCCGAATATCATCTTCAATCTCCTCCACCAGATGGGAATCTATGCCAGTGTCGAGGTGACGGTTGAGGACCATGTCCAGAGGTTCTCATCGATGGAGGAGGCGGTGAGTGACCAGGGGGCGGGGCTGAACCTGGAGACCGGTGAGCAGTATGCGGTGCTGCGGGAGTACCTGGAGAAACGGCTCTGCCGGGAGGGGGATGGGGTCACCCTCCGCAGTTCATCCCCACGGGCGAAGATCTGGTGGAAGAAGGAGGCGTGATGGTCAGCAGGCGAGGGGGGTGTAGTAGGATCCCTCCCCGCAGTTTCTGCAGAGGGTCCGATCGTTCTGGTGCAGTTCTCTTCCGTCCATGATCTCTTCTCCGCACCGGGAACACCGGTCTTTCCGGGTCGGAAATCCGGGCATGTCCTCAGGGGGGATGGTGACGGTGACCTGCTGGATAAGGAAGAGTTCTTCTTCCGGTGCGGTACAGACCATCCGGGCGACCTCTTTCATGTCCCGGGGCTGATCCGGTCTTTTTGGCAGGGCAGCGATCCGTACTGCCTTCCCGGTCCCCGCATTCACGAAGGTCGCGGCGAACTTCCCGTAGTTCATGTGCTTGAGTGTCCGGTGGCCGAGGGAGACCCCGGTGATCGCCTGGATCGCATCGGTAGCGCACCGGTCGATCTCCACGTACACGATCAGGTCATGGTTCTTTGCCAGGGGGTCCATCCCCAGTTCCCGCAGTCCGGCGATGGTCATCCGTGTTCCCATCACGATCCCGGGGCATATCTCGCCGTGAAACTCTTTTGCCTTCTGCAGGAGGATATCAATCGGTTCCATTCAGGGATAGTATACACTCTGCAATTGTTAATAATAATCGATTGGCACCCCGGGATCTCTGAAGATACCGGGAGGAGACGGGTGTATCCCGGTGATCTTCTGCCGGATGGGAGAGGATCCCGGGGATACCCTCCCTGGCCGTTCCCGGATCCTTCGTGACCGGTATCTTTTCCGGTCCGGGAGCTGAAGG
>CAZSVH010000107.1:0-6677 GCA_964610235.1 uncultured Methanospirillum sp. | reverse complement strand
GCGATGACGTCAAACGGCTGATCGCGGTGCTCCAGTCGTTGGTCGATCATGGCGGCGAGCTGCGGTGCGGGCAGAACGTCACCGGTTTCGACATCGACGACGGTCGGGTGCTCGCGGTGAACACTGCCCAGGGGCTGGTATATCTGATCCTCTACAACCTCGCGTTCATCATCCCGCTGCTTCTGCTCACCCTCGTGGTCAGGGTGGTCAGGAGACCGGAGAGAGAAGGAGAAGAGGACGGAAGACTGCCCCGATCGATCCGGATCTTTGCCGGGCTGCTTCTGCTCGTGTTTGCCTTCCTGATCCTGACCGGGTTGTTGTGAACCGGACCGGTCAGACCATCCCCCGTTTCCGGTCCTGGAGATCCTCGCTCATCCGGATGAGGAGTGCGAAGATATCCCGCACCGGGACCGGATCCAGCCCGAGTGAGACTGCCTGCCGGGAGACGGCGGAGAGTACCTCTTCCACCCGTTCCGGATCCCGGGTAGGGAGGCCGGTCTCAGACTTTGATTCAGCGATCCTGAGCGCAATGTCCATCCTCCTGCTGATAAGCTGCATGATCTCCTGATCTACCGCCCCAATCTCTTCTCTGAGTTCCTGCAGTGACATGTCCGGGTACAGGTATCGGTGCGAAGGAATAAGAAAGCCGGTATGCATTTCGCCGATACTTCATCGGCCGGTTTTTTAGGGGACGCAACCAACCTGTTACCATGAATATTCTCAGCCAGATCCCGGAACGGGAACGACGGGATCTCCTCATCGCCTGGCTTGCCCTCTCTGCGGCATTCACCATCGCCATGATCGGTTCCAGCAGGCTGATCCCGCTCGTCATCGTCGAGATGTTCCTGATTTCAATGCTTACGGCAGGGATAGCCTTCATCCTGCACGAGATGGCACACAAGTTCACCGCGATGAGATACGGGTACTGGGCTGAGTTCCAGATGAACGCGACGATGCTGGTGGTCGCGGTCGCCCTTGCTGCACTCGCCAAGGTGGTGTTTGCGGCACCCGGAGCGACAATGATCTATGGGAACAACATAACCCGGGAGGAGAACGGAAAGATATCACTCGCCGGCCCTCTCAGCAACCTCCTCCTCCTCATTCCCTTCGTTCTGGTTCTCATCGCCGGGGTGAACACGGGGATATTCGAGCTGGCCCTCCTCGGGATCATGGGAGTGCGGGTCAATGCCATGATAGCCGCATTCAACCTCCTGCCCCTCGGACCGCTCGACGGGGTGAAGATCCTGGCATGGAATACCCCGGTGTACATCGGGACGGTCCTCATTGCGTTCGGTCTCCTGTTTGCATCCCTGAACTACAACCTGGCCGGGCCGTTCCTGTAAGAGCGGTTTTGGAAGGGGATGGGAACGCCCCCCCACACCGGTCTTTTTACCCTGAACCAGCCTATCATCAGATATGAAAGTCGTTGCCTTTTCGGGAAGTCCGCGAGAGAGGGGGAACACGGAGGCGATGATCCTCCATCTCTTCTCTATCCTGGAGGAGGAAGGGATTGAGACCGAACTGATCCGGATCGGGGGAACCGCGATCCGGGGGTGCAATGCCTGCAATAAGTGCTACGAGAATCAGGACTGCACCTGTGCCCTTACAACCGATGACCTCAACTCCTGGTTCAGAAAGATGATGGAGGCAGATGCGGTCATCCTTGGCTCTCCCACGTACTTTGCCGATGTGACCGCAGAGATGAAGGCACTGATTGACCGGTGCGGAATGCTGGCCAAGGCGAATAACGACGCCTTGCAACGCAAACTCGGTGCGGCGGTTGTCACGGCACGGCGGGGAGGGGCGATCCATACCTTCGACACGATCAACCACTTCTTCCTCATCTCCCAGATGATCATCCCGGGATCATCCAGCTGGAACCTGGGACTGGGACGGGGTCCGGGCGAGGTGGGAGATGATCATGAAGGACTCGCGACCATGGAGATTCTCGGGCACAACATGGCCTGGCTGCTGAAGAAGATACATCAGGAATAATCCCCCTTTTTCCGGGCGGCATCAATATGTGCCCGCGGGTCAACAGATGAGAGGAAGACTCCATGGTACTGGAAGAAGAGATCCATTTTTCAACCCCTGATGCAGCCAGGGATTTCGTCAGACTCATGAAAGAGCTGGGGATTGGCGCACGGATTCAGCAGAAGGCACCCCTTGACATCAGGCTGATGTTCAGCGGGACCTACCTCACCCTGACGGCATTGGTTGATGATCTGGCAGAGAAGGCAGAGAATGAGGAGGAGGCCGGGTTTCTTGCCGGTGTCCGCGAAGACCTCACCGGGCAGCGGGACCTGATCGCCCGGGCGGTTGAAACCCGTGCCGTGGGTGACCGGATGGGTTCCTCACTGATCGATATCGCCACCGGTGACCGGATTCTTGAGGGGGACGAGAGTGAGGCAGAGATAGAGTCGATCATCGAAGAGATGCATCTTACCCGGCTCCTTCACCTCAATGACATGCTGGAGATCGCCGAGACCGGTATGGTGCTGAAGAAGATGATCGATCCCGATCAGGCCGTCCTCTCACTCTTTGTTGACGAGATGCCGGAACTGGATAAGGAACTCCTCGGAAAACACCCGGTCAGAATGATGCTGACCGCCGGGGATGACGAAGACTGGCTCGTCTCGATCGGGACCGAACTGATCTTCACCGAGGACCTCTCACCAGTGGAGGAGTTCTTTGAGGACCTGGGGGTTGATGCTGAGGAGAACGCGCTCTTCTTTAACCGGATCCAGATTAAGCAGATCCTCGTCTCCGAGATCCTGGGGCTGATCCGAAACGGGGGGAAGGCATCACGTGAGGAGATCTGCGAGGAGTTCTCTGACCGGGATATCGAGTCCGGTGATGACCAGCTCCCGATCAGCCTGAACCTGAGCCGGACCTATATCGATGCGGTGATCGATGATCTGAAGAAGGCCGGGATCCTGAAGGGAAAAGACCAGAAACTCCGGATCTCCATATAACAGTTATTTCCCTTTTTTCCATGCCCCTGACAGGAGGTGGTCGGGGTTGAAGAGGGCGGTCAGCCTGAAGACGATCTCATCAGACTCCTTCTCTCCGGTGATTGTCCTGATGATGTCCTCAAAGTCTATCCAGACCACTTCATCCGTGCCGGGAACAAAATGCCGGCTTGCACTTCCCAGAAACCCACTGAGCGAGAAGGAGAAGAATCCCATCATGAAGTTGTTGCTGACCTTCCCCCCGGCGAGATCAAGACTGGTCACCTCCCGGGCAGGCACCTCCATGATACCATAGACCTCATCCACCACGATCCCGAACCGGGTGGACTCCCCGGTCTCGGGGATGAAGACGATCACCTTCTTCTTCCTCCCCCCGTCGGCAAGAGGGATGATCAGCCTGATATCAATGACCTTGATGACCTCGGTCCGGAGATTGAAGATCCCGGGGATATATTCGGGAGCATTGGGAAGGGGAATCTTCTTGCGGTCTGCGACGATCTCCCGGATGAACGCGACATGGGCTGCATACAACCCCTCTCCCAGGGAGAAGAGAAGCAACGGGTGTTTCTGATCGTTCTCATCCATATCCTTCCCATCCCCCGGCTGCCCGGTGCTGGTCTGCTCCGGGTTGAACTACTAACAGTTCGCCACTGATCAGGATAGACCTTTTGATGGGAGCCTGCTGGCAGGCGGAAGAGGGGGAAGCTATCAATAGGGGTGAGATACACAGATGTGAATAGACGATTCACTCCTCATCGGAGTGCGGGAAGAGACCATGGAAGAACTTCTGACAGTGGTTGAGATTCAGCTCGGGATCGATCACTACCTGATCGACGGGGATATCATCGACAAGTTCATCCTCCCCCTTCCTGCCACCGCCGTATACGACGCTCCTGCATACATCGAGGGGATGGTCAGCTGGAAGGATGAGACCATCCTTGCCATTAACATCGCCCCGCTTCTGGGGATGAGCCGGGATGAGAATGCAACGAAGAGACGGACCATGATCATCCCACCAGGAAAAGTATCAGAGGCAGCCATGGCAGTCTCGGTGGATCAGGTTTACCAGGTCAGGAAAATACGGCCTGCTGAGGTGATGCCGGTCGATATCTCCTCATGCAAAGGGATAGAGGATTATGTCAAGGGGATCATCAGGGTGAGGGAGGATGATGGAGGGGAGGAGGTGCAGCTGGTGCTTCTGTATCTCAACCTTGAGAAGATGATGCGCGAACTGTTGAAAGGGCGGGTGTCAGAGCCGGTCCCCGGTTTTTTTGTCTGGCGATGGGAGACCGAAGCCCGTCAGGGAGACGGGGGATCCTGTTCCGGCCCGCTCCCCTCCGGGACCTGAGTACTTCTGCCATCCATTTTTACCGGTCAGATCAAACCAGTACCCATGATCTGGTCACCAGTCACCCTTGAATCCTGGCTTTCCCGACAGCAGGCTGTTCTCACCGATGTATCAGATGCAGTTCGTGCGATCATCGATGAGGTGAAGATCGGGGGTGATGCGGCCCTCTTCGACCTTTCAGAGCGGTTTGACCGGATCAGACCGGATGCCCTCCGGGTCTCGGATGACGAGATTGACGCCGCGTATGATGCCGCGGATCCCGAGGTCGTCGAGGCTCTGACCATGGCGTATGCCAGAATCAGTGCATTCCACGAAACCCAGCGGTGCCGGGATCTCTCTCTCACCGAGAGCGGGACCGGTATCCTCCTCGGGACAAAGACCTGTCCACTCGAGAGGATCGGGATGTATGTGCCCGGGGGGCGCGCTTCGTACCCGTCGACCGTCCTCATGTGTGCCGTCCCGGCCCAGGTCGCCGGGGTGGAGGAGATCGTCTGCTGCACACCTCCCCCGGCAAATCCCCTCACCCTGATTGCCGCAGATATCGCCGGGGTGAGCGAGATCTATACCATCGGGGGTGCCCAGGCGATCGCTGCCATGGCAATGGGGACCGCATCAGTCCGCCCGGTCCAGAAGATCGTCGGTCCCGGGAACGCCTATGTCACGGCGGCGAAGATGATCCTCAGAGGCATGGTCGAGATCGACTTCCCTGCCGGTCCGTCAGAGATCGCCATCATCGCAGACGATTCGGCACGTCCTGACTTTATCGCGGCAGACATCCTGGCCCAGTCAGAACATGATCCCCTGGCATCCTCGGTGCTCATCACCACGGATCCTGAGCTTCCCCAGACCGTCGGGGAGTGGATTGAACGACTCCTGAACGATGCTCCCCGCCGGGAGATCATCACCCAGTCCCTGACCCGGTCCGGGTTCATGGTGGTCAGCAGCCTTGAAGAAGGGGTGCGACGGTCTGACCGGATCGCACCCGAACATCTCTCCATCCAGGTCAGGGATCCCCTCGAACTCCTGAACCGGGTCAGAAACGCAGGATCCATCTTCGTCGGCCCGTATGCCCCGGTTGCCTGTGGTGATTATGCATCCGGGACGAACCATGTTCTGCCCACCGCCGGGAATGCCCGGCTCTATTCAGGGTTGAACGTTGCTCATTTCACCCGGACCTCCACGGTTCAGGTCATCTCACGGGAGGGGATCGAATCCATCGGTGATATCGTGGAGACGATCGCCACGGCAGAGGGGCTCCATGCACACGCAACATCGACCCGGATACGCAGGGAAGACTGATCAGAACGTAATCTGCATCACCGAACGTTCGATCTCGGTGAGAACCTCCTCAAGCCCGCCGGGATCCGTCCGGTACACGGTCATCGGATCATAATCAGGGTAGAGATCACATTTGTCCAGGAGATCAACGAACTCGCGGAGGAAGAGGCGGGGAATAATATCAACCCGCCCCCCGAAGACCGACCCGACCCGCTGCACCATGGTCCTGATAAACCGGTGCGAGATCCGGTCCCGGTCAACCTCCCCATAGGCATCAGCATAGATCCCGCACACCCGGAGGGCGACCTCCTCCAGTCTCCGTGCATCAAAGGGATGGAGGAGGATCTGAGGCTGGCGGGGGTTGGAATACCCGCTCTCCTGCGGTATCTGGCCGATCCGATCATAGAGCGGGGTGATGGGGCGCATCCCGCGGGGACCGTCATAGAGCATCGGGGTACCGGCCCCGATCAGGTACCAGTGCGTAAGAAGACCCCCGTCAATGGCATCGATGATCCTGACAAGGTTCTGAAATCCCCGTTCCCTGAGGTTACGCGGGAATGTCTGGGTGATCTCCAGTTCATCGATGGCCACAGCACATCCCTGGTACCCGGCACCGGTCACGAAGACCGGGAGAGCCTGCAGAAGGGCAAAGACGGATGAATCCCCGATATCTCCCTTTATCCCTGCTTTCTGCTTCATGTCCCTGCCGATATTGGGATCACCGGAGAGCCAGCCGATGGCGGCCTGGGCAGTCCTGAAATCTGCAGCATTGTTCGCCCCATAGTAGGTCCTCACCACCGCGGCAACCGGGGCATTGAGGAGGCTGATCCCGGCCAGGGCGTTCTCCACTTCCCGTATCGTCAGTTCCTCAAGACGGTCGGGGGCAATTTCCGGCCCTTCCCTGCTACTGACCCGCTGCTCGATCGCATACAGCCATGCATCAATGACCGAGCGGAATGCATTCTGCTCACCGCCGGCATGAAGATTCGAGACGATCTGCGAGTAGAGTGCCCTGAGCCGGTGACGCGGGGAGACCGGGGAGATCGATACATGGGCCGTGACAAACCCCTTGGAACGGG
>CAZSVH010000106.1:0-6687 GCA_964610235.1 uncultured Methanospirillum sp. | reverse complement strand
TTCCAAGATATAATCAGGCAGGAGTGGTATAAGTATACCTGATTGTATGGAAGATGAGACGCTCCTGATGCTTCCGGGCCCGGTACCGCTCCCTGAGCGGGTCAGGGCGGTGATGGCCCGGCAGGCAATTAATCATCGTGGCGCCGAGTTCGGTGGTGCCTACTCAGATATCGTGCGTGTTCTGAAACAGTGCTTCGGTACCGCCTTCGATCCCGTGGTGATATCGGGATCCGGAACCGCCGGGATGGAGGCAGCCGTCTCCAACTTCGGGAAGGGGAGGAAGATGGCCCACCTGATCAATGGAAAGTTCGGGGAACGCCTCTGTAAGATCGGTGAGCGCTATGGAGAAGCGATCCCGATCAGTTCAGAGTGGGGAACCCCCCTTGACCTTGAAGGACTCAGGACGGCACTGGAAGACGGCTGTGAGGTGGTCACCATGGTGCATAATGAAACCTCGGCCGGAATCCTGAATCCCGGGGCAGAGGTCGGGAAGATCTGCCGGAAGCATGATGCCCTCTTCATCATGGACGGGGTCACCTCCATCGGAGGAGATACGGTCCTGGCAGATGAATGGGGGGTCGATGTCACCATCGTCGGTTCACAGAAGTGCCTGGCAGCACCCGCGGGTCTCGCCGCGATCTCAGTCTCGGACCGGGCCTGGGATCGCGCGGTGAAAAACCCGCCGTTCTACCTGGATCTCCCTGCGTACCGGAAGAATGCCGCGAAAGATCCCATGGAGACCCCGTATACGCCGGCGGTGCCGATCTTCCTGGCTCTCCGGGAAGCCTGCCTCATCATCGAGGAAGAGGGAGTGGCAAACCGGATAGCCCGCCATCACCGGATGGCAAAGGCGGTCAGGGCAGCGGTCGCAGCCTGGGGGATTGAGATGTTCCCCAGGACCGACGCATATCATCAGTACTCCAACACCGTGACCGCAGCCCGGATTCCTGCCGGATCCACGGATAAGGACTTCAGGGGCACGGTGAAAAAGCTCGGAATCCAGATAGCCGGGGGCCAGGATCACCTCAAGGACGTGATCTTCAGGATCGGACACATGGGGGCGGTTTCTGCACCCGAGCTGCTGGCAACCCTCGCAGCAACCGAGTTTGCCCTTCACCGGGCAGGACACCGGCCTGCATCATCAGGAGTCATGGCGGCTGCTGAGGTCCTGGGATGAAGATCGGTATCGCGGACACCACGTTTGCCAGAGTGGACATGGGGAAGTTCGCGATCGATGAACTGAAAAAACACGGAAGTGTCAGCATCGAACGGTATACGGTCCCCGGGGTGAAGGATCTCCCGGTTGCCTGCAAGAAACTGTTCGAGGAGTACCGCTGTGACATCTGCATGGCGCTCGGGATGCCGGGAGGAAAGGAGAAGGACAGGATGTGTGCCCACGAGGCATCCACCGGTCTCATCCAGTGTCAGCTGATGACCAGCCGGCACATCATCGAGGTCTTTGTCCATGAGGATGAGGCAGCCGGTGATGCCGAGCTGGCCTGGCTTGCCGAGCAGCGTGCCCGTGAACACGCGGTGAATGTGATAAAACTGATGCGGCCGGGAACGCTCGAGCGGGAAGCCGGGTCAGGGCAGCGGCAGGGATTTGCCGATGCCGGTGCTGCCCGCCAGTGAAGGGCAGAAGAGGAATACAATGACGATAAAACTGGGATTTGTGGTTTCTGAATTTAACCGTGATATCACGTATATGATGGAGATCGAGGCAGAGGAGCATGCGAAGTTCCTCGGAGCCGAGGTGGTTGAGCGTTTCTATGTCCCTGGTGCGTATGACATGCCCCTGGCGATAAAGAAGATGCTGAAGAACGGAAAGACCGATGCCGTGGTGACGATCGGCTGTGTCATCGAGGGGGCGACCCAGCATGACGAGATCGTGGTCCAGCATGCAGCCCGCAAGATCATCGACCTCTCCCTTGAGTTCGAGAAGCCGGTCACCCTGGGGATATCCGGACCGGGGATGACCCGCCTGGAGGCTGCAGATCGGGTGGAGTACGGGAAACGGGCGGTCGAGTCTGCAATCAAACTTGTCCAGCGATTGGCATGAGGCCCCTCTCTTCCAAGCTTGCCGCAATCACCCCCTCTGCCACGATCGAGATCACGGATACGGCACGGCGGATGAAGGCGGAAGGGATCGATGTGATCAGCCTCTCCATCGGGGAGCCGGACTTTCCGACTCCCCCGCACATCACCCGGGCATGCATCGATGCTCTGAACCGGGGGGAGACCCACTATGGCCCGGGCCGGGGTATTCCTGAACTCCTTGCTGCTGTTTCAGAGAAGATTGAGGCTGAGAACGGATTCTCGTGCACCCCTGAGCAGGTGATCATCACCTGCGGGGCAAAGGATGCCATCTATGAAGCAGCAGAGGCGGTACTCAGCCCGGGGGACGAGGCGATCATCCTGGATCCCTCCTGGGTGAGTTATGAGCCCTGCATTCAGATCGCGGGCGGCGTACCGGTTCATCATCCGCTGAATGAGAAGACGTTCCAGGCTGATGATTCGATCCTGGAGAAGGTCACCGGAAAGACCCGGATGATCATCGTGAACAGTCCGTCAAACCCTTCCGGGTCTGTCCTCAACCGGGAGTCGCTCAGACTGATATCAGATATCTGCCAGGATCATGATCTGATCGCCCTCTCTGATGAGATATATGAGAAACTCGTCTATGGGCAGATTCACTTCTCGCTTGCCATGTTCCCCGGGATGGCAGAGCGGACCATCACGGTGAACGGATTCTCCAAGGCCTATGCCATGACCGGGTGGAGGCTGGGGTATGCCGTGGCACCCGAACCGGTCATCGGGTACATGAACCGGGTCCAGCAGCATACCATCAGTCATCCGACCACCTTTGCCATGCATGGTGCGGTGGCAGCACTCCGGGGACCGCAGCAGTGCATCAGCGAAATGCGGAGCGAATTTGAACGCCGCCGCGAGTATGTCCTCAACCGGCTGATGGACATGGGGATGAAGTATGCCCCGGCTGAGGGGGCATTCTATGCCTATGTCCGGGTGGACGATGATGATGCATCGATCGCATCCCGGTGGCTGAAAGAGGCGAGGGTGGCGGTGACTCCCGGGTTTGCGTTCAGTACACCCGGGTGGGTCAGGCTCAGTTATGCCGCCTCCTTAGAGACGCTGACTGAAGCGATGAACCGGATAGAAGCGGTTATCTGACCGGAAGGCTGCCTTCTCCGGCCTCCCCGGTCATATTCTTTTCGTACGTCGCATTCCGGGTCAGGTAGACCCAGTATCCCCGGTACGGGGATAAGAGGCCTGACTCATTCTGATACCCTCCCCCTCCCCTGATGATCGGTTCTTCAGACTGCTGGGTGGACCCGTTGTATCCGATCACATAGGACCAGATATCTGAGAGCGGTGCCAGCTCCTCTTTTGCCGGGAGTGATGCCCCTCCGACCACCCCGAACCCGTTCCATCCGGTGGTCATCGTCCGGGTAAAGACCCCGGACTGGTTCTGGTCGGTGATGAGGGGGAGAGATGCAGGGTCAGGGGTGAAGACCCAGTACGAGGAGAGCGGATGAATCACCTCTCCCGCACCGACCGTCGTCCATCCACCCGCGTCGTACCGGTACAGGGAATGGCCTGAGAGATTTGAGAGGGCCCCAAAGACCTGCTCAGCCGTGTTATTTCCCTCCCTGAGGCGGTATGGGACCGATACATGGTTCCATCCCGGCTGGATCTTCAGATGATGGGCACTTCCTCCCGTGATCAGCTCCACTGCAGCAGAAAGGTCGGCGACCCCCCCGGTGGCTGTCTTCCCGAAGTGGGAGGGTACGGGTCTGGCGGTCGCGAGGATCGCATCACGGACCTCGGGAAGTGAGGCATCGGGGGCGATGTTGAGGAGGAATGTGGCCATTCCGCTCACGTGGGGAGCTGCCATCGAGGTCCCTTCCATGTATCCCCACCTGGTTTCACTCAGTTCTCCATACCCGTCAGAGAGGGTGACATCATCAAGGCCCATGTTGCAGAGATCCCCGTCCGTGATAAATCTGATGTAGAGATCTCCTCCCCGCAGATCCATCGGGATCTTGCACTCACGTCTGAACAGGATCCAGGCGAGCATGGAATTCCCGTCAATGTACTCAAGCTGGTGCCAGGTTCTCCCATTGGCGGAGCCTTCAACGGAAAACGTGTAGTTGAAGGCGATCAGACTCCACTCATACGAGAGGATCGGATTGGATATTCCGGTCAGGTTAAACGGTTCTCTGATGGTCAGGACCGCCGGTCCGGCCGACTGACCCCCGGCTGACCGGTTCACCGTGGCAGTGGCACTGCTCGCAGGAGAGACATATTCATCGGTATTGAGGGTCCAGTTTCCTGCCGTCGTCCAGTTGGTGAAGGAGTCGAAGGGATCGGTCCACCGGGGGTCAGGGGTATAGGTATTGTGCTTGGTGCTGTAGATATCAACGCCGGGAGCGGCAATGTCCACGCTCGTCCCGCCATAGTTGGAGAAGTCTGCGAGGTTGTCAGAGGAGTCGGTTGCGGCAACGGATATGATATTCGGAATATCGAGGCTGCAGGGGTAAAAGGGTGTGATATCGTTATTATTTGCACTGTTCCCTGCTGCACAGATGAAGAGGGCATCAGCTCTCTTCATCACCTCATACTCAGCCCGGCTGTAGGTGGTCCCCCCGTATGAACAGCTGATAATCTCTGCTCCATGACCGGTTGCCCAGAGGATCGCCTCAATTCCGTCAGAGACGGTCCCTCTCCCGAAACTGTTCAGGAACCTGACCGGCAGGATCCGGCTCTGCCAGTTAATCCCTGAGATCCCCAGCCCGTTCTCACCGACTGCCCCGATCGTCCCGGCACAATGGGTTCCGTGGGAACCGAGATCCATCGCCTCCAGGTCCCCGGTGATGGCATCATATCCGGCCGTCCCGTTTACCGGATCGCCGATGATGCTGGAGATGAGATCCGGATGGAGGTAATCGACCCCTGAGTCCAGCACCGCGACGATCGTCTCCCCCCCGGTTCCGGCATCCCATGCAGGGATGGCATTGATATCAGCGCCACTCGTTCCGGCAGGTGTTCCCTCACGGTACACCTGACCGGTGTTTGAAAGGCCCCACTGCCTCCAGAAGTCCGGGTCCGAAGGGATGCGGGATGCAAACCGGTAGTAGTCCGGTTCGGCATAGAGGACTCCCGGCTGGTTTCCGTAGTACTCCACCGCCTGCTCCACCGTCATCTTATCCGGGGGTTCCACCAGCTCAAGTCCGGGTGCTCCCTCAGCTGAATAATCATGGATGGTACGGGATCCGATGACGGCATGGGTTCTCATGGGAAGGGTATCGGATCGGGGATCAAACCAGACCAGGAGGCTGGCCGGGGCATATAGCCGGGACCCGGACTCCACCCGGGCGGGGATGGATGATTCGGGATCCTGCCCCGGATGAGAGCGTACCCCCTCTCCCCCGGAGACGGGAGTGCCCCAGGCAGGTGAGGTATCCTGATCTGCACCTCCCCAGGGTGACCCCGTTACCGGGGTCAGGATCATGAGGATGATCATACCGATGAACAGAAGGTGATATCTGATACGTGGCCGGTATCCTGTCATACAACTCCTGAGTAGTGATCGTCTTCATGCACCCATATGGATGTATCGGCAGGCTCCCGGTATGACTGGATTGCGGGTGTATGATCATCACGGGCATGGGTGAGGTATGCGTGCCTGCCGGTTTCAGGGAAGAAAGAGGGATATCCGCCCTTCCCTGACGCGAAGATACTTATTTGATGCAGGATGAACCCATCTTATGAAAACCCCCGGCGTACTGCCTCTTCTCTGTCTCATCCTCTTCATCCCCTCCCTTGCCGGAGGGGTGGGTGAAGGGGTGGAAGTGGATGCAGATATCCCGGGGGTTGCCGTATTTCTCGATAACCAGTATCAGGGGGACACCCCCCTGACCCTCCCCGGCCTGGATCCCGGGGAAGACCGGGTGGGGGCGACGGCTCCCGGGTATCACCCGCAGGTCCGGAATGTGACGGTCGCTGAAGATGGGACGGGGGATGTCTTTTTTGTCTTTGGTGAAGACCCGGCTGAACCTCACCCGGGTCTGGTCAGGATCCGTGACTGTGTCGGGACTCCTGAACAGACCGGCCTGCAGGGGACCGCAGTCAGTATCGTCGGGCGGTCTGACCGGGATCTGATGGTCTACTACTCGGGGGTGGGTGACGGGATCCGGTGTGCAGGCTCTGAAGCGGGTGAGCGATGGCATGAGTACCCGGAGGGATGCCTGGAGGTCCCGGACGGTGATGCATCCCGGCTCGTCTCCCGGCCCTGGGTCTTCCCTGCGGCAGATGGAGGATACCGGATGGTCTACCTCTCGGGCGACCGGAAGGGACCCTCACTGCTCAGTGCGTATTCTGCAGACGGGGTGCAGTTCACCCCTGAAGGAGAGGTCACGATCACCCGGTCGACCGGGACCGGGGGCGGGTGGTATGACACCGGGTCTATCCCCACCGGGATCCGGCTGACAGACGGGAGTCTCAGGATGTACTACTCCCCTCTTCAGGGCGGGGTGAAGAGTGCGGTCTCCCGTGATGACGGAAAGACCTGGGCCGAGGAGGAGGGGTACCGCCTCGTTGCGGCGGCGGATCCCTCGGTGACGATCCTCCCGGACGGCAGGGTCGGCCTCTTCTACGTGGATCTCTCAA
>CAZSVH010000105.1:0-6719 GCA_964610235.1 uncultured Methanospirillum sp. | reverse complement strand
CGATGTGAACTCTTTCCGGTTCATGCTCCCTCCGGGACGATACGTGTCCCGCCATGATCCTTACCGGCGAGAAACGCTCCGACCTGTGAAATATGGAAGATATCTGAGTGTATTCCATGGTCTGCCAGACCCAGCAGTTCGGCGATCTTTCCTTCCATTCCCCCGGTCACATCGATCGTGCCGGAGGTTCCTATCTTCACCTGGTGCGCCGTCGATCGGCGCAGCTCCCTCACAACGGATCCGTCCTCTGCCAGGAGGCCTGGCACATCAGTTGCCAGACCAACGCGTTTCATATCGAGTCCTTCGGCCAGGACGCGGATCAGCTGATCACCGGAAACGATACAGGCACCCCGGACCCGGTCCATCACCACATCCCCGTGGATGACCGGAACCAGACCGAGGCTGAGCATCAGGTGCAGGTGTTCCAGGTGCAGATCTGCCACAATTCCATCCGCTGCCGCGAACGCATGGAGCGGATGCACTGCGACGGCTTCGATGCCGCCGCACCGGAGTGCTGCCACGACAGCGGTATTCAGTTCTGATACCGCCTGGTGCGTCTCAAAGATACCCCGCCGGTTCTCCCGGGAGACTCCTTCCTGGATATGCCACGACTTCGCCTGCGGATGCCCGAACGAACCTGCACCATGCACGATCAGGAGCGGAATGCCGGGCAGGGCTGAGAGCATCTCTGCTACTGCTGCCAGAACATCAGTCCTGATCGTGCCGGCGGATCCTGCCGACTTGTCGGTGATTACGCTCCCACCGAGCTTGAGTATCGTCCGGTTATGCATCCTTCTCTTTCCGAAGTCCTTCCGTGTCAAGACAGGTGATAATAGCCCGTCCCTCCGTCACTTCAAGAGCACCGGCAATCCGGGCCTTGAGGTTCTTGGGAGCAAGGGCAACCATGCACCCGCCCCCGCCGGCCCCGGTGATCTTTGCACCGTAGGCTCCCGTCGCCCTGGCGGCGAGCACCAGGCGGGAGAGGTGGGGGTGGCCCACCCCGAGCACATCGAGGAGGGCGTGGTTCATATCCATGAGCCTGCCGAGATAGGGGGGCTCGTCGAGATGCTTCATGGCATCAAGGGTCAGTGCCTCGATAGCATCAAGGACCGGTTCACAGATCCGGGGGTATTTCGCCAGCAGATCTGCAACCTTCTCGACCATTCTCGCGGTCGAATGCGTTGCCTGGGAATTTCCAATCACCAGGTGATAATTCTGGGGTGCCAGCCGTTTCCGGGTGCCCTCCTTGATCAGGAACATCCCGCCATAGGAGGAGACCGTCGTATCAGTCGGACTGGCCCGGCCTTTCTGGACCCGTTTCTCGATCTTAAAGGCGATTTCGGCGATATCATCCCGTGACCTGCCGAGATCAAACTCATCATTGATCGCCGCCAGCGTGGCAACGGTCACGGCTGCTGACGAACCGAGTCCTGAAGAACTGGGGAGCTGGGAGTTGATATAAACACTCCCCTTCACGTTCAGTTCCCGGAAACACTGGTCAATATACGGGGATTTTGCATGATGCGGATGACTGGTCTTTCGCACCGTGACATAGACCCGGGGACGGATGGCAAGGGCGATCCCGGGCCGGCCATAGACCACGGCATGCTCACCAAAGAGGAAGACCTTCCCCGGAGCACTCCAGGTCGCCACTCAGGCCACCACCAGTGCCGCATACCCGACGACCTGATCATAATCCCCGCTGACGTCGCCACTATGCGTATACGATATCAGGTCACACCGGGTGATGCCGAACGGGCGAAGTGACTCGATCATCGTCCCGACCGGCCCGTATCCGCACGTGGTGACCCGCATGTTCCGGATCCTGCTGTAAAATTCCCGCACGTTCAGATCTTTCAGCGCTTCTATGACAAATAGATCGTCTTTTTGTGCCTTCGCCGCCGGGACATAATGGGAGAAGTCACTGGACGCAATGATCCTGATATCACCGGGATATTCCCGTATTGCAGCAGAAATCAGGCCGGATACATACTCCGTCTCTTCCAGGGTCTGCCTCCCCATCATCACCGGGACCACCCGGGCATCCGGGAACCGGTACCTGATGAACGGAACCTGAACCTCGAGCGAGTTCTCATTCCCATACGCCATCGCCTCCTCGTCCACGGGCAGTCCGAGGAGAGCCGCCAGATCCCGGTCAGGCTGTACCGGACCGATGGGGGTATCCCACGCAATGGCAGATATACAGGTGGAGAGACCGCGATGACTGGGACCGATGATGATGAATGTCCCGTCAAATCCTTCCCTGACGGCAGAAAAAGCATGGGCAGAAGTCTGACCCGAGTAGACATATCCGGCGTGGGGGGAGACGATCCCCCGGGCGTCCCCACCGGTACGGGTGTGGCTGAAGAACCGGTCCAGCATACTCTGCAGCTGGACCGGATCAGCCGGATAGAACATACCGGCCAGGGAACACCGCCTGATCATCATCGGACTGTCTGGTGTTATGAATGATTCTTCAGAAGCTGATCCTGTCAGTAATCTGCATCACAGTTCAGTCTCGAAGTCCTCGGGGGTGAGTGAGGTGGTATATCCCTTGTGGCGGAGGAACTCCTTCGTCAGCAGGAAGTAGATCATGGAGAGGGCTTTCCGACCCTTGTTGTTTGTCGGAATGACAAAATCGACCAGGCTGGTCATGTTGTTGGTATCACAGAGCGCAACGACCGGGATACCGATCTGGAGTGCCTCCTTGATGACCTGGAGATCACTCACCGGGTCAGTCACCACGACGGCTTCAGGTTCTGCAAACTTCGGCAGGATCGGGTTGGTCAGGGTGCCCGGGATGTACCTGCCGGTCATCGGGTATGCACCAATCGCATCTGCAAACTGGCGTGCAGGATACTGCCCGTACTGACGGGAAGTCACGACCAGAACCTTGGCAGGATCATACTGGGAGAGGAACTTGGCCGCGAGCTTGATCCGCTCATCGGTCTCCCTGATATCAAGAATATACAGGCCATCCCCGCGTACGCGGTAGATGAAGTTCTTCATGTCACTGCTCTTCTGCTGGGTGCCGATATGTACTCCTGCTGCAAGGTATTCTTCTACAGAGACAAGCGGCTCGTTCAGTTCAATTTCCATCTCATTTCCGTTCATACATACTCTCCTCAATCCGAATGAGTTCGTTAAGTTTTACCGTCCGCTCACCACCGACGATCCCGGTTTTGATGAAGACGCAGCCGAATGCAGATCCCAGATGTGCAATCGATGCATCCTCAGTCTCACCGGATCGGTGACTGATGACCGTCTCCATCCCGGACCGGTGAGCGGTCGAGACCGCGTCATAGGTCTGGGAGAGGGTCCCGATCTGGTTCGGCTTGATAAGGACGCAGTTTGCCGAACCTTCACTGATCCCCTTCCCGATACGGGTCGGGTTGGTGACGAAGAGATCGTCACCGCAGATCAGGCATCTGCTGCCTGCCTGCCGGGTAAGGGATGCGAAGGAGCTGAAGTCATCTTCGTAGAGGGGGTCTTCGACGTATACAAGCCCGTATTCATCGATCAGATCCGCCACATACGAAACCTGCTCCTCGCTGCTCCTCACCATCCCGTCCCGGGACTCATACATCCCGGTTGCGGTATTGAATATCTGACTGGCTGCCATGTCAGTGCCGATGCTGATCGTAAATCCCACCTCATCAGAGATGACATCCACCGCATCAGCGAGCACTTCAAAAGCCTCCATATCAGAGATGGCAGGAGCCCAGGCCCCTTCATCACCTCTCCCACAGCAGGAGACTCCCTGTTTTTCAAGAAGTTCCCTGACCATGGCATGAACACGGGCATTTGCAAAGACACCCTCCCGGATACCGGGGCATCCGGTCGGGACCACGAGAAACTCCTGTATCTCTGTGGCATGGGGGGCATGAGCCCCTCCCCCGATGACGTTCCCGAGGGGGAGAGGAATCGATGATGCGAAGGCACCCCCCAGGTGCCGCCAGAGAGGGATCCGCAGCGCAGCTGCTGCTGCCTTTGCATTCGCCAGTGAAATGGCGACTGCCACATTTGCGCCGATACCGGCAAAGGTATCTGTTCCGTCAATCTCGGTGAGGAGTGCATCAACCCCGATCTGATCCCGGGAGTCGAGACCGATGAGGTGAGGAACAACCTGCTGGCGTGCCTCGTCAACGGCCTTCCCGGGCTCCTTCACCGTTGCTTCGTGGAGCCCGGTGCTCGCACCACCCGGAGCTGCAGCGCGACCGGTCACATCGTCGAGCACCACATCGGCCTCGACGGTTGTACGGCCACGCGAGTCCAGGATCACCCTGAGATCAACAGCGCGAATGGCAGTCATCCTGATCAGTTATCTCCGCTTAACCGTGATGGGGATGACATCCTTCTCAAACTCCTCCATCGCGAGGTACAGCGGATCGATGGTAGTACTCGCGATAAGTACCGGAGCACCCATCGAGATCTGCAACGCCCGGGCACCGACAATGCGTGCCTTTTCATAGCGTGTATAGTTCTGCATCCGATTCCTCAAAAATTAGTCAACACAAGAATGGGGTCGCTGAGATTCGAACTCAGGTCAGAGCGTCCCGAACGCCCTAGGATGGTCCAGGCTACCCTACGACCCCTCATTGATAGGGATTCAACTCGTCAATAATCTCCTTGTGCGTGAGCAACATACGCCGGCAACAATACCGATCCATATGGAGATCGTCGAGGATCTGTTTCAGATCCTCTCCTGCATCTCTTCGGCGCTTATATTCCTCATATGCGGTGGAGATTACCTTACCACAGGTGAAACAGCGAACCGGTATCATATAGTTGCACCACTAATGTATGCTGTCCTGGTAATAAATCTCACCGGTATGACTTCTGGAATTTCTTCCGGGCACCACGGCCATGAGGTTTCTTCGATTCTTTCTGACGTGAGTCATTGACCATCAGACTCCGGTCGTATGCAAGGTAGACATCCTTCATCCGCGGGTCGCTGTGCCACTGGACGAGACCTCGGGCAAGCGCAGTACGTGCTGCTTCTGCCTGGCCCATGACACCCCCGCCCCTGACCTTGATGGAGACGTCCACGCCCTCAATTGCGGTCGGAATCAGCTGAAGCGGTTCTGAGATCTTCATCCGCGCAAGTTCGGTCGAGTAGACATCAAGGATCAGGGAGTTCACCCTGATGACGCCTTTTCCCGGCCTGAAGGTTGCACGGGCGATCGCCGTCTTCCGCTTCCCACTGGTGTTAATCACTTTTGCCATCTCATATCCCCCTAGTATTTTGCCCCCAGGAAACTGCTGACCGCCCCGAGAGAGACACAGGCCGGTGAGTTGAGACGGGTCTTGTGAGCGTCTCCCAGTTTCTCGGCCTCCATCCCTTCGAGTTCATACGGGACACCGACATAGATCCTGATACGCTTCATCGCTTCAATTCCCCGCTGACGCTTATAGGGAATCATTCCGCGGATGGTTCGTTTCAGGATATGATCCGGCCTGCGGGGGAAGAACGGACCGCCTTCACGGGATCCGCGTTCCCTCTTGTGCTTGTAATGTGCCAGAACCCGGGCACGGCTGCCTGAGATCACTGCCTTTTCTGCGTTGATGACTGCAATCTCCTCGCCGTTCAGTGCCCGCTTTGCAACCACGCTGGAAAGCCTGCCGACGAGGAGCCCGTCTCCGTCGATTACCGTTACCATCTGCCCACTCACCTCAGTATCCTCACGTGGCTACCCTTGGGATTCTGGGTCAGGAGCTGCTCAATGCTGAGACACTCCCCCTGTCTGCCGGAGATCTTGTCAACCGCGGACTCTGAGAAGTTCAGAGCTGCCACGGTGACCTTTGACTCCAGGACCCCGCTCCCAAGAACCTTCCCCGGCACCAGAAGGGTCTCACCCTCCTTTGCATACCGGTTGATCTTGCTCACGTTCACTTCAGCGTAGTTCTTACTCGGTTTCTCAAGTCTGATCGCGATGTCGCGCCAGATCTGCACCTCGTTCTCACTCGATGTCTTCTTCAGGAGTCTGATGAGTTCGGTGAGGCGCGGATTGGACTTATCATTTCTTTTGCTCATGATCCGTTACCCCCTGATTTCGCTGAGCGCTTCGAGGAGTTCGTCTGATTGAGTCTTCAGATACAGCAGCCCCTGTTTCAGGATCTCATTCGCCGGGAGTGAACCATCACTCTCCATTGAGAAGATGAACCGTCCCTGATCCCTGTCAATATGAATCGCCGGTTCATCTCCGATCCCGCTGTTCAGGCATTCCTGTTCGCAGAGCCGGCAGAGAGAACACTGCGTGTCCTGCCCTTCCTTCACTGCGATCTTTCCGCCTTTCACTTCCAGGATGTTCAAGGGGCACTTGTCCACACACAATCCGCATCCGTCACACCGGGTGTCCGGGGTGATGAGCGGGTAATTCTTGTACCCGCAGATGGTGACCGGCTGCCACTTGGAGTGGACCAGACCACGGTTCAGGATTGCCTGTGCTTCCAGCACGACCTTCTGATTCTTCTCGAGTTTGACGATCGGAACCTGTCCGACCGCCGGCTGAACCGCCGGATCCTGTGAGATGAGATCCTCGGAGATCACCATGCGGGGACCTTCGACACTCATGGTCAGGGTAACCGTGCACTGGGCACATCCCTTCCCGCCACAGGAACACTGGTCCCGCGGAATATAACTCTGAAGATCGGTGGTGAGCGGGATGAGTCCAAGCCGGTGTGCAAGCATCTCGTCAAAGAGTGCGCTCGTGTTGTCG
>CAZSVH010000104.1:0-6728 GCA_964610235.1 uncultured Methanospirillum sp. | reverse complement strand
GAGCCGTACGTTCCGGTCTCGGTTATCCCGATACCGGTCATCAGGAGGATCTCCCGGGAGAGGGTGAGTCCCAGCCCTGAATTCTTGCCATACCCGTGCATGAAGATGAGTTCTTTCTCATCTTCCCTCACCCCGGTACCATCATCACAGATCAGGACAATAAGATCGTCCCCGGGGGTGGTATCGGTCGTTATCGTGACCTTTGTCACCGTTTCGCCATGACGAACCGCGTTCTCCAGCAGATAATAGATGACCTTCTCCATCAGCGGATCCGCATATATCCGCACCGGGCTGACAGATACCTCAATCGTCACCTGCTCATCCGCAAGGGCGGCAGTCGCACGCGAGATCATCTCCCCAAGGGAATGCCACCGGGGAGACTGCATCCCGATCTCCTGGTACTGCTGCGAGAACCGAAGGTGCGTGATGATCTTCTCGACGAGATCGATGCAGGTGCCAATCTGGGGATCATGTGGATCCGCGGTCCCCTCTTCATACAGGAGCGAGAGATATCCGTGCAGCGGGGTGACCAGATTACTGATGTCGTGCCGGGTAAGCCGGCTGAGAAGAGATATCTTCTCATTGGCGATGCTGAGCGCCTTTTCAGCCGCTTTCCGATCAGAGATATCCCTGATAATCAAGATGATCCCTGCCGGGATACCATCCGGGTCCCGGACCAGGGATCCGGAGATGCTCACCACGACAGTCCCGGGATGAGAGAGGGTCACCTCCATGTCAGAGAATGACTCATGCCCCTCAATCTCCTCCAGTATCTGGGAGAATACGGAGTCAGGAAGGTAATCACCAATCAACATCCCGGTAATGAGGGATCTGCTCTCATGGAGGAGGAGTTCGGCAGAGGAATTGATGGTCCGGACCCGGCCGTCGGTGTCGGTCAGGATGAGCCCGTCAGGCATGATACGAATCAGGTTGGAGGCGGCCGTCTCAGGGCTGATCGTAAAAAGCCCGTACTTCAGGATGGCTGCCGAGACGATGACTGAGAAGAGGATCACCCCGATAAAGACCAGGTTCGGCAGATGGATATTCAGGAGCGGGAGGAAAAATACCGACTGGGATCCGACACAGAGAACAAAGAGGAACCCGACACTCAGAAAACACCCCTGGATCCGGGCCTTCTCATGGGAGGACCGGACCCAGAAGAGGATGCTCAGCACAACTGCCCAGCTCATAAGAAGGAAAAAGTACAGGGTCTCAACCTGGTAAAACAGGTTATCACCAGCCGGTGCGTAGTAGTATCCGGTCGGGGCATACCCGACGATGAAGATATTATCGGTGAGGATCTCCACCATCGCGAAGAAGAGGGCAGGGAGGTAGAGGAGCAGGATGAGATGGGGGATCTTCTCTCTGTGGGAGAGGGGATGGCCGGTGTAGGCGAGGATGAAATGAACCGTCATCACGATCACCACGGTCCAGAGCGAACTCGCCTTCAGCCAGAAGAGCGTTTCTTCAAAGGAATTGCTCTGCCATATCAGGAATTCGCCAATTCCCCAATAGGTTGCCCCGAGCATCACCGCCAGGAAAAGCCGGTTAATCGGGGAGGACGGGTTTTTTGCGAAGACAAAAAAACCGAAACCATAGGTTATGGCTGCTGATACGAGGCAGAAGAGTCCCAGTATCTGAGTACTATCCATGATCTCCTGCACGTTTCAGAAACGAACCGGTGCGACTTCCAGGGAAGCAGAGAAGAGGAGCATGAATGGATCTTGCCTCTCCAAGTATGAAAACCCTCTCCCGGGCACCGACGGGCTCAGGGCGAAAAAAACCCTCACCCCGGGATGCCAGAATCAGAGGAGAATGGCTGACCGGGACTCAGCGGAGAGTACCGGGATCAGGACGGAATCAGGACGGGATCCGGGGGTGCCTGACGATCCTGCATCATCCTGCGGAGCCGGATCCCGAGCAGGGTCAGGGCCCCTCCCAGAGTCATCGTCAGAATCCCCAGGATGTCCAGAAAGAGGTAAAAGACGGATTCAGGTGTGAGAAGGCTGAAGACTCCGAGAATGAGCGATCCGAATCCGATCAGGAGGCGGCTGACAAACCCCTCAGGCACCGCCCTCCTCCCCCTGATCACCCTTCTGATCAGGAAGACGGCGGTTGCAAACATCCAGACCGCGATGACGAGCAGGAGACAGATCGCCCAGAACTGAGGCGGAATCGAGGCGAGCACGATGGAGAGACAGATGATTCCGCATCCCCTGATGATCATTCCCGGATCACGGTCTTCAGGCTCGTGCCAGGATATTCCACCCAGGAGCGTAAGGATTCCGAAGATGCAGACGATACCCGGGATGACCAGGACGGTGATGCCCATGAAGGTGATATCAGGGAAGATGACAAAAGCCCCCCCGAGAAGGATGATGATGAGTCCTGAGAGGATGTGGGTGGCGGTTATCCGTGTCTGTTCTCTGATCTTTCCTTCAATCCCGGAGAGTGCAGATACCCGGGTGAGCGAGAGGAGGGTGATGAAGGTCTCTGAGATCATCAGAAGAAGCGGGGCGTCATCGACCAGATGGAGGATAGGATGATGCACGGGATCATACCGGTCCAGGTGAACCCTGAACTCATCCCGCATCTCGTGCAGGTGATACTGCCCCTTACGGTAACTCGCAATGACGCCGGGTGTAGGAACATTAATCGGTGAGACTCGCCATTCCTCCCCCAGAGGAAGGGTGACCTCGTCCCGGGGAATCGCCACTTCCCATACCCCTTCATGGAGTGGGTGCAGAAAATCTTCCAGTGAATTCATGGAATACTCGGGTAACGTAGCGGTTTGAGGGATGATCGCATAAAAGTGTCGCGACCACAGGAACCAGGGGGACACACCCTGAAGAGAAGAGATACGCCGAAGGGGAGATTTGAACTCCCGAGGTGCAGAACACCAGTGGTTTTCGAGACCACCGCCCTACCGGACTAGACTACCTCGGCTCAGATGAAATAGCTATGAGTCAGTCATCCCCATAAGGATTTCTGATTCTCTACAGGAAAAAGGGAGCCGTTCAGGCTCCTGGAGCAGAGTTCCGGGAGACCATCATGTCATCAACCCGCAGCAGCATCTCGACCGCCTCGGCTGATGACTGGATCGCCTGTCTCTTGCACCGGAGCGGTTCAATGACGCCTTCCATCACCATGTCGACTGCCTTGCCGGTGAAGACATTCAGACCGAAGTTCTTCTTGTTCTTTGCATGGGCAGCCTTCAGCTCAACGAGCTTGTCTATCGGGTTCATCCCTGAGTTCTCGGCAAGGGTGATCGGGATGGCAGCGAATGCATCGGCATATGCCTCTATCGCGATCTGCTCACGGCCTCCGATGGTGGCAGCATACTCACGGAGACGGACCATCAGTTCTGTCTCGATGGCAGCACCGCCCGGGACATACTTCCCGTCTTCCATGGTATCCATGACGACACGGGTGGCATCCACCATCGCCCGCTCGAGTTCGTCAACCAGGTACCGTGAGGTGCCCCTGAGGAGAATGGTCACAGTCTTCGGGTTCTTTGCCCCGAAGATCCGGGTCATCTCGGTATCCTCAATCTCTTCAGCTCCAACCGCGGTACCGAGCATGGCACGGGTCAGATCCTCGGGCTTGTGTGCGATGGTTGCATTCAGGGCACGTGCGGCGAACTTCATGTCCTTCTCAGGGACATCCTCAAGGGCCATGATACCGGCCTTGGCAAGGAAATACTGGGCCGCGTCCGCGATCCCCTTCTGACAGAGGAGGACGTTTGCGCCGCTCCTGATGATGGAGTCTGCCATCTCCCGGAGTGCCTCGCGTTCCTGTTCGCTGAATGCTTCAACCTGCTCAGTGCTGCTGATCTTGATCTTTGCCTTGACCTCGGTCTTGCGGATCTCGAGTGGACCGGAAACAAGGGCAATCTTTGCCCCTTTCACTGACCGTGGCATCGCCTGGTTGACGCGTTTCTTCTCAAGAACAACACCGGTGACCAACTCGGCATCATCCATGGTTGCCCCGGTGTGGGACTTGATCTGGACATCGTCCTCGTCAACCGTGATCTTCTTGCCATTCTTCTCTGCAACGGCAACCACGGCATCGACGGCAATGGTGCTGATCTTCTCTTTCACATTCTCGATGGACTTGCCGGTGATGGCAGTCTCGACGATCTTGGTGAGGATATCCTTGTTGTAGGGATCCACCGCAGTGGACATACCGTCAAGGATCTCAAGGGCACGGGTCATGCCCATACGGTAGCCCCGGCAGATCACCGTCGGGTGAATCTTCTTGTTGAGCAGGAATTCGGCCTGTTCCATCATGGAGCCGACCAGAACGACGGCAGTTGTGGTACCGTCCCCGACCTCCTCGTCCTGGGTCCGGGAGACCTCGATGACCATCTTGGCACCCGGGTGCTGCACGGAAATCTCGTCAAGAATCGTGATGCCGTCGTTGGTGATGGTAATATCCCCGGTCCCATCGATCAGCATCTTGTCCATTCCCCTCGGGCCCAGCGTGGTCCTGACAGCCTCGGCAAGTGCCTTTGCGGCCGCTATATTTGAGCGCTGCGCCTCATATCCGTGCGTCCGCTCTACATTTTCTCGTAAGATGATTACAGGCTGTTGCGCAAGCATGAGAGTATCCTCCGTATGGTTACAGGTGGATTTAAGGTTCTATATAAGGATTGTGTAACGATCCGGGAAAAAAAGTGAGCCTTAATCTATCCGGGATATTCTATAGAGGCTGTATACCGGTACTCCCTCAATCTCCCTGATTCCGCGCTTATCAAAGAGTACACAACAGGCAAGCGGGGTGGCGCCGTGCCGTTTGAGATATGCCACGACCTCGTGAAGAGTGTCACCCGTGGTGATCACATCATCGACCACGACACAGGAGTCCCCGGTGTGAATCCCGAAGTTCCCGCTCATGGACCCCATCGCCGTCTCCTCGGTGCTGTGTTTAGCCGGGTGATAGATGGCCAGCCGCCCCACTCCCGATGATGCCATCAGGGTTGCCAGCGGGATACCGGAGATGGAGATGCCGACGAAGACCACCGGACCCTCACCCTCAGGCTGCAGCTGGTTGAACCGGGTAAGGAGCATGAGGGCGTTCTGTTCAAGGAGACAGCAGTCCCCGCTGACCGTCGTCCAGTCGATATGTACGTCCTTGGGAGTCGAGGCACCCTTCTCCTGGGTCAGCAGCCAGGTTACCGTCTCCATGGAGAGCGAGAGTTCGTCCGCGATCTGGCCGGGGCTGTGGCCTTCACTTCTCAGGAGCCGGGCTTTGTGGATGAGATCTTCGATCGTAGACATCTGGAAAGAAATCTTCTCGGTATTATTTATGCTTTCGTTTCAGAGGTGAACCGCAGACCGGGCAATCCTCACCCGGCTGAGACGCCTGGTCAAAGTACTTCCCGCACCCCGTACACCGGATCTTCCAGGCCCTCGCTCCCGCTCTCCGCTGGATGATCGGACGAACCGGGATGGCCAGGCGATGAGCCGTATTCTGGATGGCAAAATCATCGGTCACCACCGTCCCCTGCAGGTCCAGGGCAAGAGCAAGCAGGGAGATATCGGTCTCTGACAGAACTGCCAGATCGCCACTCATGCCGGCAGCCTCCTTCACCGTCTCCAGGGATGGACCTGATGGTTCCCGCACTCCCATTCCTTCGTCCCGCAGGATACCAAACCGGGTCTTCCCCCGCAGGTCCCGCAGCTCCTCTTCCACCCGGGGGACGGTCCATCGCTCTCCCGGGAGGGGGAACGTCAGGAAAAAGGCAGAGGTATCCAGGATCAGCACCGGGGAGGCAGAACCGGAGGGGGTGCCTCCGGCTGTACCTTCCCCGGGATCAGACCGTTCTGAGGGCATCGGCGATCGCCCGTGCCGCGGTATACCGGCTGGATGCACTCTCGATGGTATCACTGCTGATGACATCGCTGATCCCGGCGCTGAAGAGGTGGGTGCATGCCCCGGTCGCAAAGACCCCGTGAACACAGACCGTGGTCACGGAGGCGGCACCCTGGGTAA
Organism: uncultured Methanospirillum sp.; assembly: GCA_964610235.1. Taxonomy (GTDB): domain Archaea; phylum Halobacteriota; class Methanomicrobia; order Methanomicrobiales; family Methanospirillaceae; genus Methanospirillum. The sequence continues at coordinate 734 of CAZSVH010000104.1, read as the reverse complement.
AGAGCATCGAGGCAGCCGTTGCCTGGGTACCCCCGGTGGCGATGATATCGTCCACGATGACGAGGTTCCTTCCCTGCACCGGGATCTCCTTGGGCTCAATTCGGACCTCTTCTCCTGAGAGCCTCACCTTCTGCAGGTGATCCGATTCCCATCCCCCGTTCCTGCCGATATCGGCAGAAAGCCCGGCGGCCCCGGCATCCGGTCCCAGTATCAGGGGGCGGGAGAGCGAGAGGGCGGTGATCATCTCAGCCATCGAGGAGGCAAGGCTCAGGTCCTCTGCCGGCACACCGAAGTAGGGAAGGATCGTCTTCTCGTGAAGATTGACGGTGATCACCCGGGATACCCCGGCGCCGAGCGTCCGGGCAATAATCCGGGCAGAGAGGGGTTCTCCGGGATTGAACTGTTTATCCTGCCGGGCATACCCCATATACGGGAGAACAAGGGTGATCTCAGCCCCTGAGCAGGCGTCAGTGAGGAGGAGGAGTTCAACGAGATCATCACTCCCGACCAGACTGCCAACGATGACCATCTGATCAGAGATCTCCCCGGTCTTCAGGTAGATCTCTCCATCAGGAAACTGTGTCCATCTGACATCAACCAGGGGATAGTCAGTCACAGACGCAATCCTGCCTGCCAGTACCTGGGAACGGCGGGTGCTGATGATCTTCATGCTGGCGTACACATTTGCTGAAAGTACTTAAACAATTGTCCCTGATTGAATACTGATTAACCGC
>CAZSVH010000103.1:0-6888 GCA_964610235.1 uncultured Methanospirillum sp. | reverse complement strand
CCACTCTCTTCAACGTTGTTGAGGCAGGAGCAGCCCCGGTTGCAGCAGCAACCCCTGAGCCGACCGCAGCACCGGTAGAGCAGAATGTAACCGAGCAGCCGACCGAAGTTCCGACTCCGGTCCCGACCGAAGTCCCGACCGAGGTCCCAACCACTGTCCCGCCAACCCCTGAGCCGACCCAGAAGTCCCCAGGATTTGGTGCACTGGTTGCCCTCGCCGGCCTCGGCGCAGTTGCATTCCTGATTCAGCGCCGGAACTAAGGGGCTCACCCCTTTTTCATCCTTTTTTCGCGTCAGCGCCGGTCTTCTCTCCTCGTCCTGCTTCCAATGTCCTAAATAGGATAATGCGTCACCTATGAGCATGAAGCTCGCCGTGCGACTTGTTGATATTGCAGCACGGGGTGTGCTCCTGCATCTGCAGGATGCCAAGTCCCTGGGTATCTTCCCTGGTGACCGGGTTGAGATCATGAATCCGTCATCCGGCATCTCGATTGCAGATTACGTGGAGACGACCTCCTCCCTGATTGAACAGGGGAAGATCGGTATCTACCATCAGACGAACCAGAACCTGCAGGTCGCCGAGGGCGAACCGGTTGAGGTTCGGATCGCCGACCGGCCGGTCTCACTCGACTATATCAGGAAGAAGATGGACGGGGACCGGCTCTCCCGGGAGGAGATCTCGATGATCGTCTCTGACATCGTCTCTGAGAAACTCTCTCCCTCTGAATTGACCGCCTTCGTCATCGCCTCGTATATTAACCAGCTTGATATCGATGAGATCGAGTTCCTGACCCGGTCCATGGTCGAGACCGGGGATCGGATTGAGTTCCATACCGGTCCGATCGTGGATAAACACTCAATCGGGGGTGTTCCGGGGAACAAGATCACCTTCCTGGTCGTCCCCATCATTGCAGCCGGAGGGCTCCTGATCCCCAAGACCAGTTCCCGGGCGATCACCGGGGCCGGGGGGACCGCGGACCTGATGGAAGTCCTGGCCCCGGTGGAGTTCAGCGCCTCAGAGATCCATCAGATGACCATGAAGGTCGGAGGTGTCATTGTCTGGGGAGGGGCGACGAACATCGCTCCGGCTGATGACAAGATCATCATCCAGGAGTATCCCTTTAAAATAGACCAGATCGGCCAGATGATCGCCAGTGTCATGGCAAAGAAGTTCGCGGTCGGTGCCCACGTGGTGGCGATTGATATCCCGGTCGGGAGGTACTGTAAGGTCCAGTCCATCCCGGAAGGTCGGAAACTGGCACAGCAGTTCATTGATATCGGGGAACGGCTGGGGATGCGGGTTGAATGTGCCCTCACCTACGGGGATGCCCCGGTGGGAAGGGCCGTTGGTCCTGCCCTCGAGGTCAGGGAGGCGCTCGCGGTCCTGGAAGGTGACGAATCACCCAATTCCCTGATCCAGAAGAGCACCGTCATCGCGGGGATCGCCTTCGAGCTTGCCGGAAAGGCAAACCGGGGAGAGGGTCAGGCACTTGCCCTGGAGATCCTCCAGTCAGGCAAGGCGCTCAAGAAGATGAAGGAGATCATCGCCATCCAGGGAGGAGACCCGGATGTCACCTCTGCATCGATCACCCCGGGCGAGTTCACCTACGTGGTGAGGGCTGATATCGACGGCTATGTCATCGAGATTCATAACAAGTCCCTCATCTCCATCGCCCGGACGGCCGGGGCTCCCAACGACCACGGAGCCGGTATCTTCATCCATGCCAAACCCGGGACACGGCTGAAACGGGGGGAGCCGATCTTCACCCTGTATGCCGAGCGGAAATGGCGTCTTGAGAAGGCGATCGAGATCGCACGGACACTGCGGCCGGTGGTGGTTGAAGGAATGCTCATGGACCGTGTCCCGGGCCGGCGTGAGTGGCTTCCTCCCCGGGAGCGCAACAACGGGGTCAGCTGACCTGGAACCGGAGTGCCGGGTGAGATGCATGCAGACTGATACCGGAGGACGACGGGGGTCCCTCATGGCACTGGTGGTGATCCTCTTTCTGGTCATTCCCCCTGCCGGAGCGGCGACCATCATGGTGTACGAGACATCGGATCGGATCTCACCCGTTCCTCTCGCACTCATCTACGCTGACGGGGAGTATGTGGCCACCACGAATGAGAACGGCACCTGTAACCTCTCCTATGCAGGAACGGCACCGGTGATCCGGGTGGTCAAGGCAGGATACCAGGAATGGACCGGCATTCCCCCGGTGAATGATTCCCTGGTCCTCGTCCCCCTCCGGATCCGGACCTGCTCTTATGCGGTCAGCGTGCGTGATGCAGAGACCCTCCTTCCGGTAGGGGGGGCCCGGCTCTCTGCCCGGCAGGGCGATGAGACCGCCACCGGGGATACGGCAGGAGAGAATGGGACCGCGATTCTCACCCTGAGAGGGGAGCAGGTCTATGATCTCGGGATCTCTGCCCGGAATTACCAGACCCGGCACGAGAAGCTGATCACGGGATTCGAGGACGCCCGGGTGGAGTACTCGCTGAACAGGAATGACCGGATAACCGTGCAGGTTAATGACTCCCGTGATATGCGGCCGGTCTGGAATGCCAGTATCGTGATCGACGGGAAGGCAGCGGGAAGGACCGGTGAAACCGGGTCATTCCCCACGAACCTGACCCGCGGGGAGGAGCACACCCTGGAGATATCCGCGGACGGGTACGAGTCCCTCTGGACCACGGCAGATCCGGGTGAAGAGGATACCGTCATCAGTTTCTCCCTCACCCGTGCCAGCCAGGCCGTCTTCATCAGCGTCTATGATCCTGAAAAGCACCCGGTTGCTGATGCCGGGATCCGGATTGACGGAAATATATCCGGGCGGACGAACGAGTATGGCCGGCTCACCATCCCTGCACTGAGCACCGGGGAACATCAGCTGGATGTGTCAGGGCCGGGGATGAAACCCTTCACCAGCACGGAGATCGTGGAAGCGGGAGAGGCGGATATCATTCTGATCGTCAGTCCTGCCGATCTCCCGGTCGCTCTTCTGGTGAGTGATCCTGCAGGGAGACCGCTTGGGCAGGTATCGATCCTGGCAGATGGAAGAGATGCGGTCCTGACTGATGCGGGCGGAGCCGCCGTCATCATGCTCGAACCGGGAAGGCCGGTTCAGATCACTGCAAATGTGACCGGGTACCAGTCGAACACGACCACCATCACCCCCCCGGTATCCGGACCGGTTCCGGTGATCCTCTCCCCTGATCTCTTCCCTCTCAGCGGATTGCCGCTTATCCTCACGGTGACTGCGGGTATCGTTGCTGCCGGTATCATTCTTATCCTCCTGATCCGGGGCAGGAGGTGATCACCATCGCAGAAGAAGAGACGGGAGCTCAGAAGACGCTCTCTCTGATATTTTTTACGAACGGATCCAGTGGGAATCGAACCCACGTCCCCGGGTCCGAAGCCCGGTAGGATATCCGCTACCCCATGGATCCCCTAGATTCTTCCATCCGTAAGGTATTAATGATTTTTATCCAACCTGTATGGTATGATTCTGTCATCGCTCTCGCTTCGCCACCGTCGTGATCTCCCCCCTGACCAGGGAGGAGTCGTCATCGAGCCGTATAGTGCAGAATCGCAGCAGCCTGCCTCATATGACCTGCGGGCTGCTGAGAAGACCCTGATGGCCCGCGGAGTGATGACACTGGTAGCCAGCATGGAGTGGGTGGAGATACCCGCAGACCTGGCAGCAACCCTCCGGTGCCGGTCCTCCTATGCCCGGCGGGGGGTTCAGCTGAGCGGAGGATTTGTGGATCCCGGATTTCGGGGTCACCTGACGCTTTGTCTGCTGAATATGGGTCCCGATGATATCATCCTGGAGAAAGGTGACCGGATTGTCCAGATGGTGCTGTCAGAGGTTACCGCCGGCGATTCAACCTACAATGGACGGTATCAGGACAGCATCGGGGTGGTTCTGGCACGATGATCAAGACTGAACATAAGTACATCGAGATCCTTCGCATCCTCAAGGATTACCGGGAACCGATGGGGGCCAAACGCCTCTCAGAGCTCCTGGCTGAACGCGGGTATGTGATGACCGACCGGGCCGTCCAGTATTACCTGCGGTACCTGGACACCCGGGGGTTCACTGAGAAGGTCGGCAACCAGGGGAGAATCCTCACCCAGACCGGTATTGCAGAGACCGATTGTGCCCTGGTCGAGGACCGGATCGGGTTTGTCATCTCCAAGCTCGAGCGGCTTGCCTTTCGGAGCACCTTTGATCCTGATACCGGGACCGGGGATGTCGCGTACAATCTCACCATCGTCCCGGATCCCATTCTTGACCAGGTGACCGGGACCTTTGACCGGGTCCGGGATGCCGGATGCAGTTTTTTCCAGTCATACAGTCTTCTCGATCGTGATTCGCGGATTCCTCCGGATCATACCGGTATCCTGACCATCTGCAGCATCACCATGGACGGGATCTTCCAGCATAACGGCATCCCGGTGAAGATGGCGTACGGGGGGACGATCCGGATCGAGGAGAGGAAACCGGTCGAATTCGTGGATCTTATCGGGTACCAGGGATCCACGGTGGACCCGCTGCAGCTCTTCATCAACTCGGGGATGACCTCCATCGGTTCGTTCGTCACCGGGGGGACCGGTATCCTCCTCGCGAACATCAGACAGATTCCGGGGACCGCCTGGGACCGGGCTTCTGACCTCATCTCCCGGATGCAGGGGTGCGGCTTTCGGTTCCCGCTGATGATGGGAACAGGGAAGATCTTCAATCTCCTCTCAGACCCGGGGAGAATCTCCCTGGTCTCGTACTCAGGGATGAACTCCATCGGGTATGCGGCAGAAGAGGGGTATTCGCTCAAGACAGAGATCGGTGCCGGTACGATCCCCTTCTCCCGGATCATCTGAACCGGTCAGGGCGGTTATCCGTCCCGGGAAGGAGGAGGAGGAAGGAGTTGATCCAGTTCGTCCACCCGTGCCACGGTCCGCACACCGGAGAGGATGATCAGGACCGAGATGTGGGTACTCTGCCTGGCTGATACCGGGTTATCCCCGGATCGGAGTTCGAACCCGTCGATACTGTCATCGATCCACTTCCGGATCGCCATGAAGCCCTTCATCGAGAGTTCATCTTCAGGTCCGCTGAGCAGGATCAGGGCCTTCCTGGCCGTGGAGAGCTCACACTGCGCCGAAATATCACGGAATACCGCACGCTCCGCAAGATTAACGATCCTCCCGGCACGGTTCTGCCTGCTGACAATTGACTCCTCTTTCTGCCTGAAGAGACCGGCCCGCGGTCGTTCAATGAGCGGATCCTCGGCCAGCCCGATGGTGATCAGGTCCATTCCGGTGATGGAGTTGAGAACCTCCCGGGTATCGAGTACCATCTGCGGAGCAACCTCTCCCACCTCTCCTGCCTGGGTGAGGAGCCGGATCCGGCGGGCAATCTGGTGGTTGATGATCTCGTACGGGTCACGGGCCGGTTTCTCCTGACCCTGCGGGATGATCAGGTCAGGGATGCTCTGGGTCTTGTGCTGCTTCTCAGCCTCAATATAGTCCCGTGCCTTCTGCATCCAGAACTGGTTGTCAAAGACGATGATCCCGTCGAGAAGACGGCGGATCTTCCGCATGTCTGCGGCAGCCTTCTTCAGCCTGAACTCCCCCTCTTCATCAGTGGGAAGGGTGACCAGGCCGAAGACCGGTTCAAACATCGTCTCCCTGATGATCTGAACCAGATGGGGGATGAGATCGATGAGACCTCCCCCGAGACCTGCACAGAGGAGGAGTGCATCATGCCCCTTTGTGTCATAGGACCTGAGTAGGGCTTTCACCTCGTCGATAGTGAAACTGGTGGTGAGGAGTTCAGGGGAGGAGATATCATCCTTTGGGAAGAATAACTTTGATCTCCGGTCAATATTCTGAAGGGCGTCCAGCACGACGGGATTATTATCTACGGCAAGGGCATGAACCCCGGAGGACCTGCCTGATCTGCCTGATGGTTCAGCGATCAGGTCGGCAATCCTGCATCCGGCTGTTCCGAGTCCGAGTACCAAGAGTCTCAAAAAATCCCCCGTTATAGAATACGTTCAGATATGACCTGAATAGTATACATGTATCCCCCTGATCTCATAAAGAGTATCTGGGGTGATGCCTGAAATATTGCCCGAATTCGCCGGTATCCATGATATCTCAATGCGTCTGCGGTAATATTTTCCTCTCTCCCCCCGATCCAGGGAAGATAACTCACGGATTTCCCCTTTTTTTATCAATTGCCTTCGTATTTCAGAGATTCAAATAATAATGTTTTTACAGGTTCGGGTTTCACTACTCAAATGAGGTGTAGACCTTGAGTTATGGAATAGAATTCGTTCCGGGAAACATTAACGTCAAGCAGGTGGTCAATTACTGTAAACTCGCAGAATCAAAGGACATTGATTTTGCCTGGATTACCAACCACTACAACAACCGCCACTGCTACCCGACCCTGGCAGCAATCGCCCAGGCAACCACGACCCTGAAGATGGGACCGGGTATCATGAACTCCTTCACTGACACCCCTGCAGCCATGGCCTCATTCGCCTGCACCCTGAATGAGATATCTGACGGCCGTGCAGTCATGGGTATCGGACCGGGCGACCTCTCCACCCTGCCCAAGCTTGCGATCGCTGCAGACAAGCCGGTCGGACGCCTCGAGGAAGCAGTCATCCAGATGCGGAAACTCTGGAATGGTGAGGAAGTGAAGAAGAGCGGGATGAAGTTCTTTGACTATGACGGTGCCAAGCTGACCGGTGTCTCTCTCCCCGGAAAGAAGGGTATTCCGGTGTACATCGGCGCACAGGGTCCGAAAGTCCTTGAGCTCGCAGGAACCATCGGAGACGGTGCCATGATCAATGCATCCAACCCCAAAGACTTCGATGT
>CAZSVH010000102.1:0-7000 GCA_964610235.1 uncultured Methanospirillum sp. | reverse complement strand
TTCCGATGACCAGGCCGGCAATATAGGTAGCAAGGAAGCCGTTTCCTCCGAGGAACGTCGTTATACCATAGGTCAGGAGTGCCATGCTGAGGGTGAGAACCGCATAGAGCCCTTCGTAGTCGAGGTCAAGAATATTGATCAGGCGGGATGCAATCCTGCCCATTCCATACCCGAGGATTCCCCCGACGGTCATCTGCTGCACAAAGAGCGGGATGAGGGAGAATATCGGGGAATCTGGTGACATCAGCAGGGAGATCGCTCCGATCGTCAGGAAGATCGCCATCGGGTCATTGCTTCCTGACTCAAACTCGAGAAGGGGACGCAGGTTCCCCTTCAGACTGGCCCGGCGGGATCGGAGCGTTGCGAAGACTGCTGCCGCATCGGTGGATGAGACGATGGCACCCAGGAGGAATCCCTCGAGGGGCGTGAATCCGAGGACGAGGACTGCGGAAATGCTGATGATGATCGCCGTGATCGCGACTCCGATGGTGGAGAGGGCCAGAGTCCGGGAGAAGACCGGCTTAATCTCTGACCACCGGGTATCTGTCCCGCCTGAGAAGAGGATGAGGGCAAGGGCGACAACACCGATCGACTGGGCGACTACTGCGTCGTCGAACGGAATCCTGCCCGGTCCTTCCGACCCGGCGAGCATACCGACCAGGATAAAGATGAGCAGGGCGGGAACTCCGAGTCTGCCTGATACTTTGTTGGCGATGATACAGATGAGGATCAGGACTGCAGCACCGGCAAGGATGTATTCAATATTCATGGGAATCTCTCTGGTGTGTCTCTGGTTGCCCTGTGAAAACAGGGTTCTGCATGGGGTGGCTGATTCTCATAACCGGATGACAACAGACGGTTATACCCAATGGTCCGACTTCCCTATTAATCTTCACGGATTCACCCGTCTGTCAGAAAAGATGAACCGGTTATCCTCTTCCCGCCCCTCCAGTCCGGGTGAGAGCAGATGATTCGGGTGGTCCCGGGCTCAGTCATGTTCCCATCCGGGCCCATATGGATTGGGTAGGCTGATTGCCGATGCAGACGTCCATCTGGTCGGGAAGGGGGACCTCCGGGCCCTTCCCTCCCTGCCTCCCGGGAGGAGCGGCCGTCCGGGATTTACCCGGTAAACCGGTAGTATGCAGCCTTCACCAGCTCGGCGCAGATGAAGAATGCAGCCACCAGCCCGATAATAATTCCCAGATGCAGTGAGGATGGTGCCACGAAGTGGAAGAAGGTCTGTCCCAGGGCAGTAAACGGCAGGATGAGCGTGGCTGCTATCGCGACTCCGGTAAGGCCCAGAACATACCCGGATGGTCTCTGCGCCTGGTAAAACGGCAGCCTGGTCCGTATCGAGAAGAGGAAGACCAGTTCGGTGAGGATACTCCCAATGAACCAGTTCGTCTGGAGGACCTGGTCTCCCTGCTGGAAGAAGAATGCGAAGAACATCAGGTCAAAGACCGTGACCACGATCCCCAGGGTGGTTGCGGCGAGGACGATCTCCCTGACATCGTACCGTCTCGGCCTGGACAGTTCGGCTCGGTCAACCGTGTCCGTGGCGATGGATATCATGGGAAAGTCCGAGAGAAGGTTGACCAGCAGGATCTGGAGCGGGAGCATCGGGAGGAAACTGATGAAGAGGGATCCGATAGCGATCGCATAGAAGTGGCCGAAGTTTGAGGCGAGCGTTGCCTTGAGGTACTTGACACTGTTGGCAAAGACCGCTCTGCCGGTCCGGATCCCCTTCACAATCACCTCAAGATCCTGCTGGAGGAGGATGATATCGGCTGCTTCCCGGGCGATATCTGCTGCACTCTGCACCACCATCGAGACTCCTGCCCGTTTCAGGGCTGGAGCATCATTGATCCCTTCGCCCAGAAACCCGGTGATGTATCGCTCCTGGAGCGTCTCGATGATCTCAAACTTCTGCTCAGGGGTGACCCGGGCGATGACGATCGCATCCATGATGGCTGCTTTTTGGTCAGCAGCTGACATCCCCTGCAGATCGGTCCCGGTCAAAACTGCAGATGGATCGTCGATCAGCCCGATCTGCGTCCCGACCGCTCCTGCAACCCCGGGGCTGTCACCGGTGATGATCCGAATCGAGACACCCAGTTCCCGTGCCGTGCTGACGGCCCGGAAGGTTGAGGGTTTGATCGGATCGGTGAACGAGATCACCCCGGCAACGTCCAGATCCCGTTCATCCTCGTAGGTTATCGTCCCGGTTCCCGGGGCCAGCCTCCGGGTGGCGATGGCTATCGTCCGCTCCCCCCGTGTCCCGGCCCTGGCCACCCAGGTGTCGATGGCCTGCCGGGAGGCTGGTGTGAGAGAGGACGCGAGATCCATCACGACCTCGGGTGCCCCCCTGACCACGAGGAGTGCTCCCTGTTCGTCATGAAGGAGGACTGCGTTTCGTCTCCTGACCGGGTCAAAGGGGATCTCGGCGATGCGCTGCAGGCCTTCGTGCTGAATCCCGCTTCTCCCTGCCTCCTCATCGATCGCGATATCGAATGGTTCTGTCTTCTCCCGGACAGGTGCCACGGTCAGGGATGCGTACCTGATGAGGTCGGGGACGGATCCCGGGGAGAATCCGGTCACGGTCAGCCGGTTCTCGGTCAGGGTTCCGGTCTTGTCCGAACAGAGCACCTCGATACTGCCGATGTCCTCGATCGCTGTCAGCCGCTTTACGATCACCTCGTGTTTTGCAAGCTCCAGGGCTCCCCGGGAGAGGGAGACGGTGGTGACCACCGGCAGTGCTTCGGGCACCACGCTCACCACGAGGGCGATACAGAAGACAACCAGTTCGAAGATATTTGCACTCTCTCCTTTGATCAGGAGATTGGCGATGAAGATGAAGATGAGGGTGATCACGATCATCCTGAGGATGAACCGGCTGAACCGGGCGATTCCCCGCGAAAACTCACTCTCTTTCTCGGTCTCCACCGTCAGCCGGGCGATTCGTCCCATCGTGGTCAGTGAACCGGTCTGGAGGACCACGGCCACGGCTTCTCCCTCAACCACCGTGGTCCCGCTGAAGCAGAGGTTGTGGCTCTCGTAGATGGTCTTTGGCTCACTGGAAAGGGTCCGGGATTCCTTGGGAACCGGGACTGACTCTCCGGTGAGGGTGGTCTCGTTCACGACAAGCCGGGTGGTACTCAGGACCCTGACATCAGCCGGGACTGCATCCCCGGTTGCCAGCGAGATGATGTCACCCGGGGTGAGGTTCTTTGACTCGGTGGTCTTCCACTCCCCGTCGCGTCTGACCCTGGCCCGGGGACTGATATACTCCTGAAGGGCACGAAGGGCCCGTTCGGATTTGTACTCCTGGTAAAAGCCGAGGCCGGCATTGATGAAGACGAAACCGACGATGATCGCCGCATCGATCGCTTCTCCGATGAGAAAGACGATAAGGGCTGCAATCAGGAGGAGGTAGATGAAGGGGGAGGTGAACTGACGTCCCGCGATCTCCCACCAGGGGACCGTTCGGGCAGTTATCTCGTTTAGGCCGTGTTTCAATGCCCGGTCTGCTGCTTCTTCTGACGAGAGTCCTGTGCTGAGGGAGGTCCCCAGGCTCCTGAGAATTTCTTCTTCTTCACGTGCCGCGTACGGGAAAATACTGGTACTATCGGGTTTATCCATGATCAGCCTTTGTACTCCGGATCGGATATGAGAAAAAAACAGGATGGTTCTCTGGTCAGTTACTTCAGGAATTTTTTAAGGATTCCCATGACCCCGCCGGCGGATGGTGTCTGCCCTGACATAACCTGCTGGGCGATCGCTGCGATCTCGGGTGCTGACTCCATGGCCGCGGCTGACTGGTCACCGAGGAGACCAGAGAGGGCATTTTTGTCCATCCCGCGTCCGGCAAACATCTTTCCGACCTGACCGACGACAACCGGGACCGCGATGGCGAGAATCTGTCCCACTATGGCCGGGGGGAGACCGGTCTTCTGGGCGATCGCATTCTGGATCCCTCCCATCTGGCTTCCCAGCAGGGCGCTTACCATACCGGCTCCACCAGCTGCCTGGGGACTCCCCAGAAAACCGTTCACGTTCTCTGCCGGGTTGGCTCCCCCGAGCTGAGAGACCATTCCCATAAGGGTATCCACGCCACCGGGTTTGGATGCGGTATCTGCCATCGAACTCATGATCAGGGGCATTGCCATCCCCAGAGCGGACTGGACCGCGGTGGAGTCTCCCCCGACTGACTGACTGATTGCGGCAAGGTTATCTCCGGTTGCGATCTGTTTCATCAGGTCCTGTACAATTGAATCCATATTATACTCCATTTACCAGGACTCTCTCTGTATCCGGCCTGATTCATTTCCCGGGATATGCCCGGGGCTGCCCACATCAGGAACGGATTCGTTCTGGTCTTTTCTCTCTCATCGTGAGATGCTTTAAACTTTGCTGAAGGGCCCTGTATCCCGGCAGGGCAGCAGGCGGCCTCTCCGGGGATATCTTCCCGCAGAGATGGGGAGGCGGGATGGATCAGATCTCTGGTCCCCCTGGTATCGGATCAGATACCTGTCTCCTATTTATGATTGAACCGATGATCTATCCACTGGAGGATCATGAAGATTACAACCGTTGCTGAAGTCCCTTCCCAGCAGAACCCCCACAAGGTGGATGCCCGCAAGGTGTATGAGAGCGATCACGCCCTGGCCGTAGTGATCACCCTCAATCCCGGGGAATCACTGAAAAAGCATATCACCCCGGTGGATGTCTTCTTTTATGTTCTTGAAGGGACTGGTGTTGTCGAGATTGGGGATGAGAAAGCAGAGTGCTCAAAAGACATGCTCATTGAGAGCCCTGCCCGGATTCCGCACCGGTGGATGAACGAGAGTGCCGGGGTCTTCCGGGTGCTGGTGGTGAAGGTACCCAAACCCACCCAGGAGACCAAGCTCCTCTGACCAGCCCTCGTTCATCTCCAGGGACTGGTTATCTCCCGTTTTCCAGAGGAATGTACGGGATTGTGGAGAGGAGTCCGGACCGGAGGGTCTGCATTCCAATCCGTTCCATGAACCGGGCGGTCCGCTCCCGCGGTTCTCCATGGGCCCGGTAATAGTCGAGGAGACGGCAGACCAGGTCAGCTGCCTCCTGGTCAGACAATCCCCAGGCTACCGGGTCGGCACACCGGGGTTTCGTCCCCCCGTTTCCTCCGAAGAAGACGATCCACCCCCGGGTGGTTCCGACCACCCCGATATCACGTATCTGGCTCTCACTGCAGCACCGCTGGCATCCGGATACCCCGATCTTCACCTTGGCAGGGTACACCCCATCCCGAATCTGTGAACGGATCAGGGTTGCCATGCCCAGGGAATCACGTGCTCCCCACCTGCACATCTCTGTGCCCAGGCATCCCTGAACGAATTTGATCCCCGGTCCGGATTCCGGCTTTGCCAGGGCTCCCAGATCATCAACGACCCCGGGGAGATCCTCAGGTCTGATTCCAGCCAGAATGATCCGTTGTCCTGAGGTGATCTTCATCACCGGGACAGCGTATTTTTTTGCGACCGCTGCAATCTGTTCAAGATCCCCGGGACTGACCATCCCCTGGGGGGTGTTGGTCATGATCGCATACGTCTTTCCGTCGCGCTGGAGAATAGCGCCCTCTGTCTTTTTATTCATGGTATCTCTCTGTTTCCGAGCCTTCTCTCTGATCCGCTGCTCCCCGGGATCCTTCCGGAAGCCGGGGTGTCCGGTACCCCCCGTGGGCCTGGAATAAAAATTACATTTCGTGTTCCTTCCATCAGTCTCTCCGGAGATGGGGGGTTGAGCCCGGCCCGGTCCCGGAACCCGGGTCCGGGCGCCTGCCTGGATCAGTCCACCCGGCTGAGCACGACCCCATTATCCACGTCCAGAATGAAGGGGATCAGCGGGCCGGCAACCTTTCGCAGCGGAATCTTCTCTCCGGTGACCACCGTCTGAACCGGGTATATCACATACTCATACCGCCCGGGTTGCCCGGGAATACTGATTTCCGGCCGGATGGTGACCGTGTGATGGGAGAGGATTCCGTCCTCATCTCCGAGTCCGTGTGCCTGAAGATTTCCCGGGGCAAGGGTGATCCTCGTCCCTCCCGGGAGCGGATTACTGCTGTTGTCATGCAGGGTGACCTCCAGCGTCGCGTTCTTTCCCGGTTCTGCCCCCTCCTCCAGCATGATATCTGACAGGACGAGAGAGGTGAATGAGGGTGGCTGATATGCCTCAAACCGGTCATTACCAGAAGATACGACGTCAGCACTGCTGCTCCCGGAGATGATATTATAATCCCTGGCCGTCTCGGGCGGGAAATGGCTCACCACCATGGCGGTATCAGATCCGGTAATCATATTATTTATGACCGCAGCATGCTTTCCGGTGGTGATGATCCCGGTCCGGCTGCCGGTGATATTGTTCACCTGGATGTTCGTGGAAGAGCCTGAAGAGATGATGCCGGTCTCCGTATTGACGAGTTCATTCTCCACGATGTTCGCCGAACTGCCCGAAGAGGTGATCCCGAAGGTACTCTCTGAGATCGCGTTTGCGGCGAGGTTCGTCGAACTGCCGCTGGCATTGACGGCACTGCCGCTGTACCGGATAATGTTTGCCTGGATGTCAGAGGAACTCCCTGATGCGGTGATGCTGATCCCGTTCCCTGCGAGGAGGTTCTCGGTGGTGAGCACCGAGCTGCCGTCTGAAGAGATCGCGGTCTCACAGTCATCAATCCTGTTTCCACCGATTATCAGGGCGGAACCGGTAGATCGGATCCCATGTGTACTGCCTTTGATGGTATTGCAGAGGACTGATACCACATGGCCGGTGGCATCGATACCGACATCATTCTCCTCAAGGGTGTTCGCCGCTATCAGGTTGGTCAGTCCGGATACGCGGATGCCGTTCCGGTTTTTGGAGGCATGGTTCCCGCCGATGAGCGAGAAGGATCCCTGGCAGGTGAGTCCGCTCTCAAACCCGGTTATCCCGGGACTCAGCGGTCCTCCGAGGCTGAGGATGGTGA
>CAZSVH010000101.1:0-7003 GCA_964610235.1 uncultured Methanospirillum sp. | reverse complement strand
AGCCCGGTCAGGGTCTGATAATCAACCCTGAAAAAAACAGATGCCTGTGCATTCGCATCGATAATCCGGGTCTCATTCATGATGAGAATCGCGTCACGTGCGGTCTCAAACAGGAGCCTGAACTTCTCCTCATTCTCCCGGACTGCTGATTCCGCTCTCTGTTTGCCGACTGCCTGCCGGATCTTATGGACCAGTTCGGCAAAGACCGCCCGTGTCTCCCCCCCTTTCTGGAGATAGAAGGCAGCCCCGTTATTGATCGCCTCAATAACCACCTCCTCCCTCCCTTTACCGGTGAAGAGGATGAACGGGGGAGGGGAGGGGAGTAAACCGATCTCTTTGAGCAGGGTTATCCCGTCCATTCCGGGCATATCATAATCTGATATGATAATGTCGCATTCCCCGCCATCCTTCAGGAAAGAGAGGGCTTCCCTGCCGTTCTTTGAGTGGGAGATCTCAAACGATCCCAGCCTGGAGATGTAGATCCTGAAGAATCCGGCCATATCAGCGTCGTCATCCACGTACAGGATCCGAACCGGCTCTCCGGCATGGCCGTCAGAGTCAGCAGAACCAGTCCGGACAGGCGGCTTCCCCGGGTCGGATCTCTCCTCCTCTTCCATCTTGCTTCCCCCCCCGTTCTTCTCCTGAGAAGGTTCGGGAACCGGCCAATCCTCGGCTCTTCTCAGGAGCACTGTAGGATCATCTGACTGACGGGGATAAAAAAGGAGAGGGAGGACGCCGGGCGGGTGAGGGCAGCATCCCGGACCCCTCCAGAGGCCTCACTGCCGGATCCCCGGTAAAAGATCTGCACTATCGATGAATGGAAAATGGCGAATTCTACTGATTTTGCGGTGTCCGCAGATGAACTCCGGTCCTTCTTTCAGGTGAGGGCAGGAATATCCCGCACCTTTCAGGAGCGAAAAAGCAGGTCTATCATCCATGAGTACAAACCATTGACACCGGTATGATCCTGATCCAGAGAATGACGATCGGCGAGGCACACGAGGAGGTCGTCAGGATAATTGCTGAACGCTGCGAGGGGAAGACGCGGTTGACCGAAGACCAGGAGATCACCTATGATCCCGAGGAGCCGGTCTGCATCCACATCCAGTCTCCGATGAGCAGCCCGATGAAATCGAGTGCCTCCCTCTTCGGGGACGGGTTCTCAGAAATCTACCAGTCTTCTCTCTACACAATCACCAGGCGGAAGAACGACGGGACCGACGCCACCTACACCTATGGAAACCGGCTCCGGGACTACCCGGTTGCCACGCGTACGGGTTCAGGTGAGCGTCATTCCCAGATCCGGCGGATCATCGACCGGCTGATGGCAGGGATCGGATATGTCCCCCGGAGCCAGGGAGGGGATATCAGTTACCGTGGTGACGGGAACGAAGGGGGAATCGACCAGATCCAGACCAGTATCATCGACCGCCTGGTACTGAACCCGTCCAGCCGGCGTGCCGTGGCGATCACCTGGTCACCGGTCATGGACATTCCCCGTGACGAACCTCCCTGCCTGCAGATCGTGCAGTGCCTCATCGACTCGGGGGATCATCTCAACCTCGTCTGCCTCTTCAGGAGTAATGATATGCTCTCTGCCTGGGGTCAGAATGCGTACGGGCTCGCTCACATGCAGAAGTTCATCCTCGACGGGGTGAACGCAGGACGGGAGCGGAGAGGGGAGCAGAGACTCACCCAGGGATGGCTGGAGACGATCAGCGTCTCTGCCCATATGTATATCAGACGCGATCAACTCGAACTGATGAAGTTCTTCCGCAAAGAGCAGGCACAGGCGTCATTCAGATCATTCCAGAAGACATAGGGCACAGGAACTGCACCACCTTAAAAACCGGAACCCGGACCCCCAGCAGGTTGATTACCGGACCGGGAGAGGATCAGAGGGATGAACCATCTGCAGACCCTCCTCTCTGACTGTGCCGGGGGATACCGCCTGACCACTGATGATGCACACTTCCTCTTCAGGCTCAGGGGAAGAGAGATATTTCTGCTCACATCAGAGGCAGACAAAAGACGGGAAGAGGTCTGCGGTGACGGGATCACCTTTGTCAGAAACCAGAATATTAACTGTTCAAATATCTGCATCAACTCATGCGGGTTCTGTGGCTTTTCCCGGAAACCCGGGGATTCTGACGCGTACTGCCTCTCTGTGGCAGACCTTGCTGCCCAGGCACGGACTGCTGACGCCCGGAAGGTGACCGAGATCTGCAGTGTCAGCGGTCTGCACCCGGATTATACCCTCGACTCCTATCTGGAGATATACCGGACCATCAGGAGACATGCACCCGGCATTCACCTCCATGTCAGCAACCCGATGGAGGTGGCATATGCCGCAGCCAGGAGCGGGTGCAGCACGGTTGAGGTTCTGGAAGAGTTCAAAAAGGCCGGAATGGACACCATGTGCGGAACTGCTGCAGAGATCCTCTCTGACCCGGTTCGCAGGATCATCTGTCCGGGGAAGATTTCAACCGCCGAGTGGGTGCGGATCATCAGGGAGGCACATCAGGCAGGGATCCGCACCACGGCAACCATTATGTATGGCCATTGTGAATCTGACCAGGACCGTGCCGCACACCTGGGGATACTCCGTGAGATCCAGGACGACACCGGAGGGTTCACCGAGTTCGTCCCCCTCTCCTTCATTCACCACCGGACACCACTCTACCTGGAAGGAAAGGCACGTGCCGGGGCGACCGGAAGGGAGGATCTCCTCATGACCGCCGTATCCCGCCTCTTTCTGGATAACTTCAGGAACATCCAGGTCTCATGGGTGAAGAACGGGACCAAAATGGCACAGCTTGCCCTGATCTCCGGGGCGAATGATCTGGGTGGAACCCTGTACGAGGAGCGGATCTCACGGGAGGCCGGGGCAACCACCGGATCATTTCTGGACCCGGCCGAGATGGCACATATCGCCGCAGACATCGGCAGGCCGCTGCAGGAGCGGATGACTGACTATTCGCTTGTCCGGACCTGACCTGCCGGCGGCTGGACGGGAGAGATACGGCGGGCCGGATATCACTCCTTTTTATTCTTCAAGATAGCAGATATCGTATGCAGCTCACCGAGTTCAGGGTCCAGAACTATAAGATCATCAATGATACCGGCTGGATACCGGTTGAAAACCTTACTGTTTTTGTCGGGAAGAACGAATCAGGTAAATCTGCAATATTTCGTGCGCTCTCCAAGCTTAATCCTTCGGACGGAGAGGGCTATGACGGGCTGAAGGAGTTTCCGCGTCAGCGATATGCCGGGGAGATCACAAAGACCGACTGGCCGGTTGCATCGGGGAGGTTCAGGCTGATCCAAAGGGAGAAGGATGAGATTCGGAGCCTCTCCGAACTCTGCCGCGATGTGGAGGAGGTCGAGGTCACCCGCCATTATACCGGGAAGTACAGCATCACCTATCACCCGGATATCGGGGTTGAGCTGGTCACCCCGGAAGACCTCACCTATGCCCTTGACGTTGCCATCGAGCAGATCAGAAACCTGATCGCACCCGAAGGCCGGGGAGAGGCCCTCGGGAGGATCAAGGAGGAACTGCTCTCCACCCTGGAGGGGCAGAAAGACGCGGTCCCGGTAGGCGGACAGATCCAGAAACGAAACATCACCGAGATCATCAACGCCATGAAGAGCCGGGGGAACGAACCATGGCAGCAGGATCTGATAAACCCGATCTGTGAGCCGCTCTATACCCTGGTCAGAAGGATCGAGGTATACGAAAGCCTGATGGCCGCGAACCGGTACATCATCGATCATCTCCCCATATTCGTCTATTTTGATCAATACAATGTCATTGAGAGTGCCATTCACATCCCCACCTTCATCGCAACCCTGAAAAGCCATCCCGAAAGCACGGGACTGCGGGCAACCAACTGTCTCTTCCGTCATGTCAGTCTGGACCTGGATACCCTGGACAAACTCGGAACCCACAAGAATGCGATCGATGAGAACCCGCTTATCCGCAGGCAGGTGGATGAACGGGCAATCCTCCTCTCCACCGCATCCAACCAGATGAGCCGGAGGTTTGAAGACTGGTGGGGCCAGCGCCGCATCAGGTTCAGATACGATATCGACGGCGACTACTTCAGGGTATGGGTATCAGACGACCTGGACCCGTCAGAGATCGAACTCGAACAGCGGAGTGCCGGGCTCCAGTACTTCTTCTCATTCTACCTGATCTTCCTCGTGGAGTCGGCAGATGCCTACCAGAACAGCATCCTGCTCCTGGACGAACCCGGTATGCAGCTGCATCCCACGGCCCAGCAGAAGGCGATCAGTTTCCTTGAGCGGCTCGCAGAGGAGAACCAGATCATGTTCTCGACCCATTCTCCGTTCATGCTTGATGTAGGTCATCTGGAACGGGTCAGAACCGTGCACGAGAGTGCGGACGGGACTACCAAGGTCTCGGTGACCGGATGGCCGCAGGATCATGACTCTCTCTTCCCGCTTGAAGCAGCTCTTGCCTACCGGATTGCATCCCGGACCTATATCGGCGGGAGACAACTTCTGGTTGAGGATATCGTCGATCTCTGGCTATTACAGGCGATGAATTATGCCGTGGAGAAACTGGGGAAGCACGGAATTGATGGTGAGATCACCATCACCCCGGCAGGCGGGGCAGCAAACCTGCTCCCCCTTGC
This sequence comes from uncultured Methanospirillum sp., assembly GCA_964610235.1. GTDB lineage: Archaea > Halobacteriota > Methanomicrobia > Methanomicrobiales > Methanospirillaceae > Methanospirillum. The sequence goes on along the minus strand of CAZSVH010000101.1, from coordinate 2,342 downwards.
CACCCTGATGCGGTCCAGGGAGAGCCGCGTCGCCTGCCTGGTTCCGGGGCGTGATATCCCGGATACCGTCCTGGATCTCCTCTCAGACAAAACCACGGCAAAGGACCAGGCATTGCTCCTGTATAGTCACATCACCGGTCAGCCGAATGCAACCATCGAGGATCTCTTCAGCCAGGAACTCTTCCTGCGATGTGTCAGGGATGTCTATCCCTCGGTCTCACTCTCCACCATCCCCACACAGAGCCCGGCAGACCGGGGAGAAGAACAGGGAGTGCTCTCTGCGGTACGGGAAGCGGTTGAACGCCGCCAGGGAGAAACCTTCGAGCGGTGGCAGGTGGCTGAGGTTCTCTCTGACCGGATCTGCGAGGCTCCCGGGATGCTGGACGAGGAGACCGTCCAGCGGTTTGTCACCCTTTTTGAGACTATTAACCAGCAGATCTGAGTGGGTCAGAATCAGACATCCGGTCTTTCTCCGGCTTTCAGCCGGGGGAGGATCCGGACAACCGCCTCACCGACGTCGCGGGTCGTCGCGGTTCCCCCCAGGTCAGGGGTTCGAATCCCGCTCTCAATTACGCTCTGAATCGCCATCTCAACCATTTTTGCATACTGACGCTCCTGCACATACTTGAGCAGGAGACTGATGCACCGGATCGCTGCCACCGGGTTTGCAATTCCTTTCCCGGCAATATCAGGTGCACTCCCATGGACCGGTTCGAAGAGGGCACGCCGGGTTCCGATATTCGCACTCGGAAGCATACCCAGTCCTCCCTCAAGAAAAGCTGCGGCATCGGAGAGAATATCACCAAAGATGTTGGTGGTGACGATCACATCGTACCGGTCCGGATGCTGGAGGACATCAAGGACGAGGGCATCGATATATTTTCGATCAACAGAGATACCAAGCTTCTCCGCCTCCTCCAGGCAGATCTGCAGGAAGTACGAGTCAGAGCGGAGGATATTGGCCTTGTTCCCGATCGTGAGGTGTCTGCGTCGACGGCTGGCACAGGAACTGGCAAACCGGGCGATCCTGCGGGTTCCGGCTTCAGATACCACTCTGAGCGTGCATGCACGGTCTTTTTCCTGCCATTCTATCCCCGAGTAGAGTCCTTCGGTATTCTCCCTGACGATCAGGATATCAAATCCCGGCCCGAAGACCGGCCGGAGATTTGCATAGAGGTCGAGCTCTTTGCGGATCGTCATAACCACGCTGTGGTACTCCGGGTCGGGGGGGGTGGTCACGGATCCGAAGAGGATCAGATCCGCCCCGAGCAGGGTCTCCAGCGTCTTTTGGGAGAGGGCATCCCCGGTCCTCTTCCAGCACTCATAACCCAGATACACCGGAATATACTCCCAGTCAGGATGAAAGTACCGAAGCACTTCAAGAGCATACGGAATTACTTCAGGTCCGATACCATCACCGGGAGCCACAACAACCCGCTTCATCCATTCCTCCATTCATGAATACATGCATACAGGGCATCGGCAATCTGTTGTGGTGATGCACCCCAGTGAACCACCACACCCATTTTTCCATTCAACGTCTGTACCCCGCTGCGTTCTGCACGGCAGCATCGTGCAATAAAAGGCTCTTCCTTTGCTGCATTTGCCGGGCAGATATCAATCAGGGGGAAATCATGCCCATAGCAGTCTCTCAGCACCTGCCTGGCCGTCATACACCCGGCAACCTGCTCATCACCGACAAGCCGGTCAGAATCAATGGTTCGTGAAAACCCTCCTGCCTTACAGGGATATGCATCGGCCTTTGTCTCCCTGATGTCATTCACATGATAGCAGAACCGAATCTCAAGTTCCCCGAATATCCCGGCCTTTTCAAGAATCTCTAATGTCCCTGCAAGGTGCGGATGAGGAGGCGTTACATCATAGACATGAACCGTGAGCAGGGATGCAGGGTCCGGATCACAGATGAAGATCTTATGCTCCTCAATCCCGGTGAAGATGGTACACCGTTTCGGACTTTGAAGGGCTTTCTGAATCAGATCCCCCCGGTTATGAAGCACAACCGGTTCCGGATACAGGTATACCTCGTCAGGAGCTGCTATCCGGGTCACCGATACAATATCCCGCATCAGTCCGTCCCCGTCTGCAGGCTGTACGGCTAATATTTCATACCCGCCGGAGACTTCATGAATCAGGTACTCGGAGAGAAAATACACCCGGTCCCCTACCGGTTTGTTTCCTGCATACCCGATGCATTTGCAGTGGGGCGGAAAGATCATCTCTCAAGTCTCCGTTTCCAGTATTCTATCAGACCACCGGACGAGAGAATCTCCTGCATCCGTGGAGAGAGTGGCCGGAAGATCTGCCTGGTTCCATCAACGTCT
>CAZSVH010000100.1:0-7004 GCA_964610235.1 uncultured Methanospirillum sp. | reverse complement strand
TCAAACCAGGATGACATGGAGAGGTAGAGGTATGCGGAGTAGAGTTCAGCGTTGATCTGTTCATTGATGGCCTCCTCTATCCGCGGGTTCATTCCTCCGGAACCGGTTCCCCGGGGTGGTGTTCGTCTTGCCATGAGAGGAACTTCTCGCTGCTGGTATTTGAAGATGCGTCCCTCTCTGCCGGACCCGTCCTGCAGGATGCTGATTCCCTTCCTCTCCTCTCCGTTCTCCCGCCTCACCCCGGGGGTGAGCGGGAAGAACTGCTGCCGATGGAACGATCCTGCCTGGTGGGACACGTAAAGCCTCCGGTCTGCCAGAAATCCGGTTCCACTAAGATTTATCTATTGCCACACAGACATTTGTGCTGTCAACCAGTTCTGAAGGAAATGCGAATCTGACAGGAATGTGAACTATGTCGAAAATGAACCCATTTGAGATGGCTCAGCAGCAGTTGCAGGACTGCGCCAGAATCCTCAACCTCGAGCAGGGTGTTGTTGATATTCTCATGCAGCCACAGAAACAGATCCAGGTCTCCATCCCGGTGAAGATGGATAACGGTACCACCCGGGTGTTCCAGGGATTCCGCGTCCAGTACAACAACGCGCTCGGTCCCTACAAAGGCGGTATCCGGTTCCACCCTGAAGAGACCATAGATACCGTCCGTGCCCTAGCAGCATGGATGACCTGGAAAGGGTCTGTCCTTGGCCTGCCCCTTGGTGGAGGAAAGGGAGGGGTCATCTGTAATCCCAAGGAGATGTCAGACGGGGAACTGGAACGGTTAAGCCGTGGGTATATCCGTGCAATCTGGCAGCATATCGGCCCGGAAACGGATGTTCCTGCACCTGATGTCTACACAACCGGTCAGATCATGTCCTGGATGATGGATGAATACTCGATCATCAGCGGGAAGAACCAGTATGGTGTCGTGACCGGTAAGCCGATCGTCGTCGGGGGTTCCCTCGGACGTGGCGATGCAACCGCAAAGGGTGGCATGTACACCCTGCGTGAGGCTGCAAAGGAACTCAGGATCGATCTCTCCAAGGCAACCGTTGCTGTTCTCGGGTTTGGAAATGCAGGAACCTTTGCAGCATCCCTCGCGCAGGAGATGTTCGGCGCGAAGGTTGTGGCGGTCACTGACTCGAAAGGCGGTATCTATGATGCAGCAGGTCTTGACATCGTTGCGGTCGGAGCCCACAAGGACAAGACCCGGTCGGTCACCGGATACAAGGGGCTCAAGACCCTGAGCAACGAAGAGGTCCTGGCCCTTCCGGTGGATGTCATCGTCGCCGCGGCACCCGACGAGGGAGCCATCAATGCCGCGGTCGCCGGCACCATCAAGGCGAAGATCATCTGTGAACTGGCCAATGGTCCGACCTCACCCGACGGCGATGCGGTCCTCCACAAAAACGGCGTGCACGTCATCCCTGATTTCCTCTGCAATGCCGGAGGGGTCACCGTCTCGTACTACGAGATGGTTCAGAACATGTACATGCACTACTGGACGCTTGATGAGGTCTATGCCAAACTCGACAAGGCGATGACCAGCTCCTACCACGCGGTTCTTGCCGCTTCGAAGGAGTACAAGATCAACATGCGGCAGGCAGCCTACGTGGTCGCCGTCAAGCGTGTCGTTGAAGCAATGAAGGTCCGCGGCTGGGTATAACCCGGCGCGAACCTTTCATCCCCTTTTTACTCAGGACTGCGGCGGGTTGTACTGCCCGGTGGTAAAACAGTATTTTGCGAGTGCGTCAACCACTTTTATTGAGATCCCTGACCCGAGTTCGGGCTCCATGGACTCAAGCCAGACAAAGAACCCCACCTTGGGGGGGGTCTTCCGCTCATACTTGAAGCAGCCCTGACCGTCAAAGACCATCTTGTAGTACTCTTTCTTCTGCCGCTGGCGCAGGTAGATGAGCGGCGTGTAGTCCGGCAGGTCGGCGGCGAGGATCACCTTGGAGAACTGGCTGTTGATCGCCTCATAATCCAGGGTTTTATCCTTGTACGTGAACCGGTACTTCTCGACCAGGCGTTTGAGCGCAGAGGGGAAGAGTCTGCCAAAGAGGATCTTCTTCACCAGGGTCGCGGTCCGGTGGGGGGAGGGGAGCTGCGGGATCGTGCCATCTTCAGGGAGGTGGGTAAAGACCCATTCCCGCTCCAGGTCATGGAACTTCTTGTATGGAAACGGCTGGGAGAGTTCGAGGCTGGTCGCCCGGATCGTCTTCCCTGCCGGGAGATGAGGCTTCATCTGGGTCTGGTTCCATGATCCGCTGATATGGGTCCTGAAGGTCTCACAGGCCTGAGTGCAGATGGAGAGATGTTCTTCTGATCCCAGGACTTTTCTTCCCCCCTTGTAGTTGGTGAGGGGGAACGAGGTGATGAGGATGAAGGTGACCGCTTTCTGGTTGAAGAGGTACCGTATCATCTGTTTCTTGTAGTAGATCTCCTGCATGAAGTCCTTGAGATCAGAGGGTGAGGTGACCACCTCGACAAAGACCAGGGAGCCGTCCCGTTTTCTGAGCAGCAGATCAAACTCTGCCAGGTCCTGCCCGTTCCCCCGGATGGTGATGTCCCCGTTACGAGAGTAGTAGAACCCGTCCTGTCCGAGGGCCGGAATCTCCTTCTTTCCCCTGACATCGGCTCCCTTGAGGATCACCTCCTTAATAGCCGGCGTCTTCCCGGCAAGGTCGAGGAAGAGTTCGTATGAGATCATCTCAAACCAGCGGCCTTCTGCGGACCGCATGAACGAGATCTCGTCAGAAGAGAGGTTCTGCCGCTCCTTCTTGGAGAGGTGACGGATCGCCCTCACCGCATGTTCCTTGTGTGGCTGACAGAGTTTCTTGTTCTCTTCAATCCAGCGGCTCAGCTCATCCATGATGGCAGGCCTGTACCAGCGTACTATCGCTCACTCAGTCTCGCTCCTGTGGATGGAATCGCTGGGCTGCCCGGTATCGTCTGTAGGCGGATGTCGCCAGGTATTGTGGCAGGCGGACAGTGATTCCAGTAGAACTGTTTATCTGGTACCCCATATAATTCCTCCCCGCGCAACGGGTTACACCCGGAAAAGCGCTCACGTTTCGCTGGTCCCCCCGCCCCGGCGGGGCCGAGGGGGAAAAGGCGGGGGGTTTGTGGGATACTTATTTATGATAATATAGCGTCTTTATGATGCTACAGGTTGTTGTAGTGGGTTCGTAGCTCAGTTCGGCAGAGCGCCTGGCTTTTAACCAGGTGGTCGGGGGTTCAAATCCCCTCGAGCCCGTTCCACTTGCAGTTGTGGTTTTTTGTGCACGGATTTTTTGATCGAAACGCATTTTCCAAGGGGGTATGGCGTTGAACGCCGAGCTGAACGTACTTAAGCATGAGATGGTACCAGAGCACAGTGTCATGAGCGATGAGGATGTCAAAGCGCTCTTTTCCATGTATAATATCGGGCAGGAGCATCTGCCGAAAATTTACCATGATGATCCCGCCGTCCTGGCAATCGGGGCACGGATCAATGACGTAATTAAAATAGTCAGGAAAAGTATGACCGCTGGTCGTGCAGAGTCCTACCGCCAGGTAGTAAAGAGACCCAAGAAGTGAGCCTGAGGCTGATCTTTTGATTGACAGGAGCATCCTTTCACAGGCATATTTTGCCCGGGACCATGTGGCCCGGCATCAGTTGGATTCGTACAACTATTTTCTCACTCACAACCTTCACAAGGTTGTCGAGGAGCAGCGTATCATCGAGACCGATATCGAGTCACGGGGAAAAGGAAACGAGCCCGTATCAGTGGAGCTGGGCGATCTGAAGATCCTGCGGCCGCTCGTCAGGGAAGCCGACGGTTCCCAGTCTGAGCTCTTCCCTGGCGAGGCCCGTCTCCGGAACATCACCTATGCGGCCCCGATCCAGCTGCAGCTGACCCTCGTCCAGGGGGGGGTGCGCCAGGAACCGGTGGTCGCAACGATCGGGCAGCTCCCGATCATGGTCGGTTCCGTCGCCTGCAACCTTCACGGGCTGACCGAGCAGGAACGGATATCCCATGGTGAGGATCCGCTTGATCCCGGGGGCTATTTCATCGTCAACGGCACAGAACGGGTGCTGATGACGCTTGAGGACCTGGCCTCCAACAAGATCATGACCGAGTATACCGAGCGGTATAATGAGCGGATCTATGTTGCGAAGGTATTCTCCCAGTTCAGGGGATACCGTGCGCTGGTGGTCGTCGAGCGGAACCGCAAGAACCTCCTCGAAGTGACCTTCCCTTCGGTTGCCGGCCATCTCCGGTTTGTCGACCTGATGCGTGCGCTCGGAATGACCAGCGACGCCGAGGTGGTCAGGGCAGTCTCGACCGATGAGGAGATCCTCACCTTCATGATGCAGAATCTTGAGGAGAGCGAGTGTGACTCGGTTGAGTGCGGGGTGATGTATGTCGGAAAGAAACTCGCCCCCAACCAGACCCGTGACTACCAGAAGAAGCGGGCCGAGTTTGTCCTTGACAACTACCTGCTCCCGCATCTGAACTACCTGATGCCCCGGACGGTGAACGAGGAGGACGAGGAGATGATGAAGATCGTCCGCTCGGTCCGGCTCGCGAAGGCACATTTCCTCGGGCGGATGGCAGAAGCATGTTTTGACCTGGTCCTGGAACGACGACGTATCGATGATAAGGACCACTACTCCAACAAGCGGCTCAAGCTTGCCGGTGACCTGATGGAGGATCTCTTCAGGATCTCTCTCAACCGGCTGACCCGTGATATCAAGTACCAGCTTGAACGGGCGAGCATGCGGCACCGGGATCTCTCCATCGCTACCGCGGTCAGGGCCGATGTCCTCACCGAACGGCTTCTGCACCCGCTGGCAACCGGAAACTGGGTCGGCGGCAGGACCGGTGTCTCCCAGTTACTGGATCGGATCGACCACATGAGCGTCCTCTCCCACCTGCGGCGTGTCATCTCCCCGCTCTCCCGGTCACAGCCTCACTTCGAGGCCCGTGATCTTCACCCGACCCAGTGGGGCCGGATATGCCCGAGCGAGACTCCGGAGGGGCCGAACTGTGGGCTGGTGAAGAACTTTGCCCAGATGGTCGAGATCAGCAAGGGGGTCTATGATGACGAAGAGGTCATCCGGATGCTCTATGGTCTGGGTGTTGAACAAATCAGGGGTGAACTCCAGTGATACAGACGAAATCACGCGTATTCGTGGACGGGGCCCTGATCGGTCTGGTTGACGATCCGAAAGGACTGGTCCAGAAGATCAGGACCATGCGCAGGCAGGGGGTGATCTCGACCGAGGTGAACTGTTCGCACAAGGAGTTCAACGGCGACATCATCATCCATACCGACCGTGGTCGTGCCCGCAGACCGCTCATCGTCCTTCAGGACGGCAGGCCACTGGTCACCGACGAAGACCTGCAGAAACTCAAGAACAAGGAGATTGTCTTCTTCGATCTGATCACCAAGGGGGTCATCGAGCTGGTGGATGCCGAAGAGGAGGAAGATCTCTTCATCGCGATTCAGCCTGAGGATATCACTCCCCTGCATACCCATCTCGAGATTGATCCCTCCCTCATCCTGGGTATCGGGGCAGCCCATGTTCCGTTCCCTGAACACAATGCATCCCCGCGTGTCACCATGGGGGCAGGAATGGTCAAGCAGGCGCTTGGGTTTGCCAATGCGAATATGAAACTGCGGCCTGACACCCGTGGACACCAGCTTCATTATGTGCAGAAACCCCTGGTGCACACCCAGACGAGTGAGGGGATCGGGTCTGATGACCGGGCGGCAGGACAGAACTTCGTCGTCGCCATTCTCAGCTATGAAGGGTACAATATTGAAGATGCGCTCATCTTCAACAAGGCCTCCATCGACCGGGGTCTGGGGAGATCCCACTTCTACCGCACCTACGAGGGTGAGGAACGCCGGTACCCGGGCGGTCAGATCGACCGGATCCAGGTCCCGGACGAGGATGTGGTCGGTGCCCACGGCGCTGATTACTATGCCAGCCTGGACGATGACGGGATCATCAACCCCGAGACGGTCGTCAATGAGAAGGATGTCCTGATCGGAAAGACATCCCCGCCCCGTTTCCTCGAAGAACCGACATCAGACCTGATTACGGTTGAGAAACGGCGTGATACCTCGGTGACCATGCGGAGTAACGAACACGGGATCGTGGACACGGTCATCCTGACCGAGGGAGAGAACAACTCCAAGCTGGTCAAGGTACGGACCCGTGACCTCCGGATTCCCGAGGTCGGTGACAAGTTTGCATCCCGTCACGGACAGAAAGGAGTCGTCGGGCTCATCACCAACTCGGTGGATATGCCGTTCACCGCAGCAGGGATGCAGCCGGATCTGGTCATCAACCCTCATGCCATCCCGTCACGGATGACCATCGGTCATATGCTCGAGATGCTCGGCGGCAAGGTCGGATCACTGGAAGGACACCGGATCAACGGAACCGCCTTCTCGGGTGCCCGCGAGGAAGACCTCCGCAGTGCCCTGAAGACCTTTGGATTCTCCCACACCGGGCGTGAAGCGATGTGGGACGGGATCACCGGCCGGCGGTTCCATGCTGACATCTATGTCGGGGTCATCTACTATCAGAAACTCTATCACATGGTCTCTTCCAAGATGCATGCCCGTTCCCGCGGACCGGTCCAGGTGCTCACCCGCCAGCCGACTGAAGGCCGTGCCCGTGAAGGAGGTCTCAGGTTCGGTGAGATGGAGCGTGATGTGATGATCGGCCACGGCGCCGCGATGGCACTCAAGGAACGACTCCTCGAGGAGTCTGACAAGGTGACCGAGTTCGTCTGTGCAAACTGCGGGATGGTGGCCATGCTTGACCGGAAACAGAATATCACCCGCTGCCTGAATTGCGGGAACGAGACTGATATCTACCCGGTAGAGATGAGCTACGCCTTCAAGCTGCTGCTGGACGAGATGAAGAGTATGATGATTGCCCCACGGCTCAACCTTGAGGACGTGGTGTAAGGAGGAGAACAATGCCAAGTCCAAAACGAATC
>CAZSVH010000099.1:0-7035 GCA_964610235.1 uncultured Methanospirillum sp. | reverse complement strand
AACCTCCCTCCAGGACAATACCGGGCTGAAAGAGAGGAAGGCCGAGGAACCGGTGCATGTCCCGGGGAATCTCCCCGTCAGCAAGGAGTTCATCGTACTTGTCCCCCCAGGCATTGAAGTTCCACCTGACCATGCCGACCTGACCCTCGCCCCGGTTCACCACGAAAGTCGGACCATAATCCCGGATCCAGACATCCGCATACCGGGCAGGGATGAGTTCCACCCGTTTCACATCCACCCCGGCACCATGCAGGATCCTGCTGACCCGGTCATGATCCTCGTCCCTGACCAGGAGCCTGACCGTCTCATACGCATGCACAGCCCTGATGAACGCGATGTACCCGTCCTCAACACCGGAGAGCGAGGGGAAGGTGAGCGTGTTATGGGGCCATGATATCCAGACGGCTTCATGCGGTTCCCATTCTGCCGGCATATGGTATCCCCGGTTCCGCGGGGTGTCATGAAGGACAGAAGAGACCGAATCAGCACCGGTTCCCCGTATCTGCTGACAGATGAGGTGATAGGTATCAGGACGGCGGTTCCGCATAAACCCCCACGACTCCCTGACCCGGTCATTCATGGAGAGATCCAGGGGGACGGTGAGAATCTCCTCACCATGCCCTGCCCGTCCCAGAACAGAGCCGAATGCATCACAGACAAAGGATCCCCCGAAGAACCGGATATTCCCCTCGCTCCCGGCCCGGTTGACAGCAGCGACATGCACGCTGTTTGCAATGGCATGACCCCGCTGGATCGTCTCCCAGGCATCCTGCCAGGCACCTTCGGGGGGAGTGTCTTCCATCAGATCCCCGATAGCGGTCGGGTAGACGATCAGGTCTGCACCCATCAGGGAGACCGTCCTCGCCGCCTCGGGGAACCACTGATCATAACAGATGAGCGGAGCTATCCTGCAAAACCGGGTCTTACAGACACGGTATCCGGTCCCGGGAGCAAAATATCCCTTCTCAAAGAAGCCGGGATCCTGGGGGATATGGACCTTCGTATACGAGGGGAGGATCGTCCCGTCAGCATCGATGACCAGGACGGTGTTCTGCAGGATCCCACCGGTGGTCCGCTCAAAGACGGGGACGATGATGACAACCCCGGAATCAGCCGCTATCCGGGAGAAGGCCTCTGACGAGGGGCCTGGAACCGGTTCTGCACATGCCGTCACATCCCTGCCGATATCCCGCGGGAAGTACCGGGTCCGGTACAGTTCAGGCAGGCAGATGATCCGGGCACCGGCACTGGCAGCGGTTCGGACCTTTCCCACCATGGCTGCCAGGTTCGCATCAGGATCCTCGGACATGACCGTCTGGATGAGGCCGATCATGACGGCATTGCTCTCCATATCTCTGTCTACTATGCCTGCATCCGGATAACAGGTTTACGATCAGGCCCGCGGGTCCCCGGGGTGATCATGCCGGTGATGGAGATCCGGCCGGTGTGGATGATCATGGACGAGGGGGTCATGAGAGTGAGGATGGGTATGGTCGCCGGCACGGGAGAGGGGCGGAGCATCATCAGGATGCTGATGGTCATGGTGGAGATCATCATGGTGATGACGGTGGTTATGCACGAGAGGGTCATGCCGGTGGAGGTGACCATGGTTCTCGGTCACCAGCAGCCAGGTACCGGCAGCCATGATCGGGAGCGCAGCCACAAACCAGCCGTGAGGGGATTCCCGAAAGATGAGAAAGGAGAAGAAGACCCCGAAGAACGGGGAGAGGGCAAGGAAGAGACCGGTCCTGGCAGTGCCGAGTGACCGGAGGGCAAGAAGGAAGAAGACACTTGCCAGCCCGCCGAAACTGAAGAATCCGACGAGCAGGTATATCGGGAGAGAGGAGAGCGGGGGGAGGAGTTCCCCGATCCCGATCGCGATGCTGAGGGTGATGACACCGGCACCCAGCCCCTTAACCAGGATGGCCGCAAAGGGATCACGGCCTGAAACATACCGGCTGATATTGTTGTCCAGTGCCCAGAAGAGACAGCATACCAGGATCCCGAGAGCACCCAGGGAGATACCATACTCACCGGCCGGGTCCAGGCTGAGGATCAGGCAGGAGAGCGTGATGAGTCCCAGTGCCATCCATATCCGTCTCCCCACCGCCTCGTGAAAGAAGAAGGCTGCCACCACCGCGGTCGCAACAGACTCAAAGTTCAGCAGCAGGGCCCCGGTGGCAGCCGGGGTAGTGATCATGGAGTACATCAGGATCACCGGGGCGAAGACGCCGCCGAAGAAGATCATACCGGCGAGATACGGGATGTCGGCTCTGGTCAGGGGGGCTTCAGGGGCACCCGCACCCCGGGAGAAGAAACGCGTGAGCAGGATGACCACGAACATCCCCCCCCCGCTCCCCAGGTAAAAGAGGGCCGCAAGACCGACCGGGCCTGCATCACCCAGGAACAGTTTGCTCATCGGGGCACAGCTCCCAAAGAAGACAGCTGACAGAACGCCGTAGAGCACCGGGAGCCGGGGGAGCGACCTGGCTGAAGAACCACGGGAGAATGAGGAGAGACTCATGGGAAGAGATCCCGGAGGCCGGCTCTCACGGGGTGACCGCCTGTTTCATCGAGAGGGCAATCCGGCCCCGTTCCCGGTCAAGAGCGATCACCCGCACCCTCACCCGCTGGTGAAGAGTCACCACGTCCGCCGGATCCTCCACAAACCGGTCCGCCATCTCACTGATATGCACCAGGCCGCTCTCCTTGATCCCGATGTTGATAAACGCTCCGAACCGGGTGATATTGGTCACAATTCCGTCGAGATCCATCCCCTCAGAGAGATCATCCAGCGAGGATACCATCTCGGCATAGACCGGAGGTTCAAACCGTCCCCGCGGATCGCGGCCCGGGCGGATGAGTTCATCCATGATATCGGTCAGGGTCGGAATTCCGCATTCCTCTGTTGCATAGGAATCAGGGCGGATCTGCCTGACCAGGGATTCATTCCCGATCAGGTCTGCAGGGGTTGCCTGGAGTCCGGCAGCCATCTCTGCCACGAGAACGTACCGTTCGGGATGAACACCGGTGTTATCGAGCGGATTGGCACCGTTCCGGATCCGCAGGAATCCGGCAGCCTGCTCAAAGACACGATCCCCAATCCCCTTCACCCGTTTCAGATCCTCCCTGCTCTGAAACGGCCCGTGCTTCTCCCGGTGTGCAACAATGGCGTCGGCGAGCCGGGAGTTCAGCCCGGATACATACGAGAGGAGGGCGGCGGAGGCTGAGTTGAGATCCACCCCGACCTCGTTCACCACCGACCTGACCACCCCGTCCAGCCGCTCCTTCAGGAGGGCCTGATCGAGATCATGCTGGTACTGCCCGACACCAATGGATCGCGGTTCAATCTTCACCATCTCGGCGAGGGGATCAAGAAGACGCCGTCCGATGGAGACGGCCCCCCGCAAAGTCACATCCATCCCGGGAAGCTCATGACGGGCACATTCAGAAGCAGAGTAGACCGATGCGCCCTGTTCGGGGACACTGACCACCAGGATCCCTTCGGGAAGACCAAGCCCCCGGATAAACTGCCAGGTCTCCCTCCCGGCCGTCCCGTCACCGATCGCGATCACCTCACAATCATGATCCCTGCACAGATCTCTGATGATACGGGCAGCACCCCCGGGATCAGGCCGGGGATCGTGGGGAAATATCGTGGCTGATGCTACCGGGTCACCAACAGCGTTCAATGCAACGACCTTGCACCCGGTCCTGAACCCGGGATCGATGGCGAGGATCCGTTTCGCTCCCAGCGGCGGGGCACGAAGAAGGGTCCGCAGGTTGGTGGCAAACACCTCCGCAGCCTCCTCATCTGCCCGTTCCTTCATCTCTCTCCTGAGTTCGCGCTCCAGTGACGGGGCGAGGAGCCGGTGATACCCGTCTGTGACCGCATCAGATACACAGACCGATGACGGACCCGAGCCGGTGACCCAGATCCCGGCCATCAGTGCTACGGCAGTCCCGGGTTCCGGACTGATCCGCACCGATACCAGGCCCTCCTCCTCTCCCCTGAAGAGCGCGAGGATCCGGTGGGAAGGGATACGGGAGACAGACTCATTCATTCCTACATACTCACGCCACTTCCCGGCATCTCCCCCGGTTCCCCGGGCTGCAGATGCTGATATCCGGGCGGTATGGTGAAAGAGCTCCCGGACCAGGCGACGTACCTCCGGATCCTCACTTATCCGGCCCGCAATGATATCCTCTGCCCCGAGCAGGGCGGCCTGAGCCGACGGGACACCGCGCTCCGGACTGATATACCGTTCAGATTCCCGGAGCGGGTCGATTCCGGGCTGCTGGGTGAGGAGGAGGGCAGCCAGGGGATCGAGACCCTGTTCCCGTGCTTTGTCTGCCCTGGTCTTTCTTCGCGGTTTAAACGGCAGGTAGAGATCCTCAAGAGCGGCGAGGGTCGAAGCAGCAGCGATCTGCTCAGCGAGACCGGGAGTGAGATGACCGGACTGGGCAAGGGCGGTAACGATCGCGTCCCGCCGCTCCTCCAGCCTGCGGACCCGCTCCAGATGTCCCGCGAGTGAGAAGAGCGCTGCATCATCCAGGGATCCTGTCACTTCCTTGCGGTACCGGGCGATGAAGGGGATCGTCGCCCCGCCATCGAGGAGATCGATACATACCGAGGCCTGCCGGACCGGGATCCCGGAGGCCGCGGCGACCTGCTGGTAAATACGCCAGGTCTGATTACTGGTAGCCGGCATACAGGCTGCTGCTTCTCCCGTCATATTGTCAGATGTTCTCTACCATTGGGGGAGCAGGCACAAAGACCGTTCGATCAGAAAAGAGGAGACCGGAAGCCTGATTTCCAGGCTTATTCCATCCGGTATTTTTCAATGAGTGCCTGCCAGTCCGGTGACGCCTTCAGATTGGCAAGGCCGGCGTTGAGTTTCTCAAGGAGCTCGGAGTCCTCCTTGCGGACAGCAATCCCGAACTCTTCATTCGTCTCGATCATCCCGAGTTTCTGAACCGGTTTTCCGGCGATGATGTCATTCATGACCGTGCTGTCGTACATGACCGCATCGATCCTGCCGGCGATGAGATCCTCAACCGCGAGCGGGGTATTGTCATACTGCTTCAGGTTCTCAGCAGGCATAAGACTCGTGTTTACCAGGTTGTCCTCCACCCAGATGGCAGCCGTGCACCCGCGCTGGGTTCCAATCCTGACCTTTCCTGCCTGTACCTCGTCAAGGGTGATCGGGGAACCCTCCTTGCTGACCACCATCTGCTGGACGATCCAGTAGGTGTCAGAGAAGTTCACCTTTGCTTTCCGCTCCTCGGTGATCGTCATCCCTGAGTAGACCATATCGATCTTCCCTGCCATCAGGGCAGGGAGAATACCATCCCAGGCAACCGCATGAAACTCTGGGGTAAATCCCTGGTCTTTCCCGATCCACCTGACCGACTCGACATCAAACCCGGTTGGTTCACCCTTCTCATCCATCATGGAGAACGGGGGGTAGGGGACGTCGATCCCGACCTTGTAGACCGGGAGCTCCGAAGACGGAGCAGGAGTTGCAGCCTGATCAGGTGCTGCCGGTGTCTCCGGTGCGTTCTGAGTGGTACATCCGGCACAACAGAGCAGAAGGATCAGTCCTGCCAGTACCAGAGGAGTGAGTAGTTTCGTCATCATGATCCCTTTGGGGGAAGTGACAGATATGTATTCGGAATTGATCATCCTCCCATCTCCCCATCATCCCTCCTCAACCGGGTGAAACCGGCGGAATAGCCTCAAATGAAGGATTTATCCGGAGGGGATCAGCTGGTTCGGATCACAATTTCTTTATCAGTGTCAACCAAACGATCATCAGATGGACAGGAAGATCATTTCAACTCTGATTCTTGCCCTTGCCGTGATCACCGTCTGCATCTCCGGCTGTACCCAGCCGGCAGAATCTCCCGCACCCGTGGTTCAGGACCAGCCGGCACAGCAGCCGGTCGGACAGACGCCGGCAGAGGAAGAGAAGAAGACATATGTCGTTGGTATTGACGGCGAATACCCGCCATACAGTTACATCGACAAGAACGGAACTCCCCAGGGCTTTGATGTCGAATCCATCCAGTGGATCGCGAATGAGTCCGGGTTTGACGTCAGGATCCAGGCCATTGCCTGGGATGGAATCATCCCTGCACTCAATGCCGGTAAGATCGACATGGTCTACTCAGGAATGACGATCACCGAGGAACGCAGAGAGCAGGTCAATTTCAGCAAACCATACTGGATCGTCAACCAGTCAGTGGCCCGCCACAACGAGAACAGCCTGACCTTTGAGGATTTCAAAGCAGGAAAAGGGAAGGTTGGCGCCCAGAGAGGGACGACCGGAGCATTCTGGGTCGAGGAGAATCTCGTCAACACAAGTCTGATGAAACCAGACCAGCTGGTCACCTATGACAACTTCCCGCTCGTGGCAACCGACCTGCAGAACAAGCGGATCGACTTTGCCATCTATGACCGCCCGCCCATGCTCGATGCAATTGCCGGAAAGCCGATCAGCATCGTCGGAGAGATCAACACCGGTGAAGAGTACGGGGTTGCTATCAGGAAGGCTGACACCGGGCTCCTTGAGACCATCAACGCCGGTCTTGACAAACTGATGGTTTCACCGAAATGGGATGAACTGAAGACAAAGTATGAGATGGGATAAGCCATTTCATCTTTTCTGACGACACATACTGATCTGATTTTCTCATGCCCGTAAGAGTCCGAACCTGTCTTCTCTCCCCCGAAAATGGACGCCACCCATATGGGGGACGCTGATGGAAGCCCTGACCATTCTCGTGGAATGGTTCCCATACCTCTTCTCAGGGATAATCGTCACCGTCGGTCTGGTGGCGGCAGCCCTTCTCATCGGGGTCGGCTTCGGCCTTCCCATGGCGATCGGACAGGTATACGGGTCCCTGCCGGTCCGATCATGCATCTCCCTGTATGTCTGGTTCTTCCGCGGACTTCCGGTCCTGGTCCTCCTCTTCCTCTTCTACTTTGGGATATTCCCGGCCCTGGGACTGGAGCTCCCTGCCTTCGTCGTG
>CAZSVH010000098.1:0-7254 GCA_964610235.1 uncultured Methanospirillum sp. | reverse complement strand
CTCCCCCTGACGAACGGACCAGCCGAATCCTGCTGGTCCCGGCGTTCAATGAATTCTCAGGATATTCTATTGAAAAAACATTCAGATCTCCCTTCTCCCCCTTATCGCGTGCCGTGGTTCAGGAGACGGCAGAGTGTCTCCTCTCTGACGGGACTTACGGGGGCGATCTTATGTCTCTGATCAATCATGACATCTCCGGCACTTGATCCGAGGGTCGCTGCCTGTATCAGCGACCAGGGGTTTGATGGGTTCTCAGAAGTTCAGAAAAGGGCTATTCCCCTTGTCCTTGCCGGAGATCACCTGCTGTTGATCGCTCCGACCGGAACAGGAAAGACTGAGAGTGCCATGATTCCGGTATTCAATCAGATGCTGGCCAGCAGAGGGGGCGGGTTTACAACCCTGTACATCACTCCCCTCCGATCCCTCAACCGGGACATCCTGAAGAGGATGGAATGGTGGTGTGACCGCCTGGGGTTTACCGTCAGTGTCAGACATGGGGATACTCCCCAGGCGGAGCGGAGGAAACAGGCGCTCTCCCCTCCTGATCTCCTGGTAACTACTCCCGAGACACTGCAGGCCATCTTTATGGGGAAGAGGCTCCGGGAACATCTGAGGTCAGTCAGGTTTGTCATTCTGGATGAGATTCATGATCTCGCCGGGACCAAGCGGGGGGCGCAGCTGAGCATCGCACTCGAACGGCTGGTCAGGTATGCCGGGGAATACCAGCGTATCGGACTTTCTGCAACGGTGGGCAATCCTGAGGAGATCGCCAGGTTCATGACCGGAAACCGCCCGTTCGGGATCGTTGAGGTTCCGGTCTCCCGGCATATTTCCATCTTGGTTCAGCTGACCGGAGAGCGGTTCGAAGACCAGGTGAAGGCGGTCAGGAAGCATATCCGGAACGGGCCGCCGACGCTGGTCTTCGTCAACACCCGATCGACTGCCGAGTCCCTGGGACATGAACTCATCGGAGAGGGGGGGGTGGACGTTCATCATGGATCCCTCTCCCGTGAGGTGAGGATAGAGGCAGAAGAGAGGTTTAAGCAGGGGGATCTCAGAGCCCTCATCTGCACCTCCTCGATGGAACTCGGCATCGACATCGGTCACGTAGATCATGTTCTGCAGATTGGCTCCCCCCGGGAGGTGAGCCGGCTCGTTCAGCGGGTGGGGCGGGCCGGGCACCGGATCGGACGTGTTTCACGCGGAACCATCATTGCAAGTGGATTTGATGACCTTGCCGAATCGCTCGTCATCACCCGGAGAGCCCTGGAGGGGGTTGTTGAAGAGACGATCCCTCCGTATGGAGCCGGAGACACTATCGCGAACCAGGTTGCGGCAATTGCCGTGGAGTACGGGGAGATACCGGAGGAGGAGATCATCTCTATTCTCTCCGGTGCATCAGTCTGTCCTGATGCAGCCTCGATGGTACCGCCGGTCATCACCCAGCTCGCGGATCATTATCTCCTCCGCCGGGACGGCCGCCGGGTAATAACCACCGGACGGGCCCGCAGATACCTCTCCCTGAACCTCTCGATGATCCCGGATGAACGGAAGTTTCCTATCTATGACATGGTCTCCCGGCGTACGGTCGGATCCCTGGACGAGTCATTCGTGGTGACCTATCTCCATACGGGTGCGGTCTTTATCGCCCGCGGGCATCTGTGGCGGGTTCTGGAGATGGAGGAGGGGAGGATCACGGTTGAGCCGGCACGGAGTGCTGAGGGAGAACTTCCGTCCTGGGAAGGAGAACAGATCCCGGTTCCGTTTGAAGTCGCCCGTGAGGTTGGTGCACTCAGACGGACCCGGGAGTTTGAGAAGTACTCCCCGGACCCGGTGATCATACGGTATGCAGCAGGATACCTGGATGCGGTTGAGACCAACCGGGGGATCATACCGACAGACCGGGTAGTGACGATCGAGTCCATCCCGGAAGGGGTTGTCATCAACCTTTGTGCCGGCCATCAGACGAACGAGGCGCTTGGCAGAGTCATCTCGATTCTGATATCTGCACGGTGGGGGACGACTGTTGGGATAGAACTCGATGCGTACCGGATCCTGCTGCGTCTGCCCCGTGAGGTCGTGGCCGGCGATGTCCGTGAGGTGATTGAAGGACTGGAGCCGGATCATATCCGGGTTATTCTGGAACTGGCACTGAAACGGACCTCACTCTTTCGATGGAAACTCGTTCAGGTGGCGAAGAAGTTCGGTGCCATCGATGCAGATGCTGATTATGAACGGCTGAGTCTTCACCGGCTCTCCGATCTCCTCGATATGCCTGCCATTCAGGCAGAGACCTATCGTGAACTCTTTACCCGGTACATGGACGTAGATCATGCAGCACAGATTCTGTCGTGGATCCGCGCCGGAGAAATCACCCTGGTTCCTGCCCCGCCGAGCATGATCGGTGCATCCGGTATCTTCTCCTCCCGGGATCAGATTCCTCCCCCGACTGCGGATCAGGCTGTCATTGCGACGATAAAACACCGTCTGGCAAAGCAGGAGGTCATTCTGGCCTGTATGAACTGCCGGAAGTGGAAGGTCAGGACGGTCGTTGACCGGGTACCGGATCCTCCGGTCTGTGGTTCCTGCGGCGCCCGGCTCATCGCTGCCATCAAACCCTATGAGGAGGACCTGTACGGGCTGGCGAACAAGAAGAAGAAAACCCCGCAGGAAGAGGAGATAGAACGGCGTCTCATCAGAAATGCAAATATCGTCCTCTCAAGCGGGAAGAAAGCTGTTCTTGTCCTGGCCGCAAAGGGGGTTGGTCCTGACACCGCCTCACGGATTCTGGCAACCTGGACTGAGGGAGACCCGCTCTACCGTGAGATCCTTAAGGCTGAACGGAATTTTATCAGGACACACCGGTTCTGGCAATAAAAAAAGAAGGGGGCATCCTACATGATGCTGCCGAGCTTCTGCTCGAGGAATGCCAGACCGCGCTTGATATCCTCCATGTTCTTCCCACCGGTCAGGATGATCTTTCCAGATGAGAAGAGAAGGGCGACGATCTTCGGGTCAGAAATCCGGTATACCAGCCCGGGGAACTGTTCTGGTTCATACTCAATGTTTTCCAGACTCAGGGTCATGACCACCTTGTTGAGGTTGATCTTGTTCCCGATATCATAGGAACAGACGATATTCGTGACTGCCACTCGCGGCTCATCATAGCAGGCGATTCCCGCTTCCTTCATCTTTCCGATGATCAGTTTCAGACCGGTCTCCAGGGATTGGTCGTCACGGATTCCCGTGAGCACGACCTTTCCTGAAGAAAAGATGAGGGATGCGATCTTCGGATTCTCCATCCGGTAAACGGCACCGGGAAAGCGCTTGGTATTGAGTTCACAGTTCTCGATATTGTTGGAAATAACTTCTAAATCAATAGAATCAGCGATTGCTCCGGATGCTACGATATTTTCAATCTTTAAGGATTCGTATTGTTTCTCTTCCATTGCAGATATCATGGGATCTGACCTGTCATAATACTAATGGTAAAAAAGGCGATTTGCGCCTGAATCGGGCGTTTTCTCACAATCTCATTTAAATGGTTTTAATCTGGTGTATTCACGTCCTGAATGGGGGGTTGAACGGATGGTCACTCATCTCCTGATAGTATCATATCCCCTGGTTTCCAACCTTTCCTGTAATGAAGCAGGAGATCCCTCACCGGATGACCTCATACGAGGATACTGTCCGTGACTTCTCGATTGATGTCCCCGAGTTCTACAACTTCGGAGTTGATGTCATCGACCACTGGGCAGAGGTTGATCGCAACAAACTGGCAATGATCTGGGTGAACCAGGAGGGCCAGGAGAAGAAGTATACCTTCCGTGATCTTCGGAATCTCTCTGTTGAGGCCGCCAACATCCTGATCAAGTACGGGGTGAAAAAAGGGGATCGTGTCATGATCATGCTCCACCGGGTTCCTGAATGGTGGATATTTGTCATCGCCCTCATCAAACTCGGGGCCGTGGTATGCCCCTCCCCGACCATGCTCACTCCCAAGGATCTCCAGTACCGGATCAATGCAGGCAGGTTCTCGCTGATCATCACCGATATGGAGAACTCGGACAAGGTGGAGAAGATCTGCCGGTACTGTCCGTCGCTGAAGCAGCGGATACTCGTGGATGGTGACCTGCAGAACTGGATCAGTTACCGGTATGAACTCTGTTATCCGGCCCCGGTATCCCGGTCATCGATTAGCATGCCCTTTGCGCAGAAGACTCATGCGTCTGATCCGATGCTTATCTATTTCACCTCCGGGACAACTGGTGAACCGAAGATGGTTCTGCATAACCATGCGTATCCGCTCGGTCATATCGTCACTGCCCGGTTCTGGCATGATCTCAGGTCCAATGATCTCCACTTCACCTCGTCTGACACCGGCTGGGCGAAATGTGCCTGGGGAAAGATCTTCGGCCAGTGGATTGAGGGCGCCTGTATCTTCGTCTATGATGCCCGGGGGAAGTTCAAGGCGACTGAACTCCTCCCTCTTATTGAAAAATACGAGATCACCACCTTCTGCTGTCCACCGACGATCTACCGGATGCTGATCATCGCGGACCTGGCTCGGTATGATCTCCGATCGCTGCGGCACTGCACTTCAGCAGGTGAACCTCTCAATCCTGAGGTCATCAGAATATGGAAAGAGGAGACCGGTCTCCCAATTTATGAGGGGTACGGACAGAGTGAAACCTGTGCCTGTGTCGCCACCTTCCCGTGTATGGAGCACAAACCCGGCTCCATGGGCAGACCTGTCCCGGGGTGGGACATCCGTCTGCTCGATGACGATGGAAACCCCGTGGAACAGGGGATTGAAGGAAGGATCGCAATCAGTCTCAATCCCCGTCCTGTTGGTCTCTTCATCGAGTATCTCGACAATCCTGAGGCGAATGCCGAATCCTTTAAAGATGGATTCTATTACACCGGTGACAAGGCGTACATGGATGATAGCGGGTATTTCTGGTTTGTCGGCCGGGATGATGACGTGATCAAGAGTTCAGGGTACCGTATCGGCCCCTTCGAGGTGGAGAGTGCCCTGCAGGAACACCCCGCGGTTCAGGAGTCTGCCGTTGGCGGCTCCCCGGATCCTCGCCGGGGAATGCTGGTCAAGGCATTTATTGTTCTGAAACCGGGGTATGAACCCTCTGATCAACTGGTCCGGGAGATTCAGAAGCATGTCAAGCGCGTGACGGCACCGTATAAGTACCCGCGGATTATAGAATTTGTGAGCGACCTCCCCAAGACGCTTTCAGGGAAGATCAAACGTGCAGAATTGCGCGATCGGGAGATGCGGCGGTACCAGGAGATGCAGTAAGAGGAGAGGGATTGCGGGATATCCGGAAGAGGGGCCGGTTTTCATTCCCAAACCTATAATATCCTGTACTGATAACCAGTAATGGCGCGAGGATCTCCGAGCCAGGTCAAAGGAGCTAGGTTCAGGGCCTAGTCGAGAAGTCGTTCGCCGGTTCAAATCCGGCTCCTCGCATGTAGGCAGCGTAAATGCTGTGACCAATTTTCTTTTCCGTTTTCGTGATGACTCATCTTGGATTTCTCCTCTGCTGTCTTCTGGGTATCTTCGTATGTTCTCCGCTCTTGCGATGGGGGGGAGAGAACCGGTCGTCTGCGCTCTCCGGACCTGTCTTGGATATGCTCGCATGAAGCAGGGATCCGTGATGCTGATGATCATCAGGAAGGTTCTCCCACCGGTGATCTCCTTATATCTTTTGTATTTTTCATCGGTGATTCATTTTCAGGCTCCTTTTGATGGAGAGTCTGAACGGGGCATATTTTATCACTAGTTTTAAATAAAAGCCCCGGAATAGATAGGAATATACTATTTTACGATAAACTTCCTTTACCGGTTGGAAGCTGTTCGTCTCTGATTAACGGCACTACCATCGGGTTACGAAGAGGACATGTAATGAACGCACGAATTGCAGTTGTAATGATGGCGCTTGTCGTAGGTGCATTAATTGCATCACCGGCAGCAGCAGCACTCAACAAGGTCAGCCAGGGAGGGGACGTCTTCCTTGGTGAGAAGGGCCTTGATGTCTCTGCGGCAGTCGGATCCGCCAGCCAGATCGCATGGTGGCAGCCAGGTACCAACTCGGCTACCGAGCAGCCAGCAGACATTGAGACTATCACCGATGCCTCCACATTCTACGTCTCACCCGACATCTTTGTCGGCAAGACCGGTATCTGGTACCAGTGGAATGGAACTGAGAAGGGTGCTCCGGCATTCAATGTCAAGGAACCCTCCCTCAGTCTGCGCATCTGGGACGCCACCGCAGGTGAAGACATCAGCGGCAAGGCAATCCCCGTCGGTAACTACGCGAACTTCATCGTAGAGACCAACATGCAGAGCATCGCAACCCGTGCAGGGTACAGCCCGGCAGCAGACGGTCCCTTCAAGATCAAGGTCAAGACCGCTGACGGTGGTGTGTACCAGCAGCTCGTTGGAAACAACGGGAAGGAGTACAAGCTCGACGGTCAGACTGTTGACCAGCAGCTCTGGTACTGGGTAGGGGAAGGCAACGACCACTCCAAGTACGCAAAGAATGACGGCTGGAACACTGCAGCTGAAGACAAGAACAACAACCGCCTCTACAAGGCCGGCGTGTACACTGCCTGGGTTGAGTGTAACGCCAACAAGATGAAAGATCAGTACAAGGCACCTGATGGTTCAGACTACACCGGAAAGACCATCTCCGCTGTCAAGAGTGTTCAGATTGCAACCGATCAGGTAAAGGTCGAAGCAAACAAGGACACTGTTGTCCGTGGCAATCCGTTCTCCGTCACCATCACTGGTGTGCCAAATGCTGAGTACATCCTCTGGGTTAAGGGAAGCAACTCCATGACCGGCGCAAGCGGCGACCAGCCGCCGATGATCCTGACTCAACAGGACGGCGCCAGCCAGGATGACCCCGCAGGTCCGTACGAGATTGGTAAGTACCAGTATGAGGGTGGCGCAGGGAAGAGCGTTAAGCAAGATGTCCCCGATGACCCCGACTATCATGGAACCAAGTGTTACGCACAGGTAAAACTCAATTCCAGTGGTACCCGTACCGTAGAGTTCAAGACCACCAAGGACACCAAGGACAAGAAGTACACCGTTCGTGTCGAGCGCAAGTCCGGCAACCAGTACAAGTCCGATGAGGTCGATATCAAGGTAGAGAAGGGCGATGTCACCATCGTCGCTGCAGGCGACCAGAGCTACTACCTTGGTGAGGAAGTCAAACTCTCCGGAACCAACTC
>CAZSVH010000097.1:0-7283 GCA_964610235.1 uncultured Methanospirillum sp. | reverse complement strand
GAATGTCATTGCACAGCGGTGCGAGCTTGATATGGATATGAGGATACCCTGGGGGTGTCATATTGATGATCTGGCCGGGCTCGTGAAGGCCGGAGCATCCGGAGCAACGGTGACGGTGCTCGACTCGTCTGAACCTACCTTCAGTCCTCCCGGCTGGCTCTGTAGTCTCGTCTGTGCGGGTGTCTCCTCGGTCCTGAAGGGAGATGTCCGGCCCGGGGTCACCCAGGCAGCCTCTGATGCCCGTTATCTCCGACAGATGGGGGTAGAAGTGGTTGTGTACGGGCCGGGAGATCTGAACCTCCTTCATTCAGTCAACGAGAGCGTTCCGATACAGATGCTCGAAGACTGCCGGCAGGTGTACCGGTATGTCCTTGAGAAGATGAACAACGGGTAACCCGGCACCCTGAGGGGAATATCCATCCCCCTTCTTCACAAGGGGACCACGAACCTTTTGTCCGGAACCACCGAATGCTGGTATGTACCCGGTACGGTTCTTCTCTATCAGTCTGCTGATCTCCTGCCTGATCATCGGTGTGACCGGAGCGGATCTCACGGTCCGGTTCCTCGACGTCGGGGAGGGCGATGCGGTTCTGTTTCAGGAAGAAGGAAAGAACATGCTCATTGATGGCGGAACGAAAGATTCGCGGAATCTTACCCTGGATTATATGAGGTATCTGAACATCACCCGGCTTGATGCCGTCCTGCTGACCGGACCTGATGAAGGGCGGACCGGAGCCATGACCACTATCCTCAACCATACTCCGGCTGCCCATCTCTTCCTGGGGGAGTGGAACAGTACGGAGCCGTCGTATCTTGATCTGCTCACGAAACTGGACGAGGATAATACTGAGGTGACCCGGGTCAGCCCGGGCGATCCCGTTCCTTTCAGCGGAGAACTTGAGATATCCCTTCTCAATGGAGCGCAGCCTGAACCGGGACCCGGTTCAGGGATCCTGGTTCCGCTGATCACCTACCACTCAGTCCGGTTCCTCCTCATGGGGGATGCCCCCACCCTCTCTGGAGATGTCCGGGCTCAGGTAATCCGGGTTGGCGACCACGGGTCACGGAGAGCGACTGATGCTGCGTTTATCCATGCGGTCAGCCCCGAGATTGCCGTTATCAGTACCGGATCCGGGAAGGGTGAAGGGCCGGAGCCGGATACAATCAACCTTCTGGAGAGTAATGGTGCATCAGTGCTCCGGACTGATACTGACGGGGTGATCATCATCGATACCGATGGGAAGGAGTACCAGGTTGGCAAGATGAGGCTTGCACCCTATCACACAATCTCACTTGTCAGTGTGGTCGAGACACGGGCTCCGGCTCAATCCGGGAGTTGAGCGCCCTATCCCACTTTTTCTGCCCGGCAGCAAAAGGATCACCCGTTACAATTCAATCCGTGTCACCACTCCGTGCACTTTGTGGGGAGGCAGCCGGTAATACTGGACAAAGGATGGACAAAGCCTCTTTATCACGTAGAAGACCTGCCAGATGATATTCCTCGTAACGATCTCTTCCATCCCATAGAATATCGTCTTCTCCTCAATCCCTGCATCCCGTATGATTCTCATCAGGTCGATCACCTGCATGTATCCTGACCTGATGGAGAGGTGAGAGAGACCCGGTCCGATATCCTTCTCCATCCAGAACTCTTTTCCGTAGGGTTTATCGGTAATATCGAGAGAGATGATGATGTTCTCCTGGTAGATGATCTCATTGGTAAACATGGTCCGGGAGATATACGCCGGAACCTGGTCCATGGAACGGGCAAAAAAGATAGCCGTCCCTTTGATATGCCTTCCTGACTCGTATGCCCGTTTATACCTCCGCATGAAATGGTCCCGTGTCATAGGGTGCATGGCCTGGTACAGTGCTCTTTGTCCATGAGTGTAGATGAGGATGACCGCGAATGGGAAGGCACCGATGACCAGGGAGAGGTATCCTCCGTGGGGGATCTTCATGAAGGTGGAGAGGAAGTACGTCAGGTCCAGTGCGGTGACCAGTACTGCAATACCTGCGTGGAGGTAATGCTTCCGCAGCAGGAAGATGGTTATCATGAACGTTCCGGTGATGGACATGGTCCCGGTGACGGCAAGTCCGTATGCATTTGCCAGCCTCTCTGAGTACTGGAAGATGATCAGAACCAGGATGACTGCGATACAGAGGAGCCAGTTCACAGAGTTGATGTAGATCTGTGTTCTCAGTTCATCCGAGGTATAATCGATATGGAGCATCGGGAGCAGGTGGGTGGTGATGGCCTGGTATATTATAGAGAAGATCCCGCTGATGACCGCCTGTGATGCGATGATGGTGGCCGCGATCATCAGGATTAAGAACGGGATGTAGAGGAGGGCGGCTTCAGAATAGACCATCTCAAAGAGTGGGTTCACGACATCAGTATGCCTCAGAAGGAATGCTGCCTGCCCGAGGTATGACATCAGAACCGCGAGGAAGACCATTGCCCAGGCATACCGGATGGGTTGCATGCCGAGATGGCCCATGTCGGCGAAGAGGGCTTCTGCACCTGTTGCACAGAGAACAATAAGGGACATCGCGAAGAACCCGGTTACCCCGTTGTGAAGGAAAAAATGTGCTGCATAATACGGGTTGAGTGCCATCAGGATCTCAGGGGTGAAGAAGATTGATACGATTCCTGAGAGGAAGAGGGTCACGAACCAGAGCATCATAACCGGTCCGAAGATCCGTGATACCCGTTCCGTTCCCCGTCTCTGGAAGTAAAAGAGCCATCCCGCGATGATAATTGCGAGCAGGATAAGCCATTGCTGTGAAATGGTTTCCATCCCCGGAATCTGCCGGATTCCTTCCACGGCAGAGAGGATACTGATTGCAGGAGTAATCACACATTCGCCGATCATCAGGGAGATGCCCAGGATGGAGAGGAGCGTGAAGATTGAGACGGCACGGGGATGGTTGAGAAGGGGGATAAGAATCCCTTTCAGAACCAGGGTTCCCCCTTCTCCGGTCTGCGATAATTTCATGGCAAGGATCGTATACTGGACGGTCACCATGATGATGAGTGTCCAGAAGATCAGGGAGACGGTTCCCATGACATTGGCTGAGGTGGGGGATATGAAGAGGAAGAGGACAGCGAGGGTGTATATGGGGCTTGTTCCGATATCACCAAAAACCAGCCCTGCTGCCTTGACAATCGACTCTGATGACGGCGTTACGTGCATGTCTCAGTAGTATCTCACGGGTTGACCTGATATCACTTTCCCGCCGCCACTGCAACCGGAACCGGAACGGGGATCATCTCACATTATTTGGAGAGCAGAATCCTCCTGCTGCCACACTTCGCATCAACCCGGGTTCCTCTGTGCGGGTTGGTCACCATCCCCTACTGCCGGGTCTCTGCGGTCTCTATCTGAAATCTGCTGTGATTGTGGATAATTTCAGGATCGGCGGGATCCAGTTCAAATGCCTTCTCAAGACTCTCTGCTGCATCCCTGAACTTATTGAGATGAAACTGGGCCATCCCTTTCATATTCCAGGATCGTGCGTCTCCTGGTTCTCCCCTGAGGTGATGCGTGACTGCCTTTACTGCCTGTTCATAGCGCTGAAGGCTGAAGAATGCGTCAGCAAGGTTTTTCCAGGAGATTCTGCATCCGGAGTCGATCTTCTTTGCCCGTGCATACGCCCTGATGCATTCCTGGTACCGGGAGAGGTGAAAGAGAACATCACCCCGGTCTTTCCAGGCCATGGCATTCTCCGGGTCTGCCTTCAGTCCTTTCTCAAGGGCAGGAAGTGCTTCACTCCACTGGTCCAGAGAGCAGAGTGCATGTCCGATACTGCAGAGTAGTCGTGAACAGGCCGGGTCACGTTCGATCGCCCGGGTGAAGGCTCCAATCGCCTCCTGGTATCTCCCCATACCACAGAGGGCTGTTCCTTTCAGGCTGAGTACCCGGGGATTATCAGGTTCAAGAGACAAAGCACGATCGAATGCCATCAGGGCTTCTTCAAGTAACTGCTGGTCGGCAAGCACTTTCCCCTTGTACATCCACGCCTTCGGAAAGTCCTGGTTAATGCCGATGGCCATGTCGATATTTCTGACTGCTTCATCGATCCTCCCCTCTTTCAGGGAGTCAAGCCCTTCCTGAAGGATTGTCTCCTGTTGTTCCTGTCGAATCCGGGAGGTGTAATCTGCCCGGATCCGGTTTTTTATCTCGAGCATGTACGGGGAATCACCCATGATCTCCAGGAAGGCATCGATGAGGGGAAGCCCGGTCTGTAACTCCTTATCCAGATAGTACAATCCGATGAGCGATGAGAGGTACCGGTCGATATCAAGCCCGTCAGACCCCTCACGGGATGCCTCGGCAAGGGCCTGAAGATACAGGGTGGTTGCGGTCTCTCTCTGATCCGGCGAGAGATCGAGATCCCGTATCCTCTCAGGAAATACCAGTCCCATCCCCAGGAGAGGATCCTCGTTTCCCCCCCTCACGTCGCAGATGATCTGGAACCATCTCTTCAGGGTTCCGTTGAGAAACGCAGAACAGATACGGGTAGAATCAGGAGACGGATCCTGGCAGGTGTGTTCGAGGTGGTACCTGCTGAGGGTCACCGGGGTGATCAGGTGTGACTTGTAGTAAAAATGCGGCTCTCTGCTGAATTTCGATATGAGCAGAGCAATCTGCAGGTCCGGGTCCTGATGGGTCCGGACGATACTGAAGATCTGAACATCCAGATCAAACTCATCAATCTTCTGCAGCCAGGTATTGATGTTTCCGCGTTTCAGATGTTGCTTGGCAATATCCCAGCTGCGGGGGCTTTCTGCAAAGGCATTGACGAGCCCCTGCATACTGGTGTATCTTCTCCCGTTAAACGGGTAGGACGATGCAAGCCGCTGTCCGGGTAATGCCCCTGCATTCTCTTTCATCATCAAAACCCCGGCCGCGGTATCCCGATATCACCTGATGTAAAACCTGCGGCGCTCCACCGGTGGGAATCGTGTCCCGGTCCATCGATTTGGAGGTTCAATTACTGATAGCTCTGTGCTGTCATATTAATGTTGGTCTTCACCGGTTCGTGTTCGCCGGATACCGGTACCGCCGGGGATTGACCCTGGTCTGCATGAGGATCGGGGGATGAGACGGAGTCCGGGGAATGACAGGAACCGAATATGCAATCATGATACTTCCTGGCGTGCTATGCACTATCACTACATTCATATCTTTTCTCCTCGAATATATCTGGTGCAGTTCTTCATGATTCGCTCTGAATGCCATTCAATTGCGGGTATTCTCTCTGGATCATTATTATATTCGTCTTTCTGTCTCTGGTAGGTTGATTTCATTGGATCTGGTATATCTCTTTATTCTGGCGGTAATACCCATTACAGTCATCTTTGTCGGACTGGTATTTCTCAGGATGTCCGGGACGCTGATGAGTCTGCTTGGTTGGATCATTACCGGAATTATCGCGGTGGTCTTCTTCAATACAGCTCCTGAGATCATGCTTCATGCCTCATGGAACGGGGTCCTTGCCTCATTCGGGATCTCCCTGATGGTGCTGTTTACCATTCTCCAGGTGACCATGATGGATCTCACCGGATCTATCACCGCCATCTCTGCATACATCAAATCCATCGCGGCGGAGCGGTACGAACAGATTATGATCCTCAATGTCGGACTCGGGTCGTTTCTGGTTTCGGTCGGAGCAACCCCGGTGACGATGCTGCCCCCAATTATGCTCGCACTGGGTTTTTCTCCAATCGCTGCGGTTGCTCTTCCCTGTCTCGGGTATGATCCCCTGACGTCCTTCTCGCTCCTGGCTGTTCCGCTCACCCTGCCTGCAGCGGTCTTTCATCTCGATCTCGAGATCCTGGGAGGCAATATTGCTCTCTTCCTTCCGGTTGTCTCCACCGGATTTGCCCTGGGGATGCTCTGGGTGGCTGATGGGATGCAGGGGCTTAAGAAAGGGCTGGTTCCGGCAGTCGTCGCAGGGCTGACGCTCGGACTCTCCTGTATCCTCTTCGTCCATATCCTGCCGGTTTCGGCTATCGGACTCGTCGGTGTCTTCTCCGGCCTGGTGACCATTATTGTTCTCCTGCTGCTCAGGGTGATCCAGGGACGGCCGGTTCTGACAGGGAAGAGCAGACCCGTTCCGGGTGCTGCTGATCTCCTCCCTCTCTGGAAGGCTCCCCTTCCCTGGATCCTGCTGGTCTGCTTCTGCATTGTGATCAGCATCCCGTTCATCCAGTCTGGTCTGTACAGCATTCTCGGTCCTCTGCAGAAGATCCATGTCATCGCTGACAAATCCGTCGATCTTAAACTCCTCAATCAGGCGTACTTCTGGGTTTTTATCAGCACGATCATCGCTGCCCCTGTTCTGGTGAAGACCCGGGCTGAAGCCCGGACAATCATATCAGTCTGGATGAGGAGGGCCTGGGCCCCGACCCTCGCCGCCGCTGCCTTCTTTGCGATTGCCTACATTATGGACTGGTCAGGACAGACGGTCATCAATAACACCCTGACCTTTGCTCCCGGGATGTCTGATCTGAATATGAATGCGGTGATTGGACTGACTCTGGCGATGGTGTTCGGGATCGGGTTTCCGGTCATCAGCCCTCTGCTAGGGCTCTTTGGGTCATTCGTCTCAGGGAGTGAGACCTCCTCAAACGTGATGTTTTATGGCATCCTGAAGAAGTCGACCGATGTACTCAGTCTCGACTTTATGAAGGTCTATGCTGCCCATGCGGTAGCAGGCGGGATTGCTTCCGGGATAGCTCCCGCAAAGATCATCAACGCGGCAGCGGTGATTGACAGCCTGGGGATTGAAGGGGAAGTGATTCGGAAGTGTGCATCAGTCGCGGTTGTCCTGACTCTGATAACCGGGATCATGCTGGTTGGTTTCCTCTTCCTGTGAGCCATCCCCGGCCCCCTCTTCTTGAATTGAGCCGGCAGATGATGCAAGTCCGGTCCTGATAAAAAACCACGGTCCACCCCAGGATATCCAGCATCCGATGAGCACCCCCTGCCCCCAGAAGAGGGGTGGTCTCAGCCCCGGGTCTGTCAAATCAATACCGGCCCCAATAATCACCCAGATGATGAGAAGCACCCCTCCTCCTGCAAGGAACCGGAGGAGACGCCGAAAAATTGAACCAGAGGGATCCAGGATGAGGCTGCCCCGGGCATATATCCATCCAATCGCGATTCCCCGGCTAATCCGGCAGTTATGAGGGTAAAATCAGGATCTCCGGGTATCGTCAGGATGGCGGGAGGCGTCCAGAACAGGAAGAACCGGAGGGGTTCATCCTGGTCTTC
>CAZSVH010000096.1:0-7332 GCA_964610235.1 uncultured Methanospirillum sp. | reverse complement strand
TCCAATGCTCCTGCATCCACTCCGTGTACTGCGTGGTCAGGTCAGCGGCCTTGAAGGGTTCATCATCGACATTACCCGACAGAAGATGCTCGATGACCAGGTCAGAATGAGCCAGAACCGCCTCACCATGCTCTTCTCGACGATGAAGTCCGGATGTGCCATCTTCCACGAGGTTGAGGAGGAGAACCAGTTCACCCTCATCGAGATGAACGAGGCATCAGAGATGATTGAAGGGAGGAGCAAGGAGGAGATGGTTGGAAAACCCTTCGAGGAAGTCTTCTCTCAAGCCGGCTCAGACGAACTCTCATCGGCGTTTCATCAGATCGCCGGTGACGGGCTGGCCAGAACGCTCCCGCGGGTTCCGTTTGACACCCCGGGGGGAAGACAGTGGCGGGAGTTCAGTCTGACCCGGACTCCCCGGAGTCATGGGAGGGAGATCTTCGTCATCTATCATGACGTCACCGACCAGGTACAGGATGAAGAGCAGATCATCGCCTCACTGCATGAGAAAGAACTCCTCCTCAAGGAGGTTCATCACCGGGTGAAGAACAACCTCCAGATCATATCAGGGATCCTGAAACTCCAGTCCATGCGAAGCAGTGATCCGACGACCAGTGAGATCCTCCTCGACTGCCGGAACCAGGTCTTTTCCATGGCACATATCCACGAGATGCTCTATAACTCCCGGGATTTCAGCAGGATCCAGGTGGCCGAGTACGTAGAAAACCTTGTAGATCACCTGAAACAGGAGTACCAGGGCACGGGAGCGCAGATTACATTCATTACTGATATCGATCCTGATATTATTCTGGACATAGACCGGTGCATCACCTGTGGCCTGATTCTAAATGAATTGATAACCAATGCCGTCAAATATGCCTTTGAGCCAGGGGCGGACGGGGAGATCAGGGTGACCTTCAGGCACCTGGATCAGACCTATAGCATGGAAGTGGCAGATAATGGCAGGGGAATACCGGTCACCGATACTCAGGAACGGGGATCATCACTGGGGACCGAACTCGTAAAGCGGCTTACCCACCAGATCCGGGGACTACTCACGATGGATGGAAGTGACGGGACACGGATCACGATCCGGTTCAATGAGAAACCAGGAGTCAGGATAGCACCATGAAACGGCGGATATTAATCGTGGAAGACGAGGCCGTGACATCGGTAATGCTGGAGAAGACTCTCAAAGAACTCGGATACGAGGTTGTCGGAAGTGCATTTGACGGGCATGAGGCGATCGAGCAGGCCCGGGAGAAAAAGCCTGATATCATCCTGATGGACATCAGGATTCAGGGGGAAATGGACGGAATCGAGACCGCGAAACAGATCTACCAGCAGTACCATATCCCGGTCATCTACCTGACTGCCCATTCTGATGATGACACCATCAGACGGGCGGTCGAATCCGGACCATTCGGGTACCTCATCAAACCCTTCAAGGAGCGGGAGCTGTACAGCAATATCGAGATGGTCGCGCACAAACACAAACTGTACCAGACGACCACCCGGCAACGGGAGTCACCCCCTGCAGAAAAACCCCCGGAGCCGGTGCCCGAGCCATCCAGGACTCCTGCACCGTCACTGAAACCCGGTGATTACCGCCTTGCCATCCTCGCCATCCATTCCATCCCCCACCCGGTGATCCTCTTCAACACTGCAGGAGAGATCATCTTCTTCAATAACGCCTGTAAGCATTTCTTTAAACTTGATGCATCCAAAAACGAGACAATTCATACAATAGACGACCTTCCTGACCTATACCGGAAGATATGGTCCTCTGGAGAGGATCGGTTCCGGGAAGGGAAGGGGTTCTCGATCAATGGGCCGGTCTTCATCAAGGGGACGGTCAGAAGGGCCAGGATTGACATGATCCCCCTGATGGACCGAAGAACGCTCCAGTTCATCTCCTCGGTTATCCTCCCCGAGCAGTCAGGTATTCCGGGCGGGCCGGCCGTTGCAGGGATGAATACCCTCCTCGATGAGGCGGAAGCCCGGCTGAAAGAGATCTGGTACCTCGCCTCTCCTGAAGAGAACCACCGGATGAGAAAGATCTCCCTCTATTCAACAGAGGTCATAAAGAAGATCCGGGAACTGCGGACCATCTCCTACCCGGGAAGTGAAAAAGAGAAGGACGGAGTCAGAGCGTTATCGGGTAATCGTTGAGAATTTTTGCCGGAAGACGCATCGTGATATGGAACGCTGACTGGGGATAATGTTCCTGAAGGACCAGCAGGGAACAGCGGTCAAGCGAGTCGAACGATTCACGATCAAACCGCGATTCTGCCTCTTTGTAAAAAGAAGTGATCTTTCCGGGCACATCACCAAAATCCTCCTTCAGGATGGCTTTTCCAAACTTCTCCCCGATCTCAAACGGCATCTGGATCTGCAGGTCCTCGTACCAGAGGATACAGCGGTCCACCTCCAGGATATCATGCCCGATGACGATGTAGGTGAACTCGACATCCTGATGCCGGTCAGTCTCCCCTGATGAAGAGATCAGGTTGAATAAAAAGTCCAGGAAGAGCCGCTTATTTGACCTGAGTTCTCCACCAACGGCTTCCCGGGCGAGACGCCGGGCCATGTCAGGGATAGAATCCTCTCTCTCAAGCGTCTGGAGAAACTGTTCCTGCGACCTGATATGCTCCACAATCACCTGCAGAGACCTGAACTGTTGGTGGCTGTCTCCCAGACCCCTGGACATTGATACTGCCATATTCGGTACTTCGTCTGGTCGTTATAATCATAAATGCATTATCCCCTGATCCGGAACCGATCATCAATGTTAGTCGATCGATGGGATCACCCGGAAATATAGCACCATACGGTTCATTATAAAAAGATTATTAAAGATCCATCTCATCAAGGAACGGAAGAACCCCTTTAACGACCGGAAATCCACCTTCCTGCTCGTGAGAGGAGAGAATGGTGATCTGCAGGGGGACGGTTGTGAGGGCATCATCAAAACAGGGACTCATCTTCCGCTGGTATGCAAGGAACGAACCGATCTCAATAAAAGGGCGCTCATCATCAGGAACTGAGGCATACTGCTCCAGATCAGCATGATAGGTGGAGGACCGGGCCAGTTCCTCCTCGAAGTAGAGGATGATCCTGACCCCGCCGATCCGGGAGATCGCCTCAAGAACGCGGATATCAACATTTTTTCCCGGATTCAGCCCGGCAGGGAATGAAGAGGGGGCAGTCATGGTAGTCAGTACAGATTGCGCTGAATCCGGGTAAACCCGCCGCTTCGATGCTGGAGATCAGAGGAGACGGAGGTCAAACTCGATCGCGGCAACCGGCTGATCGATGTCAAACGCCGCAAGGACGCCAGGATGGATCTCTCCGAAGAACCCGCAGGTCTTCCCCGTGATAAGGATCTCTGCCCTCCTTCCCGGGATGAAAGCCCCGTCTTCACGCTCCCTGACCTCGTACGCAACCCCCGCCTCCCTGCAGATTGCATCAGCTACCGCATAGGCCTCAGAGAAATCCGCTCCCGGATGGGTGGATACGAGAGAGAGTTTCTGGCTGGTCTGCAGGTCCAGTACCACATCTCCGATGTGGAAGATCTTCTGGGGAAGTTCCCGTCGCTTGTTGATCCTGAGCAGATCAAGCAGTAAGGGGAGAATATCAGTCCTGATGAGGGTCTGATCCTCGCTGATCGGGTGGAGGACCCGGAGAGCACGCGGGTCTGCCGGACGCTGCATCCGGGTGAACATGACCTCATCATTCGAGAGGGTGAATGGCATCACCTCGGCATACCCAAGCCCACAGCAGATCTCACGGAAGAGGCCGGCTCTGGCCATGACCGGATGCTCACGGCCGAGGGTGGGGGTGGGGGGGAGGGCCGTATCAAGGGAATCAAACCCGTACCCGATCGCCACATCCTCAAATATATCCCAGTCATGCATGATATCGGCCCGGTAGCAGGGGACCCTGACCCTGATCCTCTCCTCATCCAGTGGTTCAGCCCCGTACCGCATCTTCTCCAGAACGGTTGCAATCGTCACACTGGTCAGGGAAGATCCGATGAGACGGTTACAGGCGGCCACACTGATCTCACGGGTTCCCGGGGAGAGGTCAGGACACGCTCTTCCGTTCACCATGACCGATTCACCCGTCCCTCCTGCCGAGATGAGCGCTGTGGTGATCACCTTCACCGCGGTCATAACCGCACGCTCATCAGTTCCGGTCACATCAAGGAGCAGATTCCGACTCTTCTCAGTCACCCGGGTCAGTTCACCGTTGATGATCGGCGGGAACGAGAGGACCTTCCCCTCTGCATCTGTAATTAGAGGCATGACCGGCTTTCCAGCGACGATATGTGCATAATCACGCCCTTTGGGGTGCTTATCCAGGATCTCTGCCAGAGTCATCTCCTCAGAGAAATCCAGCGGGACAAACCGGTGATCCGGAGAAGCACCAAAGTACCGGAAGGGAGGGGTGATCGTGTCGAGATCATGAATCCCGATAGCAACCTTCGCCCTCCCCCTGCCAACCACCCAGTGAAGCGCCTCCTGAACTCCCATCAGACTCAGGATCGCCTCATTATCCAGGGTGATATTCCGGATCACGGCAGAACCGAGGTACGGCCGGATGGCGGAAAGGTTGGGATCCACAGTGAATTCGATCCCGGACGGGGAGACTGAATAGGTCTCTTCTCCGGATTCGAGGCCGATAAAACCTCTCATTGCCCGGGCAACCCCTTCAGTGGAGTAGAGATCCACCCGGTCAGGGAAGAACTCGACATCAACCTGATCCTCGAGGACCCGTTCAATGTCACATCCGATCATCGGCAGCCGATCGATGATGGTTCTCCGGTCTGCCCCGGTGAGCTTCTCGAGATACCGGTACGGGAGCGAGACGACCGGCATCAGGAGTCACCTCCTGTCCGGCCGGTCATGACCGGCATACGCCGCATCCAGTCGATGTCACTCTGGTAGAGTTCACGCAGATCCGAGAGACCCATCCGTAGCATGGCTACCCGTGACACCCCCAGCCCCCAGGCAAGGACCGGGCTCTCGATTCCCCACGGAGTAGTCACCTCTTCCCTGAAGATCCCGGCCCCGCCGAGCTCAACCCACCCGAGCCCGTCAATCCAGACCTCGGGCTCGACACTGGGTTCAGTATATGGGAAGTATCCGGGCCTGAACCTGACATCAGAGAATCCCATCCGGCCATAAAATTCCTTCAGATAACCGAGCAGGTGCCGGAACGAGACATCATCGTCCATAACGATCCCTTCGAGCTGTTCAAACTCAGGAAGGTGGGTCGGATCAATCGTTTCGCGCCGGTACACCCTTCCGATGCAGAATGCCTTGACCGGGGGGCGGGGATTTGCTGCGAGATGCTGAATCGAGAGTGAGGTGGTATGCGTCCGCAATACGGTTGCCTTCGCCTTCTCAGGATCCCATGTTCCTCCCCACCCGGTGGAGGAGGTATTACCGCCGTCCTGATGGACATCACGTACCTTCTCCCACCCGGCTGGCAGATCGGTCCGTTCCCTCAGATGAAAGGTATCCTGCATCTCCCGTGCCGGGTGATCCTGCGGCTGGAAGAGGGCATCAAAGTTCCAGAAGGCTCCCTGCACAACCCCCCCATACAGTTCAGTGAACCCCATATCAAGAAGAATCCGGCGCATCTCATTGATCAGGCGCTGGTATGGATGGATCTTACCCGGCCAGAGAGGACGGGGCTTTTTCGTAATATCGTACCGGCGGAGGGTGAGACTCTTCCAGGCTCCTGAGCTGATCTGGTCACTCGTCAGGGTTCCGGTCTCCTCGGTCATGTCAAGGCCGGCTGCTGCTATCCTCCGTCCTTCATCCGTAATACTGATTGAGTACCGGACAGATTCTTCCTCGGTGACCAGTCCGCGTTTGAGGAGTTCCTTCCTGACATCAGCAGGAGCCGTCTCTGGCGTCGGTAAAAAGACCTCCATTGGGGACGGGGAGGCCTCACCGGTCTTGATCACCGTTCCGGCCTCAATCTTCACCCACCCAAGGCGCTTCATCCAGCCCAGTCCGATCTTTGCGTGCTGATGCCGGTTCAGGTCAGCGATGGATGATGACCCGGTAAAACTTTCATATACCTGCCGCTCAGGGAGACCGTCCGTAAGGTACCGGGTCCCCTCATCGGTGCGGACGAGACGGGTACTGACGGATCGGTCCACACGGGCGAGGCCTTTCTGGGAGAGGAGGCCCCCGTACTGGATGACCGAGTCTGCGGGGCGGTCAAGGATCTCCCCGAGATCAGCGGGAGATGCGGTTCCTTTCTTCTCTAGCTCAAGAAGCAGGCGTTTCTCATTGAGGGCAAGCTGCATGGTTCCTCGCGATGGTGTTTGATGGGACATTGAACAGGTATTTCCTTTCAGGCACATTTCATGACTTTTTTTGCATTTTCACTCTTCTCTCCCTGAACTCAGGGTACTGGAATACACCGGGGCCCGGAAGGATCCAGACCCCTACCTAAACGAGAAAAAGAATGCCGAAAAGAATGGAGGGAGTGACCCCGTATTGCTCATGAAAATCCGTGTTAATGTTGCCGGTGATCAGTATTTATAGGATCCCAATCCCTGCCACCGGCACGGGATGACGATCCGGACTCCGGGAAATACCGGGATATCAGCATCGATCCATGCCAGCAAGGCGCTCGGTGGCGATGGTCGTCTTCTCCCTGAACTCTTTCAGAAATTCCTGGACCCGTGCAGCTGTCTCTTTCTTGCACTGTCCACACATCAGCTCCCCAGACCGGCACCGCCGGTGGATCTCGGCCAGTTCCCCGTCATCAGAAATGATGTGATAGAGGTTCAGCAGGTATACCGGGCATTTGTCGGCCTCACCGCCGAGCTCCTTCTGTTCCTGGAGGGTCGTCCTTCCCCCGGTCAGGGCAGACATGACTTTCCGGTTCACCGTCTTCTCATCCTCAGTGAATCCGATGATACTCTCCGGAATACTCGAAGACATCTTTCCTCCGGTCAGGCCGGGCATAAAGCGGTGGAAGGTTGCAGAGGGGGTCACAAACCCGTATCCCCCACTTGTACGTTCGATCGCCCGGACGGTCTTCTTCACGATATCAGCCGGGATACCGGTGATGTCAATATGCCCCTCATACCGCTTTGATCCCTTGAACGCTTTATGAACGGCTTTCATGGCATCTTCGGGGGCCTCTTTGGACCTGACACTGATGTGGGTCTCCCGGTCTTCAACCGTGAACATCCGGAGTTTATGGGCCAGCCCACGGGTCAGCCTGATATGCGGATCCTGATCAAGGCCAACCGGCACAACCGTCGGCGCCGGTTCACCCACGACCTGGGGGTAGAGGATGTCG
>CAZSVH010000095.1:0-7368 GCA_964610235.1 uncultured Methanospirillum sp. | reverse complement strand
GGGCAGCATGATATGGCGATTCAGCATTTTGACAAGTGCATCCTCCTCGATCCCCGGGATGAACGGGTCTGGTCAGCCCGGGGTTTCTCATTCATCATGAAAGATGACTATCCTGAAGCACTCCGATCGTTTGAGCAGGCGATCGCGGTCAGTCCGGAAAATGCTGAACACTGGATCAACAAGGCCTCTGTCCTGAAGATCCTGGGCCGGGAGAATGAGGCTGCAGTCGCACTGGACAAGGCACGGTTGTTGTACAAGGAGAAGGAGAAAGAGATTACCCAGAAGATACCCCGGACTCCTGTCCAGTATTCCCTCTGATGAACGAGGCTGCCGGAAAGAGGAAGACATTTCCCCCTTCCTGCCGAACATTCCTTCATACGGGTGCCGTAAGGCACAATGCAGGTGAAAGAGGTGTCTTCCCGGAATATATTCAGTACAATCCCCGCCAGCCTATGCTTCATCCTTCTTCTCTCCTCGATCCTTGCCGGATGCGTGGGAACGTCATCATGGACGGCAGACAAATGGCTTGAACAGGGAAACCGGTTTGCCAAGGAAGGGCTCTATGCCGACGCTGTGGATGCATACAATCACTCTCTGCAGCTCGACGGACTGAACGCGAAGGGGTTTACCTACCGGGGGGTTGCCCTACAGCATCTGGGCGACCATACCGCGGCACTGCGTGATTTCGAGCAGGCGCTGAGCATAAATCCCAACGAGAGTGCAGCATGGCAGGGGAAGGCTGCCACCTATATCGAGACCGGGGAATACCGTCCTGCCGTCAAGGCCGCGGATCGGGCGATCGAACTCGCAGAGACTGCGGAAGACAAGGTCGAGAACGCCTTTCTTCTCCGGGGTTTTGCCCTGAACCGGCTGGATATGTATGATGATGCCCTTATTGCCTTTGATCGTGCCATCGAGATCGATCCCCGGCGGCTGGACCTCTGGCAGAACAAGGCCTATACCCTGACGAAGATGGGCCGGTTCATGGAGGTCCTCAAGTGTTATGAGGTGATGACCGGCATCGAACCGGACAATCCTGAGATCTGGAGTAAGAAAGGGGAGATTCACCTTGCCCTTGGTCAGATCAACGAGGCAAACGAGGCGTTCTCGATCGCCAAGAGCCTGATCAAGGACAATTAATAACCGTTTCAGGGGAGAAATCCATGGTGACCGATAAAAACGGTGACCATGAGTCCCATCAGGATGAGGGCTGCCACATCACACCGGTGGAACTCCAGTTCGTGGAGGGGGAGTGTCTTTTTACTCCGGTACCCCCGCATATCCAGGGTAAGTCCGAGAACCTGCGTCTTCGCGAGAGAATTGGCGACCAGGGGGATCATGATCGGCCTGAGGCTCCGGAGCCTGCCGATCACACCGGTACCCGGGTTGTACCCCCGGCAGAGCTGGGCCTCATGGATCCGTTTAGCCTCCAGCTGCAGTGACGGGATGAACCGCAGGGCGATGAGAAACATCAGGATATAGTCCACGGGCATATGAAACGCGAGGAGGCTGGTGACGAGTTCACTGGGCCGGGTGGTGACGATGAAGAGCTGGAATGAGAGGATCATCACCACGAATCTGAAGGTGAACATCAGTCCGAGCCCGAGCCCTGCCTCGGTCACCGGCAGACCACCGCCGATCACCGGCACATCTGGTGGAATCAGACTGAAGTAGGTCTCCCCCCCCTGAACGGTCAGCGTGGTGATCAGGAGCAGGAAGAAGGCAAGCATGATGAGGAACGGAATCTGGCCGGTAATCTCACGGTGCATCCCTGATACCGCAGCACCCATTCCGATAACCGCAATGAGCAGGGCAAGGAAGGGGAGGCTGGGTGAGAGGACACTCATCGCGACGATGAGAACCACCATAATCAGTTTCGTCACCGGGCTTAACTGGTGAAGCAAGCTGTTTCCCGGAACATACTGCAGAATCTCGGTCACGC
The DNA here is from genome assembly GCA_964610235.1 of uncultured Methanospirillum sp. GTDB lineage: Archaea > Halobacteriota > Methanomicrobia > Methanomicrobiales > Methanospirillaceae > Methanospirillum. The sequence continues at coordinate 5,426 of CAZSVH010000095.1, read as the reverse complement.
TGCCGCTCTCCGTGCAGTCAGAAAGTCCCCGGTCACTCTTCCGTTCTCCATCGCAATGATCCGGTCGGCATACTCTTCGGCGATACGCATGTTATGGGTGACCATGATGATGGTGTGTCCCTGTTTCTGGAGTGATTTCATCAGATCCATCATCCGGTCAGACTCCTCCTCATCAAGTCCGGTGGTGGGCTCATCAAGGATGATGATCTCGGGTCGCATTGCCAGGATACAGGATACTGCAAGACGCTGGCGTTCTCCGCGGGAGAGGTGCCGGGGATAGGTCTTCTCCTGCCCGGAGAGTCCGACCATCGCAAGGACTTCCCTGATTCTCGCTTCAGGCTCATCTGCACTGATGTTCTCCAGACCGAACCGGATCTCCTCCTCTACCGTGTCTGCAAAGAGCATGGTGTCCGGATTCTGGAAGACCAGGCCGGTATGCCTTACCAGGGTCATGATCTCCTCGGTGGTGGCGTCAAGGCTCAGTACCCGGATCCTCCCGGTGTCTGGTCTGAGCAGGCCGTTCAGGTGTTTGACCAGGGTGGTCTTCCCTGATCCGTTCTCACCGAGAAGAGCAACGAACTCACCCGGATACACCGAGAGATCGACCCCGTTGAGTGCCGGTACCTCTCCGTACGCCCGGTGGACGTCCTCGACCGCGATGATCGGAAGACCGTCCGGCGGGGTGTAGGGACTGAGATCCGGTTCATCATAGAGTGCGGTGACTGTCCCCTGTGGTGCCGGGAATAATTCTGAGAAGGTTCCCTGGCGGCTGATCGTGCCGTTCTTCATCTCAAAGACACGATCTGCGACATCCCGGTATCCTTCCAGTGAATGGTCAACGACCACGACGGTCTTCCCTTCATCCCTGAGTGACTGGATGATGGAGATGATCCGCCCGGTGGCTGCCACATCGAGTTCAGATGTGGGTTCATCGAGGATGAGAAGATCAGTGTCCATGGCGAGTGCAGCCGCGATGGCCACCCGCTGTTTCTGCCCGCCTGAGAGGGCGTACGGTGCCCGCTCCTTTAGGTGGGATATCCCGCAGAGATCAAGGATATACTCAATCCGCCGTTTCCTGTCTGCCACAGATGTAATCCGTGTCTCAAGACCTGAAGCGATCTCCTCCTCGACACTGGTGAAGATGAGCTGGGCATCCGCATCATCAAAGACCATGCTCACATGCTGGTTCAGTTCGCTCATACCGTTATACTCGGATACCGGTCTGCCCTGAAAAGAGAGGTGGCCGGAGAGTATCCCGCCGAATTCATGGTGAAGGATGCCGGCAAGGGCATGGCAGAGGGTCGTTTTTCCTGCTGCCGTCGGCCCGGTGATGAGAATCACCTCTCCGGAACCGATGGAGAGGGTGATATCCCTCAGGGCCGGGGAGGTTGCCATGGGGTAGGTGTAATTCAGACCGGTGACCAGGATCATGCCCTGCCCCGTGAGAGAACCCTTGCTGCCGGCAGATACAGGATCTGGGCAACAATGGTGTTCAGGATCGCGGTCGGGAGAATAATCGTGATGACCATCATCGTGAAGAATGCATACAGGCTGGATGCCGTGAAGGCCTTGTAGAGCATTCCGGGGGCTACCATAACCAGGACCATGACGATCAGCACGAAGGTGATACCGCTTGCAACCGTGGCGATGAGGGTTGAGACTGCGGGAGCAACTTTCATCTTCTCTTTCAGGGCAAGAAATACCGCCAGGCAGACCAGGGCACCGATTGGTTCACTGATCAGGTTGGCAGGGGGGAAGAGGGAATGGCTGATCAGTGCACTGATGATCCCTCCGACGATACCGATACCCAGTGCTTCCTTAAAACGCGGGGCGATCAGCATGATGGCCAGGCAGTAGAAGACGATGACAAAGTTCGGGACGATCGGTGACGGTACCAGGGCAGTGGCGATGAGCCGGGCGATCGCTCCTACTGCGAGGAGGATGCCTACGATTGCAATATCCTGTGACTTCATGGTGTTTCTCTGTGTGTTGTTGGTGATGTTCAGGTGTTCAGGTGCGGCGTCTGCATCCTTCCCCGGCCCGTTCATTTGCGGGGGGTGAATCGGGGGCTGGATGGTAGACAAAACCCAGATTGATACATCTATGTACTAAGTTGTCCATCGCCCCATTTATAGGTTTCATCGGGTCGAGGTAAGAATTCCTGCATATTCCCCAATGGAGACGGTTATCTGGTGAAAGGCCCCGCGGTGATAGGTGAATACCTCAACCGGATCCCCGTTCCGAAACCTCCTGATGGTGGTATCATACACTTTTCTGACATGCCGTTCTCCCTCCTGCTCAAATCTCAACGCCGCAAGGTCATAGAACTCCAGCATCTGGATGAGCCACGCTTCTTCGTACCGGATTGTCGCTCTGGCAATATCCGTGCACTCCTCTGGTGATATCTCATGGTGATACTCACCGTGCTCATTCAGACCGCTGATCTGCCTGAATGTCAGACGTCCCTTTGCGTCCGGCTCGCGGTGAAGCATGTACGGGTAGACCCGGCAGATGGAGAACCGTTCTGCATAGATTCGGCACCGGTTCTCAGAGAGAAAGATACATGACCCGTCCGGGTCTGCCCGAAGGGCATACCCGGAGACATAGAATCTCCCTTCCCGGTCACAGAGTTCGAAAAAAGGTGCTGGTATGATCGCCTGCGGGAACTGCACCAGGGCCCGATCGGTGTCTGTCTGGAGCAGAAATACATGCCCGTTCTGCCTGGTCCTGCAGCAGCTGCCGCACGCGGTGCATGAAAACCCGACCTCACGGATTATCTCGGCGAACTCTGCCTCTGGGAATTCCCGGAGCAGGGCAAGTTCCTCTCTGAGCCGTACCTGCTCCCGCTGTATCGTGGTATCCGGCATCCCTCACTCTCCTGTAAGGAAGGTAGCACGGACGCAGGGAAAAACTACCGGCTGAGAAGGGAAGAATGTATAAGCCTGAAGACTGCAGAAAGGTGTATCATGCTCGAGACCTTTGATCTCTCGATAAAGATCCCCAAGGATGAATACAATACTGTATCAGAGCCTCTCAGACTCAGGGCCGGTGAATTACAGCGTGAGGTGAGAAAACGGGGAAAATCCCTCATCATCATCTTTGAAGGGTGGAGAGGGTCGGGAATTTCACAGATCATCAATAAACTCCTCCATACCTTTGATCCCCGGGGTGTCAGGGTCTATGCCACCGACGAACCAGAGGATCTTGAGCGGGATCACACCCTGATGTGGCGGTTCTGGACGAAAGTTCCTCCGTACGGCCAGATTGCCATCTTCGACCGCAGCTGGTATACCTCGATGCTCATCGAGGAGTTTGATCGGCAGCGGATGGATGAACTGCCCGCTGACGCGGTCAATGACATCATCAGTTTCGAGGAGCAGCTCGCCTCTGACGGGAACCTTATCATCAAGATATTCCTCCATATCAGCAAACAGGAACAAAAAAAGCGCCTCTCCAATCTTGAGGATGATCCGTTCACCTACCAGACCCGGTATCTCCGCAGGAAGGAAGGGATCTACCAGTATGGTCAGTATCTTCCGGTTATCGAGAAGGTACTGATGAAGACCGATCTCCCTGCCAGTCCATGGGTGATTGTTGAGGCTGAACAGATCCGGTATGCCCATGTCAAGGTTCTCAGGTCAATCAACTCCATCATTGAGGGATGGCTGGAGAATCTGGAATCCTCAGGCTCGGAGCCGTCACGGTACCTGGCGGTCAAGGGGGTGGTCCAGAATATCGGCGAAACAAGCATTCTTGAGACCGTGGACCTGACCCGTGCCTATACCAAGGATGAGTACAAGCCAATCCTTGAGAAGTACCAGGAAGATCTGAGAAGACTCCAGTTCGCGGTATACCGGCAGGGGATCCCGGTGGTCATTGTCTTTGAGGGATGGGATGCCGCCGGGAAAGGCGGATGTATTATCAGGCTGACCAATTCGCTCAATCCCCGTGGATACATCGTGGATCCGATCTCGGCACCGAACGATTATGAGAAGCAGCATCATTACCTCTGGAGATTTTATCCCAAATTTCCCCGGAAGGGGCATATCACTATCTTTGACCGCTCATGGTACGGGAGAGTTCTGGTGGAGCGGGTGGAGGGCTTCTGTCGCGAGGATGAGTGGCAGCGGGCATACCATGAGATCAATGCGATGGAAGAGCGGATGGTGCGCAATGGGGTGGTGATAGTGAAGTTCTGGCTGCATATTGATCCAGAGGAGCAACTCAGCCGGTTCTCAGAGAGGGAGAACAGCGAGTACAAGAAGTGGAAGATTACCGATGAAGACTGGCGAAACCGGCAGAAATGGGGGGATTACGAACAGGCGGTCAATACCATGATCCGCAGGACCAGCACCCCCGAAGCTCCCTGGACGATTATTCCTGCCAATAACAAGTACTATGCCCGGGTGATGACCATCCGAACGGTTATCGAAGCGGTTGAGAAGAGGATTGAAGAGATGAGTTCTCTCTGACCACTCAGGTCACCCGAGCAACTCCTGTTTCAGTTCCCCGCATCGCTTCAGATCACGCTCAAACCTGCTGATGATCTCCTGCAGTTCAGGCATGTCAAAGTCGGTCTCGATCTTCTCCCCTTCCGTGCGGATAGGGTAAATCCGGCTCAGGATCTCGATGAGCCGGCGGTTGATGATGGAACGGTGACGGATACGGGAGTACTCATCGATGAGGGCCGGGTCCCTCCCGTTCCTGACAGCCGTATCGGCTTCTGTCTGAACGGTCTTCCGCCTATCACTCACCCCTTCGATGGCCCTGACGAGGTCAGGAAGGCGTACCGGTTTTATGAGGTAATCCTCGATCAGGTCCCCGTACCTGACAACATCCTTGATCGTGAGGCTCTTTCCGGTCTGCATGATCACCGGGACGTTCCTGCTCTTTTCAAGGTTTTTGATATGCGTGAGGGTCTCCCATCCATCCATGGGTTTCATCATGACATCCAGGATGATGACATCCGGGGTCTCCTCCTCGATCATAGCGAGTGCCTCCTTCCCTGAAACCGCCCCCCGTGCGAGATACCCCTGCTGCTTGAGGGTCTCCACGAATGCCATCTTCAGCAGGGGTTCGTCATCAATATACAGAACGTTCTGATTCCCGGACATCTGACTCCTCACCCGTCAGGCCTGACCGGATCTTCATCCCGGTCCGGGTCTGCAACCGGTACATACTTCTCATCATTCAGTAATCAGTTTTTTCTCAACGGCAACATCCTTTTCAGATATTCCCATCCCGGCATCCTGCTGTTCATTCAGGATGGCTTTCGTCTCATCCTCGATTGATTTAACAACTTCTGCCACCTGTTCAGCGGACGGGATTGCCCCGAGCAGGCTCTCATCAAGGACCACCGACGATGTCTCGCTGTCATCCATATCCTCAGTGGCCCCAAGGAATTTTGCTCCCTGTCTGATCAGGCT
>CAZSVH010000094.1:0-7531 GCA_964610235.1 uncultured Methanospirillum sp. | reverse complement strand
CACGCAGGACATGGTGCGGGTAGGTCCGGAGCTTGAGATGGTAGTTGGACCTTCCCAGCTCCTTGTTCAGCTTCCTGTTGATGCTCATACGGGCAGCTTCCAGTGCAGAGTGGCGAATCTGGCAGCTCTCGTCCACCACCAGGTGGACTTCCATCGGAAATTCGGCGGTAAGGTTCCCCATGTCGAACTGGACAACCTTGACACCCGGAATCCCACCCATATATTCCTTGCGGGTATATGCCTTCTTTGCGAGATTCCTGTACATGCAGTTGGGCTTTCTGACCATCGGACGTATCTCCTCAGTGGTATATGTGCTCTACTAAGTGGTTAAATTTCATATTAATCATTTGCCTGTTTTGCCGACTCGTCGATGAGCCCGAGAACGTCCCGCCTGAGGGTGGCAAAGGCAGGAGCGGTCCGGTCCCGGGGCCGGGGGATGGTAACCGGGACGACAGACCGGACCCGTCCCGGCCGGGGGCTCATGACCACGATCCGGTCTGAGAGGAAGACCGCCTCGTCCACACTGTGAGTGACGAAGAGGATCGTCTTCTTTGACCGGTCCCAGATACTCAGCAGTTCAGCCTGCATCTTGTTCCGGGTCTGGGCATCCAGGGCGCCGAACGGCTCGTCCATGAGGAGGAGGTCAGGATCATTGGCGAGTGCGCGGGCGATGGCAACCCGCTGCCGCATTCCTCCCGAGAGTTCGTACGGGTAGCTCTTCTCGAACTGTTCCAGGCCGACGAGGGAGATGAATGTATGCGCTATCTCATGCCGCTCGCTCTTTCCGACCCCTTTCATCTCCAGGCCGAATGCCACGTTGTCCAGGACTGACCGCCAGGGGAAGAGAGAGTACTCCTGGAAGACCATCCCCACTCTCGGACCCGGGCCGAGGATGGGATTGCCGTCAACGAGGACCGAACCGGAGGTCGCCTGGTCAAGACCGGCGATGATCCGCAGAAGCGTCGTCTTCCCGCACCCGGACGGGCCGACGAACGAGATGAACTCATCATCCGCGATACTGAGGCTGACCGTATCGAGGGCCAGGACCGTCCCTCCGTCCTCACGCGAGAACTGCCGGGTCAGGTCGGTGATCTCCACGCTGCCCATCAGTTCACCTCCCCGATCCGCCATCTCAGCAGGCTCCGCTCGATCCCGTACCTGAAGAGGTAGTCGATGAAGAGCCCGATGAATCCGAGGAGGAGCATGTACACCAGGACGTTGTCCATCTGATGCAGGTTATAAAACCACCAGATCTTCTGGCCAAGCCCGAACCGCGAGACCCCGAACATCTCTGCTGCCACAAGACACATCCAGGCAACCCCGGAGGCTATTCTGAATCCGGCTGCAAGGTGGGGGAGGGCTGCCGGGAAGGCGATGTACCGGATGAGTGAGAGGCTGTTTCTGCATCCGAGCATCCGCCCGGCCTCGACAAAGACACGGGGAACGTTCCGGAATCCTTCATACGTGTTGATGAGGATGGGAAAGACGCTCCCGATGAAGATGACGACCCCTGCAGAGAAGTCGGTCAGGCCGAACCAGACGATGGCAAACGGGATCCATGCCAGCGGGGGGATGGGACGGACGATCTCGATGAGGGGATCGAGGAACCGGTTCACCCGGTCAAACCATCCCATGCAGATCCCCAGGGGGACACCGATCAGGAGTGCAAGGAGGAGACCGATAGCGAAATGCATCAGGCTGGTCCAGACATCCACCCATATCGCCCCGGTCCCGTGAAGGGCCAGCAGGGCGGTGCATGCATCGGTGAACGAGGGGAGGATGAATGCGTTCCGGACGACATAGTCCGCGAGGATCTGCCAGACGAGGATCGCAGCAGTTATCGATGCCACCAGGTAGACCGGGGAACGCTTTTCTGCGGTTTTTATCGTACTCATATCTCTGTGTCCCGTAGTATCCGGACCTGACGGCGGACCGTCCCCGGATGTCGTACCTATACATTACCAAAAAGAGCAGGAAAAAGTATGGGTTCAGACCGGGGGCATTCCTGCTCCCGGACCGGTACCCGGGATTACTGACCGACCTTCTCCCAGAAGGAGGTGTCAAAGAGCTGATCCCGGGTGACCGGGGTCTTGATGTACCCGAGTGCCTGCTGTTTCTCTGCATACCCGGTAACCGAGGGGATGATGACCGTCGGGTCTGCAATCCACTCGCCGTCCCACCGGGAGAGGGAGGAGATGATGGTTGCGGTGTTCATCCCGGTCATCTCGGCCATGTAACCGGCCGCTTCGGCGGTGTTGTTCAGGTTGAACTCGTTGGCCTTCTGGTGAAGGGAGAGGACTTCCCTGACGATATCGGGGTGGTTTCTGATCATGTCACCGCTGGCAACGAGGACACAACAGGCGTGATGGGGTTCCATCTCACCGGACTGGACGATGACGGTTCCGGCACCCGCCTCTTCGACCGTGGTCGGGGACGGAGCCGGGAGGAAGACCGCATCAACCTTGCCGGCGATGATCGCGGTGGTTGCATCTCCCGGCCCCATGGCGATGATCTCGACATCCTTCGTGTCATCAAGGCCCTGTTCCTTCAGCCAGGTCCGCAGGATCGTGTCCTGGATGGTGCCGGCCGGGAAGGTTGCAATCCTGAGACCCTTGAGGTCGGCTGGCGTGGTATAGTTCAGGCCGGTCCTGAGCACCAGATCAGAGCCCTGGGTCTGGACGGTTCCGATGATCTTCGCATCAAGGCCGGTGGCCACCGCGGTGAGGAAGGGGGCGGAACCGACATAGGCGAAGTCAAGGTCGCCGGCGAGCATCGCCTGCATCTCAGGGGCACCGGTCGGGAAATTGAACGGCTTGACACTGGTGATTCCCATCGGGGAGAGGGATTCGTTGTACCATCCCTTGCTGTAGGCGGTCATGAATGCCAGCTGATGGGTGCTGGGCTGGTACCCGATGTTAAGCACGGTCTTTCCACCCGGGCTCTTCACCGCATCATCCGCTGCAGGGGCCTGCGATGCCGGAATTTCACGCTGCTCTGGTGCTGATGTGCAGCCACAGAAGAGGACCGTTCCTGCCAGAAGGGCAAGGATAAGGATGAGGGAGACTGTCTGTTTCATACGTTACTCCTGTGATCAGGAGATACGATATCCGGAGACTTAAACACGTCGGCAGGATTACTCCGAACCAGGAGGGAAATGATACTATGAGGGCATTTATTTCATACCTAATTCCCTCATTGGTACATGGATCTCTTCTTTGGGATGAATTCCCGGATACCGGGGGGATGACCGCGGTGCTGCAAACCGAAGACTAATCAGAAGACAGGTACTCTAATATAGGAAGGTTGTGACAGAATCCATGATTTTTTATTCCTGTTCCGGATGGCAGGGAGGAAGCAGCCGGGCCCCCGGCCCGGAGTCACCCGGTACGGAGGGGTGGTCATGAAGGACGTGGTCAGGAAAGGGCGTCTTGGAGGGGTGAGAACCCGCGATATCGAATCATTCCTCTCATCGATGGATGCTGACCGGAATATTGCCCAGGCAGACCTTCTGGTGGATATGGCCCATCTGCTGATGCTGGTCAGGCAGGGGATCGTCCCGCGGGAGACCGGCAGAGCCGTGATGGAACCCCTGCTCAGAATGTACCAGGAAGGGGTGCCTGATTCGGCCTTTGACGATCAGTACGAGGATATTCACGCAGGGATCGAGTCCGGGCTGATCGCCGGTGCAGGGATTGAGGCAGGGGGGCGGCTGCATATCGGAAGATCCCGGAACGACGAGGTCGCGACCTGCATCAGGATCCGGATGCGGTCAGTGGTCTTTGAGCAGCTCCAGGCGATCCTGCGGCTCCGGAGAGTGCTGCTCGATACCGCTGCTGCTCACACGGAGACGATCATGCCCGGGTTCACCCACCTGCAGCATGCCCAGCCGACCACCCTGGCCCATCACCTCCTGGCGTATGAACAGGCATTCGGGCGTGACTTCTCCCGCCTCTCTGACGCCCTCTCCCGCCTGAACCAGTCCCCTCTCGGGGCGGCCGCCTTCGCCTCGACCGGGTACCCGATCGATCGCGGGATGACCGCCGGACTGCTCGGATTTGACGGGATCGTTCTGAACACGATGGACGCGGTCGCAGCACGGGATGTGGCAGGGGAGGTGCTGGCAGCGGACACCCTGCTCCTGACCACCCTCTCCCGCTTCTGCGAGGAACTGGTCATCTGGAGTACCTCATTTGTCAGGTTCGTGGATCTTGACGAGATATTCTGTTCCACAAGTTCGATCATGCCCCAGAAGAAGAACCCGGACGTGGCCGAGATCCTCAGGTCACGTGCTGCAAGCCTGCTCGGTGAGTTTGTGGCATCGGTCACCCTCGTGAAGGGGCTGCCGATGTCGTATAACCGGGATCTCCAGAACCTGAATCCGCATCTCTGGCGGGGAATATCCGGGATTCGCCGGGATGTAGACCTTCTGGCCGGGATGATCGGTACCGCCTCGTTCAATACCGGCAGGATGGCACAGGAGGCTGCCAAAGGGTTTTCCACGGCGACAGAACTCGCGGATCACCTGGTCAGGGCGTACGGACTCCCGTTCCGGACCGCCCACCATATCGTCGGGCATGCGGTGAAGGGCGGGGAGATCACCCTTGGGTCACTGGACGCGGCAGCAACTGAGGTGACCGGGTCCACCCTCTCATCCCGTGGCCTGACCCGTGAGGAGATTGAAGGGGCACTGGACCCGGGCCGGGGAGTGGCTGTCCGGGCACGGCCGGGCGGGCCTGCCCCTGAGGCGGTGGCAGCTGCCCTGCAGGAGCGGGAAGAGATATTCACGGATGATGAAACCCGGCTCTCCTCACGGATGCGTGTGGTGGAGGACGCGATTACCGCACTGGTCCGGGAAGCCGGGAGGATGACTGAGGAATGAGTGATATGGAATTTGAGACAGGAGATCTGGTCAGGTGCAGAATTGGAGAAGCAGAGGTATGTGGATCGTTTATCACCCGTCGTGACGGGATGGCGGTGGTAAAACTCAGTTCAGGATACAATATCGGGGTGCCGGAGACCGGCCTCATGCTGGAGAGCAGGCCGCAGCCGGCAACCGTCCTGGAGCCGGCTGACGTGGTACAGGATCCGTCACTCCCCCCGGTGACGATCGTATCGACGGGAGGGACGATCGCCAGCAGGATCGATTACCGGACCGGAGCGGTTACCAGCCAGTTCCGGGCGACCGATATTCTGCATGCAATCCCCGGACTCTCCTCGATCGCCAGGTTCCGGGCGGTTCAGCTCTGCAATATCCTCTCAGAGAATATGACACCTGAGATCTGGCAGCAGCTCGCCCGGGCAATCCATGATGAGATCAGGGGCGGGGCTGCCGGAATCATCGTGACGCATGGCACGGATACCATGGCCTATAGTGCAGCAGCGATCAGTTTCATGGTCAGGACCCCGGTCCCGGTCGTCTTCGTGGGATCCCAGCGCTCAGCTGACCGGCCCAGCAGTGATAACCTCATGAACGGCCTCTGTGCTGCAACCGCTGCGATATCAGACCTGGGGGAGGTGGTTGTAGTGATGCATGCGGGTACGAGTGATGATCTCTGTGCGATCCACCGGGGAACCCGGGTGCGGAAGATGCATACCTCACGGCGTGACGCCTTCAGGAGCCTGGGAGCCGGATCTCTCGGAACCATCACCTATCCGGGCCTGCAGGTCTCACTCGGGAACGATGCGATCAGACGGGGCGGGCGGACCCTCGCGCTTGCGGATCACCTTGAGACGCGGTGTGGTCTCCTCTCCTTTTACCCGGGGATGGATCCTGCCATCATCTCCGGATTCCGCGGGTACCGGGGACTGGTGATCGCCGGGACCGGGCTGGGTCATGTGGGCAGCGGGCTCATCGCCCGGCTGCGTGACCTGATCGCCGACGGAACCCTGGTCGTGATGACATCCCAGTGTCTCCACGGCCGGGTCTGTGACCGGGTGTATGATACCGGCCGCGATCTCCTGGATGCAGGGGTGATTGAGGGCGAGGATCTCCTGCCTGAAGCAGCGCTGGTGAAACTGATGTGGGTCCTGGGGAATACCGGGAGCCGGGTTGAGGCAGTGGAGATGATGGGCCGGTCCCTGGTCGGGGAGATCACCGGGAGGTCGGTGGAATGACCAGAAACGCTGACGACTATGCCGGGCTCGGGCTCATCGCCGGGATTGAGATTCATCAGCAGCTCAATACCGCAACCAAGCTCTTCTGCCGCTGTCCGACCACGATCCGTGACGCAGCAGAGTCGAGAGGAGAGTTTTTCCGCTTCCTCAGAGCCACCCGGTCAGAACTGGGGGAGCTGGACCGGGCTGCCGAGGAGGAGATGATGCAGGTCCGCCGGTTCAAATACCTGGCGTATGACTCCACCTGCCTGGTGGAGAACGACGAGGAGCCGCCATCCCCCCTCAACGCTGAGGCACTGGATATCGTCCTCACTATCGCCCGGCTGACCGGGATGACCCCGGTCCCTGAGATCCATACGATGCGGAAACTGGTGATCGACGGGTCCAACACCTCCGGGTTCCAGCGGACCGCCCTGGTCGCCCTCCAGGGACGGCTCCCGGGCGGAGCGGTGATCGAGACGGTCTGCCTCGAGGAGGAGGCGGCACAGCGGATCGAGGATGCGGTCTTCTCCCTCGACCGCCTGGGGATCCCGCTCATCGAGATCACCACCGCCCCGTGCCTCCATACCCCTGAGGCGGTGCAGGAGACAGCAGCAGAGATCGGGATGTACCTCAGGTCCACCGGGAAGGTGAAGCGGGGGATCGGCACTATCCGCCAGGACGTGAACGTCTCGATCGCAGAAGGGGGACGGGTCGAGATCAAAGGGGTGCAGGATCTTGATCTCCTGGCCGAGGTGGTCCGCCGCGAGGTCCTCCGCCAGGTGAATCTCCTCGATGTCAGGGATGAACTGAATGCACGCGGTGCGTCGGTGGAGAAAGACCCTGTCGAGGTGACCGCACTCTTCCAGGAGAGCGGAAGCAGGATTCTCAGGACCGCAAAGATGGTCCTTGCCATCAGGCTGAACGGGTTCGCCGGCCTTGTCGGGAGAGAACTGCAGCCCGGACGCCGGCTGGGGAGTGAGATGTCTGATTATGCCAAGAAGTGCGGGGTCGGCGGTCTCTTCCACACCGATGAACTTCCGGCGTACGGCGTGACCGCAGAGGAGGTCTCTGCCCTGAAGAAGGCACTCGCTGCGGGCGAGAAGGACTGCGTCATCCTGGTCGCCGACTCCCCGGAGCGGTGCCGGTGTGCGATGAAACAGATCATCAGGCGCGCGGAGATGGCATTCGGGGAGATCCCGAAGGAGACCCGGAAGATGCTCGAGGAGGGATCCACTGCCTACATGCGGCCGCTCCCGGGTGCTGCCCGGATGTATCCGGAGACGGATGTGCTTCCGGTGCGGGTGACCCGGGAGGAGTACGACCGCCTCCCGATGCCCGAACTGCTGACCACCCGGATTGACCGGTACATGCGCGACTACCAGATGAACCGGGAGGTGGCCCGGCAGCTCGCCTACTCGGAGCGTGCACCTGCCTT
>CAZSVH010000093.1:0-7572 GCA_964610235.1 uncultured Methanospirillum sp. | reverse complement strand
GGGCATCGTTCGGTCATAACTCCGAAGGCCGGCCTCCACATGCCCTAATGGAATGCACATCTTTGCAGCAACCAGACTACCAGCAAGGACGGTATTCGTATCACCCTGCACCAGCACAACATCCGGCCGCTCCTCATCAAAAACTGTTTCAATCCCGGACATGATCGCCCCGGTCTGGGCTGCATGAGATCCAGATCCGACGTCCAGATGATGATGTGGGGTGGGAAGGTTGAGTTCATCGAAGAACACCCGATCCATTCCGTACGAATAATGCTGGCCGGTGTGGAGGAGAGAGAAAGGGACCCGTCTCTTCTGACACTCCCGGATGATCGGAGACATCTTGATGATCTCGGGTCTTGTACCGACAATGATGCTTATCATGGATTTCTGTTATGGGGCTATCTGTCAGGGAAATGTAAACAACTGGATAATTGATCCAAAATGTTGTCCGGGAGACGGATTTTCTAAAAAGAAGTTAGGTGATGCGGTTTTAATAATTTATCGATTATTCCGGCATTTTTCTCGAATGCTCGGACCATTGGTTCGATAAAGGTGAAGAATACCTGTCTTTGATTATGCCGATATTACTCTCAACAGTCAGGGGGGATGAACGCGATGATCTTTTTAACACTCATACTGAATCCTCAATCCCGTGTACATCCCTCCGTAACCTTTCCCGTTGCACGTTCCAGGAATCGGGTTCCATGAAATCGAAGGATATCCTCCAATTAGAAAAAAGGAACCATCTGCCTAAAAACCCCCTGGATAGGGGTTCTCCCCCTATTTCAGCCTGAGAAAGAGTGCCGGGATATTCCTGAGCGTATACACCACTCCGTAACTCCCGGTAATGATGGTAAACATTCCGATGGTCAGGAAATGGTACGGAAACCGAACCGTATGCGAGAGATCAGAGAGAAGGAACATCCCATAGAGGGCAGCAAGGAGCATCGCTGCGTACCCGGTCGGCCGGGGATGAATCGTGATCTGCCTCGCCAGCTGGAGAAAGAGATTCTGAAAGACCCCGATGCCGTGGAGCAGCGGGTTCATCTTGTGCTTGTTGGGCACATCGTACGTGACCGAGATGGGGATCTCATGCATCCTGATATTCTGCCTGGCAAAATGGGTGATCATATCTGACTCGATGTTGTATCCTGACGAGTCAAAGTCGAGATGCGCCAGGGCCCGCTTCCCCAGGACTCTGAATCCGGACTGGGTGTCTGATATCCTGACCCGGGAGAGGATACGGGTGAACTCGTTCAGAATCCACTGGCCGGCCATCCGGTAGGGGGGGATTGAGTTGCCGGGAGCGAGATATCGCGATCCGATGACCATGTCTGCGGTCCCGTTCATAACCGGGAGCACCGCGAGCGGAATATCGCCGGGATCATGCTGTCCGTCCCCGTCCAGCATCACCACGATCTCAAATCCCTTCTCCCGGACATAGGCGAATCCTGCCATGATGGCGTGGGCCTTCCCCTGGTTTTTTCCCATCCTGAGTACCGTTGCACCGGCCTGTTGTGCAATCCTGGCAGTATTATCCCGTGACCCGTCATCGATCACGATCACCGCCGGCGTATACCTGAGGGCCTGGAGAACCACACTCCCGATGACGAGTGCCTCGTTGTACGCGGGGATGAGGACGGCAACCTGCTGCAGATCCGGGATCGGAGAATAGACTGGCTCTTCCGGGTGCAGATCGCCTGACCGGGGAGATCCGGGTGATTCTTCTCCTCGGCTTCGGTGTCTCCTCATGCAGGCCTCAGTGCAGACGGGGGGATAACCGGCAGCTGGTTATCATCTTTAAATATGTACAGAAGCCCTTCTATTAACTGGTTGTCTTTTAATCTCCGGTAATCCGCCACAACCGGTTCCCCCGCTTCTCACGATAATCCGTCAAAATGACGCCCCATACCCCCAACCGCTTTATAATCTATGTATTATAGTATGATTAGGTATAAATATTTCGCATCAAAACAGTACTGGTATCCGAGAATCTGACCTCCCCCGGGATATGGAGGCAGGTATACCGTTCTCCTCCCCCCGGCCCGGTCACCTGCCGGCACCCCGTTCCCCTCCCCGGAGCTCCCGTGAAGAAAGACACGACTGCAATACTCGCCCTCACGATCTGGATGATCCTGGTCCCGCTCTTCATGCTCGGGGCTGCCAGCCTGAATCTTGAGATCCTTTTCGTCCTCTGGCTGATAGGCCTCCTCATCATCACGGAGCTGATCCGCCCCTCTTTTGTGCAGTCACGCTCTCATATCCGGCTGAGTGCTCTCATCGCGGCCGGCATCCTCCTCTTCGGCATCATCATCATCAGGAAGGTCCAGGTGATCCTGAGCGGATGAGGATCAGATCAGTATCCTGGCTCCTCCTCGCGACCGGCGTCCTGATCCTCCTGGCGATTCACGGGCTGAACCCGCAACTCTACACAATTCTGGATGAACCATCGGGGACCGGGTACCATACCGATATCCGGGTGGTGCAGGAGAGCGTGGTGAACAGTTCGTCCGATATCCTTCCGGTCATGCAGGACCTCCTCGACTTCAGCGGGACGATCGCGGTCACGATCCGGAAGAAGGACCTGGATACGGCAGGAGAGGAGCTCACCCGGTACCAGAGGCGGTTCCAGGATCTCGATAATCTGATCCTGAAGCTCGATATGAATGAGAGTGAGGTGGCAGACTTCTCCCGTAATGCCCAACAGCAGAATGACCTGCTCAGGCAGTTTGTCAATACCTCAGAGTCGCTGGAGTCATTGAAACGGCTGGAGGTGCAGTACCGGGCTGATGAGAATCCAGAGTCCCTCACCACCGTCCGGCTCCAGGGAAAAGCCCTGGAGTCAAAACTGCGATCCCTCCGGGGGTCGTACGATTCAGTCACCGACTCAATCACCTCCCGTGCAGGCCGTGGGGGCCTGGATATCCGCACTGTGCTCAAAGGGAGGGAGGAGATCGCGAATTACACCCGGGAGGTGGCGGCAGATCAGGATGCCCGGGACCGGCGGTATGCGGATACAGCGGTGGGCAGACCGGCTATCTCGCTCCTGGTCCAGCCCGGAGTGGTCCCATACGGGGAGACCCTTGATATCTACGGGTTTATCAGCGGGGAGAATCCCTCGAACCAGCCGGTCTGGATCTTCATCGACACCATCCCCCCCTTTCTCACGATCACCGGAGAGACCGGTGAGGTGCGGGATACCTACACGGTCGGAAAGATCCTGGCCGGGAACCATACCGTCTCAGCATACTGGGATGAGACCTTCTCAGAATCCCGGAACATCACCATCCCGATCTCCGATACCACCCTGACCCTGGCAGCACGGGCCGTGAAGAACCACCCCCGCGTGAACATCACCGGTCTCCTCACGGCACGAAACCCGGTACAGTCGGCACCTGTCATCATTCTGCTGAATAACCGGTCATGGGAGACGGTCCTGACCGATAAGGCCGGACAGTACGAGGCATCAGTGGAGATACCGCAGGGAAGTTTTACTCTGTATACCGTCTTTGATAACTCATCGTTTCCATTGAACTCCTCGGTGAGTGGTTCGTTTGATATCGTCTCCACCGGGACTTCGATCTCTTCGGTGCAGAAGACCCGCCCCCCTGGTCCGGATCTTCAGTGGGTTGCCCTTCTCCTCCTTCCCGGTTTCATCGGGGCTGCCTGGTGGTATCTCCGGAGGTCCAGGCAGCCACCCGGACCGGACCCGGATGATGCGGGAGAGGGCGCCGGTTTTGGGAGGGGGCTGCCGGTCCCTGATCCGGTTCAGGTGGACGGATCTCCATCCCTTCCTCCACAGACCCAGAGTGAGAAGGCCCGCCTCCTGTACCAGGACCTCGTCTCCCGGATCAGTGGGGAGATCCCGGCCTCCCGTCTCCTGGTCCTCACTCCCCGGGAACTGATCGGCCGTCTCACCGGGCACCGGTACGAATCCCTTATCCGGTCCTTTGTCCGGGAATACGAGCGGATCCGGTACGGGGGAGAGGAGAGGGATGATGATCTGGAGGAACTGGAGGTCCTGATCCGTGAACTGGGGGAGGAAGAGGAGGAGAGGGATGAAGGCTGATATCGCGGTTGCAGGGGTGATCACCCTCATCACTCTGCTGGCCCTCGGGGTATTTCTCACGACCGGAAGTGAGGAGTATAGCAGGAATAATTATGGATGGAACGGCACCTCGGAGTTTTTTGCCCTGACGGATCACCGGCATACGCACGATATTGCGGACGTGTCAGCGCTTTCAGCACACAACGACTCCCTCCTGCTCATCATCGCTCCCGTGGATCCCTACACCGGCCCGGAAGCAGCCCTCATCCGCGAGTACGTCATGGCAGGCAATACCCTCCTGATTGCTGATGAGGGTGGGGCCGGGAACGCCATCCTGGAAGGGATTGGCTCTTCCATGCGGATTCAGCCCGGTCTGCTCGGGAGTATCGACCGGGCGTACAATGATACCTATGTCGCGGTCACCACCCCGGACTCGGATCACCCCCTGGTCCGGAATATCACCAGTCTGGTCATGGACCGGAGCCTGACGATCAGCGGGGGAGAGCCTCTGGTCAGGAGCGGAATCATGGGATGGATCGATACCGATGGCAACCACCGGATCTCTTCAGATGAGTCCTTCGGCAGGAGGGTGGTGATGGCCCGCGAAGAAATGGGTGGGGAAGTGATCCTCCTTGCTGATGCGAGCATCTTCATCAACAGTATGCTGGACGTGGGGGATGAGTGGGGGAACCGGGAACTGGTACGCCGCCTGGTCGCATACCGTCCCACGCTCCTGGTAGAACAGCTAGTCAGCATGACCGCCGTTCCGGAAGGGCCGGGACGGCTTGTTCACCATCTCCGGAATTCGCCTGATCTGCAGGTGATCCTCATCCTGCTCATGCTCACTCTTCCGGCATGGATTCTCCTCAGGCAGCCTGCGTTTCTGAAAAGCCGGGACGAGATGTCAGAAGAGGATGCGGAATCCCCCCCGGCCTGCACCGGGCAGGAGAGCACCGGAAATGGTTCCGCACGGCAGACTCATGACGATCCCGGGGGGAGACGATGAGACCGGATCAGACCGTACCATTCGATAGGTTGAGCATGATGACCGGCAAACAGATGAGCAGAGGTATGGGTGCACGAGCAATGCCACGGGAACCGGGAGGAGGCGGACGGTCATGAACCCGGGGAATCATGAGATCCGGGACGGAGATCTCGCCGCCATCTCCCGGCTTCATGCCGCGATATCGGACAAGCTCGGGGAGTTCATCGTCGGGAACCGGGATCTGACTGAACTGATCCTCATTGCCCTTCTGGCTGAGGGGCATATCCTCATCGAAGGGCTGCCCGGGACGGCGAAGACCACCCTTGCGAAGGGAATCTCACTCATCACCGGGTGTGAATTCGCCCGTATCCAGGGAGCCGTGGACCTCCAGCCTGCCGACATGATCGGGGTACAGATATACAACCAGGCGACCGGTGAGTTCACCCTCCGCAAGGGTCCCATCTTCACGAATATTCTCCTCGCCGATGAACTGAACCGGGTCCACCCCAAGGCCCAGTCAGCATTTATCGAGTCGATGAGCGAGCGGCAGACGACCATCGACGGGATCACCCTGAGTCTCCCCCGCCCCTTCGTGGTCATCGCGACCCAGAACTCGTTCGAGCTGGAAGGGACCTTTCCCCTGATCGAGGCGCAGCGGGACCGGTTTATGTTCAGCATCGGGATCTCCTACCTCTCCTCAGACGAGGAACTTGACATCATCAGACGGGCCTCGGAGGGGAACCTGGTCTGGAGCACCTTTGCCGAAGGGATCAGCCCGTACACCGGGCCCGATGATCTCCTCAGACTCATCTCCCTCGTCGGAACGGTCAGGATCGAAGAGCCGGTCCTGCAGTATATCCGGGATATTGTGGTCGCAACCCGTTCCCATCCTGATATCGCCCTCGGGGGGTCATCGCGGGCGTCGATCTCGTTTGTGAAGGGTGCGAAAGGGGCGGCTGCCCTCCAGGGCAGGTCATATGTCATCCCTGACGATGTGAAACAGATCGCATCAGCCGTCCTGATGCACCGGATGTATCTCACCCGGGAGGCCGAGATCGAAGGGCTGACGACGGCTGCCATCGTGAAGGAGATCCTGGATGCCGTTGAGGTGCCATAATCCGTGAAGGTCAGCAGGTGCGCAGGCATCCTCACCGGATCCTTCCTCACCCTCCTTGTCCTCTCCCTCATCCTGGATGAACCGGCACTCCTCGCGGTATCAGCCTCCGGGTTTCTCTTCCTCTTTACCCGCTCCCGGCTTTTCCTTGCCAGGGTCAGGGAGTCTGTTGCCGGTATGATGGTCACCCGCACCACCGGGCGGTCTGTCATCAGGCAGGGGACCCGTCTGGCGGTGCAGACCTCGGTCAGGATACGCATTCCGCCACACTGCCGGGCGGCATTCCATGAAAATAACCCGCTCTCCTGCGCAACAGAACCGGCCCGTCCCACCACCGGGTGGATGCTGCCCGGGGACCGGACCTGCGATCTTGCATACTCCCTCATCCCGCTCATGCACGGGACGGTCCGGTTCCCTGGCGGTTTCCTGGAGGTGGCGGATCTCTTCTTCTCGTGCGTCGTCGGGGTTCCTGCCACCGGCCAGTCAGCACCGGTCATCAGTGTCCACCCTTACCCCCTCTTTGATCCCGGGAAGGAGGACGGGGAGCGCCGGGAGCTGGATCGGGCCGGACCGGTCCAGGGATTCGGTATCCGATCGTTCCGGGAGTATGCTCCCGGGGATGATCTCCGATACGTTGACTGGAAGATATCAGCAAAACGGGGCCGCCTGTACGTGCGGGAGTTCACGACCCAGGAGGAGGGACTCCCGCTCATCATCATTGATCTCCCTGATGCTGACCAGCCTGGTGACCCCGGGGCCTTTGTCCGTCTGACCGGGGTGGTCTGCGGCGAGATAGAGGCGGTTATCGGGATGAAAAACCCGGTATCCCTGCTCCTCATATCGGGGCCGAACCTGACCGGTATCTCATATGAAGGGAGGGATCTCCCCGGGTTCATGGCTATCCTCCGCGACGAGTGCTGCCCCCGTCTCCGGCTTCATCATCTCTATCGCCGACGGAGCCGCAGCTCACTCCGGGCCCGCTCAGAGGCATGGAACCAGGTGCCATCTCCATCCCCGGGCGAGGAGGATGAGACCGGTGAGTTCTTCGCCCGTGTCAGCCGGATATCGGGGAGGCATCTCCTCCAGGGAGGGTCATCGCGGTTCCAGGCCGGGATGGCAGGGTTCATGGGAGATCGGAGGATTCGTGACCTCACCCTCTACTCACTCTGTGATGGGGATCTGAGTCATATCCGGGAGGTTGCGGACCTGGCACGGCAGCGGAGCATCAGGTTCAGGGTCAGGACTCCGGCTCTGGGAGACCCGGTATCCCGGGATCGGATCAAATCCGACCTCCGGGGGATCCTGGTGGGAGGAATCAGATTATGAAGCCGGCTATCATACCGCTCATCGCCTGGCTGCTCCTGGCCGCTGCCCTCTCAACGGCCATGATCCTGGATCCGGCATGGTACCGGTACCTGGCAGCCG
>CAZSVH010000092.1:0-7645 GCA_964610235.1 uncultured Methanospirillum sp. | reverse complement strand
GGTTAAGGATCCGGATCCAGGTCTCTGACAGGGTCAACACATCTGCTGGCAGAACCATACCCGTCCCTCCGCATCATTTGATCTCCTATATTGTTAAGTCGCTTAATATTAATCTGTATCTCCTGCCAGTCTTCACCGCAGGGAGTCGATTTATCAGTATATCTGCAAAGGAATGGGTGAGGGGAATCTCTGACCCCTCACCTGAATCCGGATCAGTGCAGGGAGTACCACCCGTCGATCCTGAGGACTCCGTTCCCGCCAAAGACGACCCTTCCGTCTGGGGACCGTGAGATATGAACAATATTGGGATGTTCCTCATCCGGACCCTGCTCGATGATGAGCGGTCTCCCGTCCCAGAGACCATTCCTGAAGAGATGGTATCCGAATGCGGCATTTCCCGATCCGGTCGCCGGATCCTCAAGATATCCGAAGGCCGGGGCGAATACCCGGGTCCGGAAGGCATGACCCGGGATGACCGCCTCATCACTGGAGATATGGATCACCTCAATCCCATGGGAGCGGGCGAAGGTACGGAGTCTCTCATAATCGGGTGAACACCTCAAGCAGGCCCTGAGTGTCCGGAGTCTGATGATGAGGATGTTCTGTCCGACATGAACGACACCGGGCGGGATTTCATCGTTGAGGTCTGAACCCTCAAGGCCGAGTGCCCCGGCGGTCTCATTCAGGGGAGGGACCCGGTCAATGAACTGCGGGGGCGGGGCATGAATATTCACCCTCCCCTCTCTGGCGACACGGTTTTCAACCTCCACCACTCCGCTCTTTGTCCGGATCCGGATCACCTCCATCTCCTGCAGAGAAGGGGTGTTTTTAATAAGGTCATCCAGGATCGCAACGGTGGCATGACCACAGAAATCCACCTCTCGTTCACACGAGAAGTACCTGATGATGAACTCCTCGGTTCCGGTCCCCGGGGTGACAACCCCGACTTCAGAGACAAACCCTTTCAGCTCCCTGGCGATCTGCTGCATCTCTGCATCCGGTGCCGGCCCGTCAGAAAAGATATACCCGGCCGGATTGCCAGCCGATGATCCGGATACGAATGCATCGATCTTCCTGAACCGGTACCGTCTCATCCCTCCTCCATAAAGAACCGGTCATCTCCCAGGTGTGACGGCGGGCAGATGAAACAGGCGATGAGCCGCTGGTGTGTCGGATTGCCGAGCTGATGGACCCCTCCTTCAGGCACGGTGAAACAGTCGCCCGCCGCAACCGCATGCTCCTCTTTCCAGGCAGTCCCGGTATGGTCCCGGGTTCCGATCCTCATGACCCCCTTCCCTTCCATGATCTGGTAGATCTCGATCCCGTGCTGATGGTAGTGTGCATGCAACCAGGTGTTGGGCAGGATCTCTGCCACATAGAGCGAGCATGTCTCATCACCGGTTGCCCTGATGATCCGAATCCCTGCTTTGTGGTCCATTCCGGCTTTATTCAGGTGTTCAGCGAGATTGATCACTTCCATAGTAGTTATTCAGAACCCGCGGATGATAAGGATTCTGAACCTGACCAGAACCACCTTGGCCGATGGGAGGAAGGGATAAACCGGTCTCTTCCTCTTCGTCCCTGACGACCCGGGTCCCGAAAGAATTCAATCCTGCCTGGTATCCCACTCCCGGATCCGCAGATCCGTCCCTGGTCCGGAGCAGGGAGGCGGAACCGGAGTGATCATCACCAGTTCTATAAGGCACAACACCGTACCCTTCCATCAGAGCATGGGCATGGAAAAAGATCAGCGAGAGATACAACACCTGACAGCTGCAGACTATCAGGAGCATCCGTTTCAGAAGGTCATCCTCCCCCTTGGATCCCTTGAGAGCCACGGGCCACACCTCCCGTTCGGAACCGATGCTCTCACCGCCTACCTCCTCGCCCGTGAGGTTGCTGCCCGGGTCCCGGATACTGCTGTCCTCCCCCCGGTTCCGTACGGGATGAGTGAACATTACCGGGACTTCCCGTTCACGGTATCCCTGACGTTTGAGACCGAGACCGCTCTTATCCGCGATATCCTCACCTCACTGCACCGGGAGGGGATATACCGGGTCTTCATTCTCAACGGGCATGACGGGAACATCGCCCCGGTTGAGATGGCAGGCCGGAGCGTGAAGGTTGCTCACCCTGAGATGCGGATCGTCACACTTGATGCCTGGTGGAACACCCTGCTGACCATCCTTCCTCCCGGATTCTTTGAGGTCTGGGACGGTCTCGGCCATGGCGGGGAAGGAGAACTCTCCATGGCCCTCGCCCTCTTCCCCTCCCTCTGTCAGCCTGAACATGCTGCCGGTGTTGTTCCGCGGCTCCCTCCGTACGGCGAGGTCAAGTGGCTCTTTTCTGAGCTGACCACCTGCGGGACAACCGGGGATCCCACGAAGGCGAGCCGTGAAAAGGGGTTGGTGATGAAGGAAGAACTGGTCAGTGCCATCGTGAAGATATTTGAGATCCTGGATGCAGCGGACTGGGACATCAGATCGCCTGAAGTCAGGGGGTAATCCCTTCCGAGGGGGATCTCTCCCCCGGCAGGCAGGAACCGTTGTCACAGAACCCTATGCCGGATTTGATGCCACCTTTCTCATTCATATCCCCGATCACCACTCATCCTCTCCACCAGTAACTCCCCCTCACTGCAGCAGCGATCGGGATGTTTTATAGACGGACTTGACAACTCCATCGTCGCGATCATCATCCCAGAGATATCAGCCTCGTTCGGGACCGATGCCGGAACCGTCTCCTGGGTGATCATCACCTATCTCCTGATGATTGCAGGGCTTATCCTCGTCTTAGGGAAGATGCAGAACAAGGATGCATCCGGCTCATCTTCATCTGTGGTGTGGGGATATTCACCTCAGGTTCTCTCTTCTGCGGATCCTCCCCTGATCTTGGGATACTCCTGGCATCGCGTGTCATTCAGTGGACGGGCGCAGCCATGATCGCGGGAACCGCAACCCTCCACTGCGTCACCTCCCTCCCCCGTGAGATGCTCGGGGTGGCAATGGGCGCTGTCTCGATCTCCGTATCGGTCGGCGTCGCAGCAGGACCTGCCAGGGGGGGTTAATCATCCAGTATCTCTCCTGGCACTGGGCATTCCTGATCAATCTTCCGATTGGACTGCTCATCATCCTCTTCGGACTCTTGGTCAATCCCCCCGGCCGGCCGGGAGAGAAGCGACGGTTTGACCGTCCTGGAGCCTTCCTCCTTTATCATCATGGCGACCGGTGTCTATCTGCTCGAACGGCTCGTCCAGCTCGGGCTCTCTGGTCCGCAGATCCAGGTCACCTTCATCCTCTGCGCCGTCTCTTGGTATGAGACATCAGCCGGAGCCTGAAGATCGAGGATCCGCTCTTTTCCATCATAATATTCAGGATATGGGAATGTACCGCTGCTTTCATGGTCATGCTGATATTTGCCTGGGTATACACGGAAATGATCTACCTCCTCCCCTTCTTTCTGGATGCCTGGATGGGCTCTGTCTCCTCGTTTCACCGGTAATCACCGCTCTCCTCGGCATCCCGGTCGGGAGATGGGGTGACCTTACCAGCCGCAGACCATCCGTGATTGCAGCTGCCATCACTCTCGTGGCCCTCCACGGGATATATGCTCATCACCCCTGTCTCCGGGATTCTTCCGCTTCTACTCTCTCTCCTTCTGCTGGGGCTCTTCCGGGGAATTGCCGGGGCACCTGCTGCCAGCCGGGTGGTGGATACCGCACCTGATGATGAGAAAGGGACCGGTTCCTCCCTTCTGGTGACGGCGACGTACCTGGGAAGCGTCCTCGGTACCGCTCTCTATGCGATGATCTTCACGATGGCAACCGCAGACGGAGGGGTGAGAGCCTTCTCAGATCTCGATCCTGCGGTATTCATGCACGGATTTCATCTCTCGATGATGGCCGGGCCCATCCTCTCGGTGATAACCCTCCTGCTCGCTGCCATTCCCCGTGAGTCGCGGTGAAGGCGGGAGGGCCGGTCATCACTCCCTGGCATCGAACATTCCTCCCCGGTCATCCTGATCCGGGTGAATGACCGATGCTGGCTGATACCCAGTCCCGAACGGTCTGCAGCTGCTCATCGGTATGGAAGAAATGTTCTCCCTCTTCCATGATCGTAAGGGTACCGTGAAACATCCCGGTGAACCGGTGGATAGTATCCGGTTCACAGATTTCATCCCTGCCACCGTACAGGATGAAGGTTTCAGTCCCCCACCGTCTCACCGGATGATCGATGACATACCGGTAATCGTCCCAGACGAGTGTCTGGCCGGCCGGCGTTCTGATCTCCCCTTCTCTCTCGAGCATTTCAGGGGTAATCTCAAACCAGTTCATCATATTCCGGATGATCCGTTCCATGTCCACCACCGGAGAGAGGAAGAGGGCGACGGATACCGGCAGGTCCGGGTACGCACGGAGGCTGAAGTAGGCACCCATGCTGCAGGCGAACAGGCGGATATCACGCCACCTGCCGGTAACATACCGCCCGATCACGCCCAGGTCATGGGAACACTGCCGGACCGTGCACGGGGTCTTTTCGGTCTTTCGTTCGCCATGTTCTGGCAGGTCAAAACTCAGTACCTGATACCTTCTTCTGGCTGCCTCGTCTGCAAGAATGGATATGACGAGGTCTTCCTTATGGGAGGACTGTCCGTGAACCGCGATCACCACGGTATCAGACTCCTCACCCCAGAGGGTTGCAGGAATCCCTTCAATCGCCAGGTGCTCCTGTATCATATCCCTATGAAGTCCAGGGGGTGGCTGAAAACACTTTCTTCAGCTGCAGGCGGACTGGCGGATTACCCCTGATGCAGGGAGAGGCTGGGACTCTGCGGATGATGGGAGAATTTCTCCCGACTCAGTCGATGATATTCAACGAATCTCCACCCGCTCGCCGGTCACCATGTATACGATCATCTCAGCCATATTGCAGGCCTGATCGCCGCATCGCTCCAGATACCGGTCGATGATCACAAACCTGGTCAGGATCGGGACGATATCCTTCTGATTCTGCATCTGTCTGATGTACCCGGCCATCACGCTGCAGTACAGGCTGTCTATCTCCTTGTCACGCTCACTCATATCCGCGATCCTGATCGGAGATCGCTCTCTGAAGGCACCAAGGGCGTCACCGATCATCCCGGTGACCCGTCTCCCCATCACCACCAGTGCTGTCGGATCAGCGACACCGCAGCACTCGGTGAGAGTGATCGTCGTCTGGGCGATATCGAATCCCATTCTGCCGATCCGTTCCAGGTTATAGATGATCCTGATGGAGGCCACACACTCCCGCATATCCCGTGCAACCGGATGGTAGAGGGCGAGGTACTGGAAGTACGCATCCTCAACCGGGATAAACCGGGTTTTCAACTCTGCTCTCCTCCCGGCGACCGCTCTTGCCAGGTCAATGTCCTTCGTCTCGAGTGCCGTGATACTCTCTTCAAGCATCCTGAGAGCAAATGCCCCGTACGCATCGACTGCTCCGTGTAGTTCTTCCAGTTCGCTCTGGCTCTTCTCGGTCATGACTGTGTTACCCGAATCTTCCGGTGATGTAATTCTCTGTCAGTTCCTTGTTCGGATTCTCAAAGATCTGCCTCGTCTCTCCTGACTCGATGAGATCCCCGAGATACATGAATGCCGTATAATCAGAAACGCGTGCCGCCTGTGACATGCTGTGGGTCACGATGACCACACAGAACTCCTTCTTGAGGTCTTCTATCAGGTTCTCAATTTTTGCGGTCGCAATAGGATCCAGGGCACTGCACGGTTCATCCATCAGGATGACCTCCGGATTGACGGCCAGGGTTCTGGCGATACAGAGCCGCTGCTGCTGACCCCCTGAGAGGCCGAGGGCCGATTCGCTGAGCCGGTTCCTGACTTCGTCCCAGAGTGCAGCTTTGCGCAGACTCCCCTCCACGATGCGGTCCAGTTCACTGCGGTCACGAATCCCGTGGACTCTCGGCCCGTAGGCTACATTTTCATAAACTGACTTGGGGAACGGGTTGGGCTTCTGAAAGACCATCCCTATCTGTTTCCTGATATCCACCGGGTCTGCATCAGGCCCGTACATATCAAAATCATGGAATCTGATGGATCCCTCAATCCGGCAGCCGGTGACCAGATCATTCATCCGGTTCAGACAGCGGATCAGGGTTGATTTTCCACACCCTGAGGGTCCGATGAGTGATGTCACCTTCCGGTCTGCGATGGGAAGGGTGATGCTCCGCAGCGCCTGGGTTGCTCCATACCAGAGGTTCAGGTCGCGGATGGTTATGATAGGTTCATCTGACATGGGTTACCACCTGACCTTCCGGTCAAAATGACTTCTGATGAGAATTGCCACCCCGTAGATGGCAATCACCAGGATGAGCAGTACGACGGCGGTGGCGTACTGGTTATCGCGTGCACCCGGCACCGTGGTCGCGAGGACAAAGAGATGGTACGGGAGGGCCATCACCGGGTCGAAGAGGGAGTCCGGAAGACGCCGTTGCATGAAGACCACCGCGGTGAACATGATCGGCGCTGTCTCCCCGGCTGCACGTCCGATCGAGAGGATGGATCCGGTGATGATGCCCGGGACGGCAGGAGGGAGGATGACCCGCCGGATCGTCTGCCACCGGGTAGCGCCGAGTGCGTAGGATCCTTCCCTGAGACTTTCAGGGACACTTCGCAGAGCCTCTTCCGTGGTTCTGATGATCGTCGGCAGAATCATCAGGGCAAGGGTGACCACCCCCGCGATGAGTGATATCCCCAGACCCAGAAAGATGACCAGGAAGGTGAACCCGAAGAGACCAAAGACGATAGACGGGGTGCCGTTCAGGAGATCGGTCGCGGTCCGGATCAGCCGGGTGAGGATAGTCTCACGGGTATACTCAACCAGGTAAATCGCCGCCCCAATCCCCAGGGGAAGAGCAATCGCAATTGATCCCAGGATCAGGGAGAGTGTCCCGATAATCGCCGGGTATATCCCCCCTGCCCTCCCGAGATCCCTCGGTGACTCGGTGAGGAACGAGAATGTCACATGCGTAAGGCCATGGGAGAAGATATCAGAGAGGATGAAGACGAGGGCACAGATGACCATCCCCATCAGGAGGGTGATGCCCAGGAAGCAGATCTGCTGGATCTGCTGTCGTTTGCAGAACCTCCCGATAATTCTTTCTCCCGTAGTTATCCCGGCGAGAAGCACCGCGACCTGCCACAGTCCGGCAGAAACCAGCAGGATTGCACCGATCACCCAGAAGAGGAGAGAGAGGTGGGGGGTACCCGGTATCAGGTGAACAATTGAACCTTCTGCTCCGGCTATCCTCCGGGTGGTCCCTCCTCCGGTCTGTACCTGGTGCAGGTGTTTCATGATCCTGATTGATACGAGGTTGATGATCAGGGTGATGGCGAGGAGGAGGAGTGCTACCCCGAAGAGGGCATGATAATGCTGGGATCCGATGGCAACCTCCCCCATCTCTATCCCCAGGGTTCCGGTGAGGGTCCTGACCGGGGAGAAGATATTCCAGACCGGATCCGGGATGATTGCTGCGTTTCCGGTGACCATGATCACTGCCATGGTCTCACCCACCGCCCGGCCGGTTCCCAGGATGATCGCGGCGGTGATGCCCGGGATGTAGCCCGTACGGATGGCCTCGGCGGCGATCG
>CAZSVH010000091.1:0-7811 GCA_964610235.1 uncultured Methanospirillum sp. | reverse complement strand
GTTTGCAGGGGGCGGAACCGTAGTCACCTACTCCATCATCAGGAGTGCATCAGACCAGTTCAAGTACCTCACCCCGTACGTCATCGCGATCATCGAGCTCGATGAGGGATCGCGGCTGACATCCCAGGTCATCTGTGAGATCGACAAGGTCTCCATCGGGATGAGAGTCAGACCGGTCTTCCGGAGACTGGGAGCAGACGGGTCGAGTGGGGCCATCTTTTACGGCACCAAATTCGTCCCTGCTGAATAACGCTCCATTTTCCCTTTTTCTCGTTTTTACGCAACCTGATGAAAGATCGACAGCGGGCTTCGTGATCTGTCGAATGGACCTTCGTTAATTATATAAGCCGGCCGGATCTATTACTACTTATCACACCGCTATCGATAAGGTAGCAGGAGAGGAACCCCCGAAGCTGCCGGGGGCCGTGCATCAGGTGAATGTAATCCTCCAGAATTCTCCTATATTTCAGCAGGGGGGCATGCAGACCCCCTGATACTCCTGAATTGGATTCCCGCCGGTTTTATCGAAAATTATTAAAAATAAGCCATGCGTATCAGATTTTCAATTCCTGAAAGACTCATGTCGAAAGTATCATATCAAACCACAGGGGATATTTCATACTATGAGTGGCAGGACAACAAATGTTGATCCCTTTGAAATAATTCAGACTGTTGATGAGCCATTATTTGTACTCAATGAGTCAATGGCTATCGTGTTTGGAAACCGTGCGTTTGACAACACGTTCGGCGTCAGCAGGGCAGAAATCGAAGGGAATTCGGTCTTCTCTATTGGTGGGGGTATGTTTGATCTTCCGATTATCAGGGAGAGATTTGAGAGCGTATTCCGGGAAAAGAAGAGTAGTGAATCCTTCGATCTGGATCATATCTTCCCGAAGGCAGGGCGACGGACATTCACGATCCATGTCAGCATGATGCGGCGGTACGGGGGAGCATCAGGCGAGCAGATCGTCGTCAGATTCATCGATATTACCGAAAAGATCGCAGCAGAGCGTGCCATCAGGCAGAAGACACAGGAGATTCTGGAGCTCTCCACTCCGATATCCAAGATCTGGGATGAGATTCTCATTCTGCCCCTCATTGGTGCCCTTGATAACGTACGCGCAAACAAGATGATCGAGCAGCTGCTTGAGGCAATCAGGCGGGAGTCTGCACGGTTTATCATTATGGACGGAACTGCGGTTCAGAGCCTGGATGAGACCGGGGCCACCAACATCATCAAGGCCACGGTTGCCATCAAGCTCCTCGGAGCCCAGGTCGTCATGACCGGGATTAAACCCGAGGTTGCCATGACCATGGTCCAGCTCGGGATCGAACTGCGTGATATCCAGACCCGTTCCACCCTGCAGGAAGGGGTGCAGTTCGCCCTTGACTCCCGCGGATACCTGATCATGCACAAGGGATCCATCCGCGAGGAGCCACAGATGTCAAACGGGCGTGAACCGGAGCGATCACAGAAGTCGACCCTCCGTCTGATCAGTCCGTACCGCGAGCCCTGAACACACTCATCACACCGTTCTTTTTTTTCTCCGATACATTCATCCCTGCAGACCAGAAGAAAAATGGTATGGACAGGGCTGATCCGGATGATACCGGGAAGAAGTCATGTGATCTTCATGCTACCTACCACGGGAAACTGGCAACCGTCTCGAAGGTTCCTCTTCTGACCCGGAGGGATCTCAGCCTCGCCTACACACCCGGAGTTGCTGCGGTCTGCCGGGAGATCGCATCTGATCCTGAGAATGTCTGGAGATACACCCTGAAGGCGAACACCGTTGCCATTGTGTCAGACGGAACCGCAGTCCTCGGACTGGGCAACATCGGCCCACTTGCAGCCATACCGGTCATGGAGGGAAAAGCCATCCTTTTTAAGGAGTTTGCCGGGATTGACGCCTTCCCGATCTGTATCGATGCCCGGGAGGATGATATCATCCGGATCATCAGGGGAATAGCACCGGTCTTCGGCGGGATTAACCTTGAGGATATCGCTGCCCCCCGCTGTTTTGAGATCGAGGAGGAGCTCCAGGACCTGGGTATTCCGGTCATGCATGACGATCAGCATGGGGCTGCAGTGGTCGTCCTCGCAGCCCTGATCAATGCCTGCCGGATCACCGGCAGGAACCTGGCTGACCTGAGGGTGGTCGTCTGCGGGGTGGGGGCTGCCGGGTATGCCATCTGCCGGCTGCTCAGATGCATCGGGTATGATCCAGACGCCTGCACTCCGGTCAGGGAGTTGATCGCCTGTGATACCACAGGCATTATCTTCCGCGGCCGTCCTGGCCTGTACCAGAACAAGTACAAGTTCATCCTCGGAGACGAGACGAACCGTGAGGCACGATCCGGATCCCTGGCAGATGCCTTCCCGGGAGCAGATGTCTTTATCGGGGTATCCGGGCCCGGTCTGGTCACACCAGAGATGATCCAATCCATGAACCCGGCCCCCATCATTCTCAGTCTTGCCAACCCGGTCCCCGAGATCATGCCTGAAGAAGCACGCAGGGCAGGAGCGGCCATCGTGGGAACCGGGAGAAGTGATTTTCCGAACCAGGTGAATAATGTCCTGGCATTCCCCGGTCTGTTCAGGGGTGCCCTTGACGCACGGGCTGCCCGGATCACCGATGAGATGAAGATCGCCGCAGCCCATGCCATCGCCGGGTACCTCACCAACCCCGGGCCGGAGACGATCCTCCCTGATCCCCGTGATCACGGGGTTGCAGAGGCAGTGGCGTCAGCCGTCAGAGAGGCAGCAGTCCGGTGCGGGGAAGCCCGTCTCTGATCCGGGGATGCCGGGAGCCTCACCTTCTGCCATGCACAAGATATCCGGTAAATGATGCAAAGAACCGACCCGACCGATCAGCCTCCTCCAGTGCCTCCAGCCACCGGGATCCGGCTTCTTCATCAACAACCCCGATCTCAACCCCCAGTCTGAGCGTCTCCCGGACCCCGAATATCTGATCACAGACCCCGAGATCATGCAGGATCATCGTCCGGGGAAGAACCGAAACCTCTCCTGCCCCACCATCACAGCAGAGCCTGAAGAGCTCCCTGCCGACCCATCCGTTCCTGAAGGAGTCTGCCCAGAAATGCAGCAACCTGCGGGTCAGGGCCCGGTCCGTCCCGTCGATGATGAAGAGTTCCCAGTCTGGCTCAAAGAAGACAAACCGGCCACCCGGCCTGAGAACCCGGAACATCTCCCTGACCACCTCCTGCGGTTCCCTGATATGCTGCAGGGCCCGGTCTTCCCGTACGGCATCAAAGGAGGAGTCAGGAAATGCCAGGAATCTCCCGTCCATCCTCAGAAAAGAAGGGGCCGGTCCCTGGTGAAGGAGGGATGGCCCGGAGCTGATCGCGTTCTCCAGCATTCCGGCACCCGGATCGATCCCCACCACCATCCCGTCACGACCGGTCAGAGCCGCAAGACGGTATGCATCGGTGCCGGTTCCGCATCCGACATCCAGGGCCCGTGAACCATGAGAGAGGGAGAGCAGGCGGTAACTCTCCTCCTTCACCGCGGCGAAGAACGGGGTCGCCTCGATCACTCTGAGGCAGGAGAGGAGACTGCCGGAATCATCCGTATCTGCCTCCTGGAATCCGGTGGCAAGATAGGCCATGGGTACCTGTTTCCCATACCGGGTGATAACCGCTTGGGTCTTTGGGATCAGGATCAACTGATTCAATACCATTCCCCCTGAGAGATACAGGTACGTCAACTGCAGCAGATTCCCACCGATGCAGAGATTCCGGCATTCAGGGAGTATGAACAGAAGGAGGACGGATCATGTCACGGGCATTACTCACCGATCTGTATGAACTCACCATGGCTCAGAGCCTCCGCGAGCATGGAAAGACCGGACGAGCGGTTTTTTCCATCACGACCAGGACATTGCCGCCTGAAAGGAACTATCTCGTCTGTTGCGGCCTCCAGTCCCTGGTTGAGTTCGTGACGACGGTATCCTTCACCCCCGAAGATATCGCATTCCTTGCGGGTACCGGCAGATTTGATCCGGATTTTCTCTCCTGGCTCTCAGGGTTTCGCTTCAGCGGTGATATCCACGCTATTCCGGAAGGGAGGATCGTCTTCGAGAACGAACCGCTCATCAGGATCGAAGGGCCCCTGGAAGAACTCCAGATCCTGGAGACGATGGCACTCAACCTTATCCACCACCAGACGGTCATCGCATCCAAGGCAGCGAGGATCACCGGAGTGGCAGGAGGGAGACCACTCATGGATTTCGGACTCCGGAGAGCCCACGGACCGGATGGGGGGCTGTATGCCTCCCGTGCCTCATACATCGCCGGATTCTCCAGCACCTCGAATGTCGAGGCAGGACGGGTCTTCGGGATCCCGGTTGCCGGTACGATGGCTCACTCATACATCCTCGTCTTCGCCAGTGAGGAGGAGGCCTTCAGATCCTATATCAGGTCATTCCCGGATCAGCCGACCCTTCTCATCGACACCTACGACACCCTGGAAGGGGCCAGGACCGCGATCAGACTTGCCACCGAGGGACTCCCCGTTGGAGCGGTGAGAATTGACAGTGGGGACATCCCCCCGGTCGTCAGGAGCGTCAGAACCCTGCTAGATGAGAACGGGCTCAGCCGGATCAGGATCGTGGTGAGCGGCGGGGTCGACGAATGGGATGTCCAGAGATGGGACCGGGAAGGAGTCCCGATAGATGCATACGGGATCGGAACCCGGCTCCTGACATCCGCGGATATCCCGTACCTGGAGATGACCTACAAACTCGTTGAGTATGAGGGGATTCCCCGGCATAAAACCAGTGCCGGGAAGGTGAGTATCCCGGGAAGACGAACGGTTAGTCGCAGGTACCATGACGGGATCATGGACCAGGATATCATCATCTCAGAGGGGGAATGGTGCACCGGGGAACCCCTCACCAGCCAGGTGGTCAGGGGGGGAAAACGGATTCTGCCTGCCCCGTCACTTGAAGAGATACGTGAGGTTTACCGGCAAGATGCTGCCCGCCTCCCCCCGGGACTCAGGGTCCTTGAGACCGGGAGGTACCCGGTCATCGTGGCGTAACAGAAGAAACCTTCTTACGAATCAGAAAAAACCGGTACCCGATGATCCCTCGTGGATATGTACACGGCTACTCTGACCGGGAGGCTGACCGCCTCTCTGACCAGGCATCGACACTGACCGGGCTCCTCCACCATGACACCCGCTTCCCGCCCGGGAGTCATGTCCTCGAAGCAGGCTGCGGGACCGGCTCACAGACCATCATCATCGCAGGACAGAACCCGGAGTGCAGGTTTCACTCTGTTGATATCTCACCTGCATCACTGGAGATCGCCAGGGGACGTGTGCAGGAGACACTCGGAAATTCGGGTTCAGATAGGGTCACGTTTCAGGAGGCTGATATCACCCGCCTCCCGTATCCCGACGGTACGTTTGATCACATCTTCATCTGCTTTGTCCTTGAGCACCTCGCCGATCCGGTGGCGGCTTTGAGAGAGACCAGGCGGGTCCTCATCCGGGGGGGGAGCATCACAGTCATCGAAGGGGATCATGGATCGGTCTTCTTCCACCCGGAAGGGGAGGCAGCCAGGGATGCCATCAGATGCCAGATTGAACTGCAGAAACGAGCCGGCGGTGATGCGTGCATCGGGAGGAGACTCTTTCCGATGCTCAGGGAGGCAGGATTTTCCACCCCGCACGTCTCACCACGGATGGTGTACGTCGATGCCGCAACACCTGGACTTGCCGACGGATTTACCCGCAGGACCTTCACCACAATGATCGAGGGGGTCCGGGAAGAGGCGGTGAAGGCAGGGATCATCAGCCGGGAACGGTTCGACCAGGGGACATCCGAACTGCTCAGAACGTGCGGGCCGGACGGAGTCTTCAGTTACACCTTCTTCAAGGCGAACGCCCTCAAATAATCGTCTTCGCCCGAGGATCACGGGAGAAGGAATCCGGAGCAGAGAAACCATCCGCCAAAGACGATCAGCAGGGCCCCACAGCCATACAGGATGAACCGGTACTCCCGGTCCCGGATGAGCGATCTGCTCCGGTGGATACTCACGGATACAACGGTGAACCAGCTGAGATCAGAGAGCCAGTGCCCGGAGAGAAAGGCAACCAATCCTGCCGTTCCGCTGGCGAGTGAACTCATCAGCAGGGCACTTCCCACCGAGAACCACCAGATCCAGAAGAACGGGTTCGAAATACTTGTCACCAGGCCTGCAGCGAGGGGAGACCGGGAAGGTATCCCTGTCTGCTCCGATGAGAGAGAGGAGGCTGCGGCAGATTTCAGAGTCAGGAGACCGAATATCACCAGGGCTGTCCCTCCGATGGCAGCAATAATCCGCGGCGAACCATCAGGAAGGAAGGAGATCCCTCCGGCGATGAGAATCACCACCAGGAATTCTGCCAGGATATGACCTCCGGTCACCACCGGCCCGCTCTTCCACCCGTGGGTTACTGCTGACTGGATGGTGGCAATGAGCGTCGGGCCGGGGGTGAGGGCACCGGTCAGCCCGATCACAAATCCCAGGATCGCAAGCTCGGGAAGAGTCGTCAATAGTCTCTATCCCTTGCATCAGGTACATATGAAATCATCGGATATTCGGACAGAGAAGTGAAGGAAAACACCTGAACTCCCCCCACTTTCCCAGATGTACCCCCTTTCATGAGCGCCTTCACATGCGCGGCACCTCAGGGAAGGGTACAGGAAATGATCAGCTCCAGAGCGGGAAATACGCCGCCTGACGGGTGAATCTGGATCCGATCCATGAAACGCAGGGTGGATGCCCCCCTGTTCCTCTGCCTGTATCCTCCAGCTTCATACGGCAGAAGAGACAACCTCGTGATATGGATCGGATCGCAAAGTTCCTTATCCTCCTGGTTGCAGCCCTCGTGCTGGTCCCGGGATGTTTTGCAGAAGAGATGACTGACATTGCAGCTGAAGAGACCCCGGTCGCGGAACTGGTTGATGTTGTCGAAGAGACTGGTGAACCGGTTGTCGAAGAAGAAGTCGAGCTTGTTGATGTTGTCGAAGAGACCGGAGAGCCGGTTGTCGAAGAGGAAGCCGAGGAGATCGTACCCGACTTTACTGCAAACCAGACCGTCACCCTCCTTGAGAATGTCGGTGTGAACCAGACCGTCGCCATTGCCCTCACCGCAGAGGAAGCAGAAGGTATCTGGAACGTCACCTTCTCCGAGGGTCTTGAGCAGATCGGCAACTCAACCGTAACCGAGGAAGGAGCTGAAGAGTTCATCATCAAGGCAATCACCGCAGGCAACCAGACCTTCAGTGCAACCCATGAGGGAGCAGAAACTGAAGCAGGTGAGACCTACACTCTCGAGATTATCGTCGCATAATCACATTCTCTAATACACTTTTTTCCGGAATTAGTTCCCCTGCAGCCCTCGTATCGCTTCTTCAGCCGTGAGAAATGCCGGAAAGAGTCTGATCAGACCGCTCAGCCGGAAGACGTCCTCAACGACCGGTTTCATCCCACAGAGAGCAATCCTGCCTCCACCAGGAGAGAGCAGCTTCGCAGCCTTCGTCACCGCCCGAAGACCCGAGCTCGAGATATAGGTGGTATCAGTCAGATCAAGGACAATATCATGCATTCCCTGACTGATCCCCTCGGTGAGAGCAGCATCGAGATCCTCAGAGTGGCCGGCATCTATTCTGCCAAATGGTCTGAAGACCCAGACATCTCCGCTGTACCAGATATCAACCGGCATGTTCCCCCCCAGCTCCTCCCTGAGCAGGGTGGAGATCAGATCACCCGGAACCTTTCCTTCACCGGTCATACGATGA
>CAZSVH010000090.1:0-7838 GCA_964610235.1 uncultured Methanospirillum sp. | reverse complement strand
GGTGGTGACGACCCTGGGGAGGAGTGGATCTGATTACTCGGCGGCGATCCTGGGAGCAGCCCTGATGGTCGATGAGATCTGGATCTGGACGGATGTGGACGGGATCATGACCACCGATCCCCGGCTGGTCAGGGAGGCCCGGGTGATCCCCCGGATCTCCTACATGGAGGTGATGGAACTCTCCTTCTTCGGTGCCAAGGTGATGCACTCCCGGTCGATCGAGCCGGCGATGCAGAAGAATATCCCGGTTTGGGTGAAGAATACTTTTAATCCCTCCTGCCCGGGGACCTGTATCGGGAAGGATGAGCTCAGGGAGACCCGGGTGGTCAAGGCGATCACCTTCATCGACAAGGTTGCCGCGATCACCATCACGGGTGCCCAGATGATCGGCAGACCCGGGGTCGCCAAGCACATCTTTTCGATCCTGGCGGATCACCAGATCAATGTGATGATGATCTCGCAGGGGTCATCAGAGGCGAATATCTCCCTGATCATCGAGGAGAAGCAGGTGAAGACCGCGATGGATGCCCTGCAGATCCTCAAGGAACGGTGTGTCTTCAGAGAGATAGCTGCAAACGAGGATGTCTGTGCGGTCGCGGTCGTCGGGTCCGGGATGGCCGGGATGACCGGGACGGCAGGGCGGACCTTCGGGGC
Organism: uncultured Methanospirillum sp.; assembly: GCA_964610235.1. Lineage (GTDB taxonomy): Archaea > Halobacteriota > Methanomicrobia > Methanomicrobiales > Methanospirillaceae > Methanospirillum. The sequence goes on along the minus strand of CAZSVH010000090.1, from coordinate 7,184 downwards.
CCTGGGGCGTGCCGGGATCAATGTGATGATGATCTCGCAGGGGTCTTCTGAAGTGAATATCTCCTTTGTTGTCACCGAGGAGATGGGTCCCCGGGCGGTACAGGTGTTACATGACGAATTTAAACTGTCTGATTACGGAGAGGAGCGGAGATGACCGGTAAGGAAGGCGGGCGGGATGCATACCGCGAATCAGGAGTCGATATCGGGCTTGAGGCTGAGGCGGTCCGGGCCCTGGTATCCCGGCTGACCTACCGGAGATCCGGGGATTTCCCGATGGCATCTGATATTGGTCATTTCGCCGGGCTCATATCCTTCGGCAGGTATGTCCTCGCCCTGGCGGTCGACGGGGTCGGGACGAAGATGCTTATCGCGGATGAACTCCGGACCTGGTCAACGGTCGGGATCGACTGTATCGCGATGAATGTCAACGACCTGTACGTGATGAACCTCGAGCCGGTTGCGTTCGTGGATTATATCGCGACCAGTGCCCTCTCCCTTGAGCAGATGGAACAGATCGGGATCGGGCTCAACGAGGGAGCCCGCCTCTCCAACCTCTCCATCGTGGGAGGGGAGACGGCGACTCTCAGGGGGCTGGTGACCGGGCTTGACCTGGCCGGTGCCTGTCTGGGGGTCCAGGAGAAGGAGAAGGTGATCACGGGTGACCTGGTCAGTCCGGGTGATGTGATCGTCGGGATCCCGTCCTCAGGGGTTCACAGTAACGGTCTGACCCTTGCGAGGAAGATGGTGGCTGAGCACGGGTCGTATGATGAGAGACTGCCGGATGGACGGACCATCGGGGAGACCCTCCTCACGCCGACCCGGATCTACGCGGAAGTCCTGGAGCTGGCGAAGAAGACCGCCATTCACGGGATGTGTCATATCACCGGGGGCGGGCTTCTCAACCTCACCCGCCTCTCTGCGTTCGGTTTCTCCATCAGCACTCCCCTCCCGCCGCAGGATATCTACCGCTGGATCCAGGAGAAGGGGGGAATATCAGATGCCGAGATGTACCGGACCTTCAACATGGGGATGGGGTATGTCTGCATCGTCCCTGCGGCCGGTGTTCCGGCAGTGCAGTCGGTCTTCCCGGATGCGGCGGTCGTGGGTGAAGTGACCAGGACGCCGGGAGTATTCCTGAAAGGAGAAGAGATCCGGTAGACCGGGGTGGCCGTATCCCGGTTACTCCGGGGTGTATGACTCTTTTTTTGCCCGGTCCGAGTCTATCAGCGAGTTGCCTGCCGGGTCAGAGATGATCAGGGTGATCGGGTATGTTCCCGTGCCGACCCGGGCGATCTTCTCTTTGAGATCACCGGCATTCCTCCGGGTTTCGTCATCTCCGTCGATGAGGACCCCGTCAAGGACCTTGTCGATCCGCATCAGGATTCCTTCCACGTTTGAGACGAATCCTTCGCAGGCCGGTCCCGGATTGATCTCAACCCCGAGTTCAGGGATGCATATCTCCCCCTGAGTGCTCCGGACGACCCGCACCATCAGGTCCTCTTCCTGCTCGACCCGGAACTCGAACCTGACCGGTTCACTGGTGCTCAGTGACTGGATGTCAGAGAACCGGTACCCGCAGAGCGGGCAGGAACAGGTGATGATCAGAATATCAGAGAAATAGGGGATGTGTTCTGTTTCATAGAGATAGTCGACTTCCTCACCACATGCCGGGCAGATTCCCCTGACCTCCTGACGCACTCAGGCACCGCCACCGATGCGGTCGCGGGAGATCTTGACGTTGCGGGGGGTGATGATCACATACTGCTCGTCACCGAGTCCGACGATATCCCCGTCAACATCACGCGCAACCTGGTAGAAGTCCTTCATCACCCGCTCGTAGTTGATCTTGTCCATCTTGAGGCGGTTGATGTCAACGATGACAATGTCCCCGTCATAGATCTGGTCCTTGACGATCTGGCTCTCACGCATGCCGGTAACCGTCGCCACCTTGACGAGAAGGGCAGGGGTCTCCCCTTCATAATCTTTCAGCGGAAGTTCTTTGTACTTATCCGGATCGCTGTTATCTTTTTGCCCGAAGATAAGGTCACGAAGTCCCATAAGAAAACCTTTTTGTGTGATTAATAATAAAGATGCTGGTTTCCGGGTTATGCTGGTCGGTTTTCCGGATCAGAGTTCTATGTTCCAGATCTCATCACCGACGTGGTGAAATGTCCTGACGACCTTGCCTTTCTCCTGTGCAAGGAGATCTGCAGCATCATAGAGGGCGACCCCGAGTGCAAGGGGTTTTCCATGTCTCTCATCCACGATCTGTACCGGCCGTCCGGCTTTCACGTCCGGTGAGACGTCCCGGATCCCGGGGCGCATAATATCGGCCCCGTTGACCACGAACGAGATGGCTCCCATATCCACGGTGATCCGGCGTTCGGGGAAGGGCCGGGCGAGTGCGCCTCGCAGGCTGGGGAAGATGATCCCGTCCTTTTCGATGAGCAGTGGTTCCTTATCGACAAGGTAGATATGCATCTGGGTCCCGGTCTCCAGAACCTCGATGGTCTTTGCGGTGAAGAGTTCTGCGGACGGGCCGATCTCCTCTCTGAGCGTTCCGATCAGGTCGGCAACCTGAGACCGGCGGATCGGGTGGCGTCGTTTTGCGGTGATTTTCCCCATGTATCAGGTATACGTGTGCGTATCAATCCCATAAATGTCTGCAGATCGCCCGGGTGGGATGAGCCGGAAGATCAGGGAATGTTTAAGTGGTGTCCCCGCTCAAATTATTCACTCATTTCGAGTTACACAGGGTAGTAATATGACCAAAAGACCTATGGATATTTTAGATCAGGTCCTCAACCGGCAACCGGTACTGATATCTCTGAAAGGCGGACGTGAAATCAGGGGCGTCCTTCAGGGATATGATGTCCACATGAACCTCGTCCTCGACAAGGCAGAGGAAGAGATAAACGGGCAGACCGTTGGTATCGGCACCCTGATTATCCGCGGCGATAATGTCATCTACATCTCCCCGTCAGTCCAATAAGAGGTAACGATTCTATGTCAAAAGGTACGCCATCTCGCGGAAAGCGACAGACTCAGACCCACATTACCTGCAGGCGGTGTGGAAAGATGTCCTATCACAAACGCCACAAGATCTGTTCGGCCTGTGGGTTCGGACGATCTTCACGACTTCGTTCATACCGCTGGATTAACAAGCGCCCGAAGGTTGCAACTCATTAATCATGTGCGGTATCGTTGGCATCAGCAGATGTGCCGACGCTTCCTTTTCTCTTTATTATGCGCTCTATGCGCTCCAGCACCGGGGTCAGGAGAGTGCGGGTATTGCCACGTACAACGGTTCCGGGTTTTCGAAGCATAAAGGGAATGGTCTGGTTCCGGATCTCTTCTCTGAAGAGATCCTCCGGTCCCTGACCGGGACAGTGGGGATCGGTCATGTCCGGTACCCGACGACGGGTGAAGACCGGCCTGAGAATATCCAGCCGTTCCTCTTCACCTTCCGCGGCCATGTGGTTGCCATCGCCCATAATGGAAACCTGGTCAATTACCGGGACCTCCGTGCACGGTTCGAAGATAAGGGGCAGATATTCTGGTCAACTGCTGATACCGAGATCATCTCCAAGATCATCACCGAGGAGATCCGCAAAGGCGGGACGATTGAGGATGCGGTCCGGCAGTGCATGGAGTGCCTGCAGGGATCCTACTCGGTGGTGATGTTGTATGACGGAGACCTGTATGCATTCCGGGATCCCCACGGGATCCGCCCGCTCTGTTTCGGGAGGGCAGGGGATTCGTATGTCATCTGTTCTGAGAGTGTCGCCATCGATGCATTGAACGGGAGGCTGGAACGTGATGTACGGCCGGGTGAACTGATCCATGTCAGTGCCGACGGGGTCAGGTCCAAACAGGTGGCAGAGGCGAAGCACCGGGGGCATTGTGTCTTTGAGTACATCTACTTCGCCCGGGCTGACTCCCGGCTTGACGGAACCCTGGTCTATGACGTGCGGCGGAAGATCGGGGCGAAGATCTGCGAGGAACTGCCGACGGAGGCGGATATCGTCTGTCCGGTCCCGGACTCGGGTACCGCATATGCGGTCGGGTTTTCCGAGCGTTCCGGGATTCCGTTCCGGGAGTGCCTGATCAAGAACCGGTACATGGGGCGGACCTTCATCATGCCGACCCAGGAGAAGCGGGAGAAGGCGGTCAGGATCAAGCTCAACCCAATCCCGGATCATCTGCGCGGCAGGTCCATTGTGCTGGTCGATGACTCGATCGTCAGGGGGACGACCTCGCGGCGGATCATCGGGACGGTCCGGGAGGCCGGTGCCCGGGAGGTCCATTTCAGGATCGGGTCACCGATCATCAAGGCCCCCTGTTACCTGGGGGTGGACATGCCGACCCGGTCCGAGCTGATCGGGAGTGACAAGGAGGAAGAGGAGGTCCGCCGGAGCATCACCGCCACGAGTCTTCACTACCTCTCCCTTGATGCCCTGGTCGGGACGATCGGGATCCCCCGCGAGGATCTCTGCCTCGGGTGCCTGACCGGGTGTTACCCGGTGGAGATCCCGGATGAGGTCTCTGATAACCGGTCCGTCACGATCGTGGATCGCGATTTCCAGACCAACCTCTTCCAGTAGACCCGCTCACTCCTCCTTTCTCTCCGCTCTTTTCAGCAGTCCGGATCCGTGACAATCAATGACAATTATCAAGTCTTCTTCAGACGACCTTGTAACGAGTACTGTGACATATAACGTTCTTGTCAGCGATGATCTCGCGGAAGAGGGCATAGAGATCCTCCGTGAGAAGGTGATGGTGGATGTGCAGACCGGTCTGTCTGAGGATGAACTGGTGGCGACGATCGAGAATTATGATGCGCTGCTTGTCAGGTCAGGAACCCAGGTCACCAGCCGGGTGATCGAGGCCGGAAAGAGGCTCCGCTTCATCGGCAGGGCTGGTGCCGGGGTTGATAATATCGATATGAATGCGGCCACGAAGCAGGGGGTCATCGTGGCGAATGCACCTGAAGGGAACACCCTGGCGGCAACGGAACATACCCTGGCGATGATGCTCTCGCTCTGCCGGAACACGCCGCAGGCGAACGCCTCCATGCAGGCCGGGGAGTGGAAACGGTCAAAGTTCATGGGGGTCGAACTGAACGAGAAGACGCTCGGGGTCGTCGGTCTGGGTCGGATCGGTCGCGAGGTTGCCAAGCGTGCGGCATCGTTTGACATGCGGATCATCGGGTATGATCCGTTCATCACTGCCGAGAAGGCGGCGGCGATGGGGATCGAGGCGATGAGTCTTGATGACCTCTTCAGGCAGGCGGATATCATCACGGTACATACCCCTCTCATCAAGGAGACCCGGCACATCATCAACCATGAATCGATCCGGACGATGAAGGACGGGGTCCGGTTCATCAACTGTGCCCGTGGCGGGATCATGGATGAACAGGCGGTGGCTGACGGGGTCCGGAGCGGGAAAGTGGCCGGCGCTGCGATCGATGTCTTCGAGCAGGAGCCTCCGAAAGACTCCCCACTCCTCGGGGTTCCGGGGATCATCCTCACCCCGCACCTGGGTGCCAGTACGGTGGAGGCACAGAAGAATGTCTCGGTCTCGATTGCCCGCCAGTGCCTGGAGGTCCTGGACGGTGGCAGCGCCCGGTACGTGGTGAATGCCCCGATCATCCCCCCTGATCTGCATGAGTCCATCGAGCCGTTTGCAACCCTGGCAGAGAAGATGGGCCGGCTGATGATCCAGATTGCGGATGGGAGGATTCAGAAGATGGAGATGGTGTACGGGGGAGAACTCTCCACCATCGGCCCCTCTTCCAAGCTGATTACCCACATGGCGATCAAGGGGCTGCTGGATCCGATCCTCCGGTTCCCGGTGAATATGGTCAATGCGGCAGTGGTGGCACAGGATCGGGGGATCACGGTATCTGAGACCCAGACCTGCGAGTCAGGGGGATACCGCAATCTCCTGACGATGAAGGTGATCACCGAGTCAGGAGAACTGACGATTTCAGGTTCAATCCTCTACCAGGGAGGGAGCAGGATCGTCTCCATCGGCGGGTATACGATGGACATGGTACCGGAAGGCGCGGTCATCATCTCGCGCCACCTGGACAAGCCGGGTGTCATCGGCAGGGCTTCCACCATTCTCGGAGAACGGGAGATTAACATCGCCGGGATGCAGGTTGGCCGGGTGAATCCGGGTGAAGAGGCGATCATGGTCCTGAATGTGGACAGTGATGTGAACGAAGAGGTCATGGATGCAATCCGTGGGATGCCCGGGATTTACTCGGCAAAATTTGCGAGGATCTAATCCTCTTTCTTTCTGCTGAGAAACATAACTGTTATATGTAACTCCTTCCTACATTGTAAGGCACAACCGGGGGCTCGTGGTCTAGCTGGTTATGACGTCGCCTTGACATGGCGGAGATCCTGAGTTCGAATCTCAGCGAGCCCATACGAATCATCTGCCACCTGAAACCATGCTGGTGGTTTCCGGTGAGTGGCAATCTTTTTTCTGATGGTGATTGTCCTGGAGCAGACCGCTTTTTGCTTGGTCAGTACCTGAACCGGGGATCACATCCTGTCTTCTCCTGAATCGGTGCTTCCTCCTCATGGAGTACTGACCATAACTCTTACAAGTACCTGTGTCTGTCCTGAACTTTCAGGATGGTCCCGGGTCTTCGTCCGGATCAGGGGAAGAGGGGGATCCGGGAGAGGGCCATACCCCCGAGGGCACGATCCATCTCCTCAAAGAGTGGCTGGCCATACAGGAATGAGTAGATGTAATCTGCCATGACTTCCGGGTCCACGTCCAGGAACTTATCGGGATACAGGGCTTTTCCGACCCGGTATGCGTTGATGAGATCCGCCTCATGCTCCTCCCCGTACAGGGTGGAGGGGAGGAGGCCGTATACCTCTCCTTCTTTCACCACGGTCATTCCCTGGAGCAGTTCACTCTTTTCGAGATCGGTGACGGCATTGTCCGTGAGTGACCAGGTGGTCATATCAAGAAAAATCCCGTCCGGGGCCATGCGTGAGAGTGCTTCCCGGGGGATGGTGAACGGGCCTGAGATCCCGTTATCAGCCCCGTACTCCTCTGCGACGTTGCTCACCCCGGCAAGGCGGAAGGGGAGTACCACGGTGCTGGTCGCATAGAGGCTCCCGGGCTCCGGCGCTGAGTACCCCCCGAAATAGGCTGAT
>CAZSVH010000089.1:0-7906 GCA_964610235.1 uncultured Methanospirillum sp. | reverse complement strand
AGATGGCTGATGTGCCGGTTATCGTCCTCTCGATCGATCCGTGTATCGGATGCATGGAGCGGTGAGTATGAGAACTCTTCCCATCCTGACAACCATCCTCCGGTACATCAGACGCGGCCCGGTGACCCGCCGGTATCCCGCAGTCCCGGCAAAAGAGTACGCCGCGACCCGGGGTCACCTCGAATTCACCATTGATGACTGTATCTTCTGCGGTCTCTGCCGGATGCACTGCCCGTCCCAGGCGATCGAGGTGAGCAAACCAGACCAGACCTGGCAGATTGACCGGTTCAGATGCATCATCTGCGGGGCATGCGTGGAGTACTGCCCAAAGGACTGCCTGGCGATCAGAACTGATTATCTCCCTCCCGTCACCGGGCCGGTTACAGAACGGCATCAGGCGGTGGGAGAGAATCGACAGGACCGGATAGTGGAGGCGGGGGAGTGATTCAGGGGGTCTGAATCCCGTCACCAGGGACAGAACTCCGCTTCCCTCTCTTCTTCTTCCCGATCAGTTTCTTCACCTTCTTCAGCCTGAAGATATCCTCGCGTTCCCGCTCCTCGATGGTGAACCTGATGAACTTTGCCTGCCGTTTCAGTTCAGGGATGACGATCTGATCCAGTGCGTTTACCCGCCGGCGGTTCATCTGAATCTCGTTCCCGAGTCTTCTGAGCGCTGTTTCTGTCTCGGCGAGCCTGATGATGACATCCAGGGCAGCCTCGAACTTCTCTGCGGTCTCATCCACCCTGCCGCTCGTCCCGATGATACTGTACCCCCGGGTCAGGACATTATGCATCACTGAGGTCTTCTGGATGACCGGAACCGGGACACCCATGATGTTCTTTCCGCATATCTCTACGGCAATCTGGCGTTTCGTTGCAAAAGAGGCTGATCTGAGGGTTACCGGATCATCAACCGCCTGGGCAGTGAGCAGCGATCGTTCGGCATCAACAGAGAGGGATTCAAGTTCTTCCCGTGACCGGGTGAAGGTCTCCATGATCCTGAAGAACTCCTGGATAAGAGCCTCCATCTTCTCTTTGAGCAGGTCCCGCCCCTGCTCGGCCAGGGCTATCTGCGACCGGACCTTCATCAGTTCCATCCGGGTCGGGTGCACCTGGTCCATCAGATCTGCTCCTTCCCAAACTTCGGATGATATCTCCGGATATAATCGAGTTTGATCCGCTTCAGCTCCTCTTCAGGCAGAAGGGCGAAGAGCTCCCAGGCATGGTCAAAGGTCTCGGTGATACTCCGGTTCTCATCACCCTGGCCGATAAACTCCTTCTCGACGAGATCGGCAAATTTTAGATACCGACGATCCAGGTCGGTGAGGGCTTCCTCCCCGACGATGGCAACCAGCCGGCGGAGATCCCGCCCGTAGGCATACGATGCATAGAGTTGATCCGCCACGTTCCGGTGGTCCTCCCGGGTTTTTCCGTCTCCGATACCCAGGTTCATCAGCCGGGAGAGGCAGGGGAGGGCATCGATCGGCGGGGTCACCCCGCGCCTGAACAGGTCACGGGAGAGGACGATCTGCCCTTCCGTAATGTACCCGGTCAGGTCAGGGACCGGGTGGGTGATATCATCATCAGGCATGGTCAGGATCGGGAGCTGGGTGATGGACCCTTTTCGCCCTTTGATCCTCCCGGCACGCTCGTAGATGGTGGCAAGATCGGTGTACATGTACCCCGGGTACCCGCGCCTGCCCGGGATCTCCTCACGTGCCGTCGAGATCTCACGGAGTGCATCGCAGTAATTGGTCATGTCGGTCATGATGACCAGCACATGGAGACCATGGGTATAGGCGAGGTGTTCGGCGACGGTGAGGGCACACCGGGGGGTTGCCACCCGTTCGATTGTGGGATCATCGGCAAGGTTCAGGAAGAAGACCACCCGCTGGAGGGCACCGCTCTCTTCGAACTCCTTCATGAAGAAAGAAGCCTCTTTGTAGGTGATCCCCATCGCCACAAAGACGACGGCGAATGACTCTCCTTCTCCGATCACCTCTGCCTGGCGGGCGATCTGGGCGGCAAGCTGATTGGCGGGAAGTCCGGCACCCGAGAATATCGGCAGTTTCTGGCCGCGGACCAGGGTATTCAGGGCATCGATCGCGGATATCCCGGTCTGGATGAACTCAGCCGGCTTGTCACGGGTATAAGGGTTGATCGGCATCCCGGCGATGTCAAGCCGTGCTTCGGGGATGATAGCAGGACCGCCGTCACGGGGTTTTCCCACCCCGTTCAGGATTCGCCCGAGCATCCCGATGGAGACGTCAATCCGCGGGGACTCGCCGGAAAACTCCACCTGAGTTTTGAGGCTGTCAATACCGCTCGTCCCTTCATACACCTGGACAACCGCCATATCTCCGGAGATATCCAGAACCTGACCGGTTCTCACCTCCCCGTCCGGGAGGGTGATGCGGGCGGTCTCCCCAAACGATATCCCCTTCGGCCGGTCGACGAAGAGGAGGGGGCCGGAGACGTAGGTCACGGTCCGGTACTTCGTGGTGATCAGGGAGCGGGACATACCTTCACCTCCAGTGCATCCGCCTGGGTGCTGATGGTCTGAATCAGTTCCTGGATCACGCCGAGATCCCGCTCTTTCATCCGTGCTATCTCGTTCCTGACCGGGAGGCTGAGAAGCTCCCGGAGCGGGACACCCCGTTTCATCGATGCATTCACCACCTCGCCGTACCTGAGGATGACCTGAAGCATCCAGAACTGTTTATCCAGCGGGCAGAAGGAGTCAGTATCACTGTACGCACTCTGCTGCAGGTAGTCCTCCCGTATCATCCGGCTGATCTCCAGGACGACCTTTTCACTGTCAGGGAGGGCATCAGGTCCGACCAGCTGGACGATCTCCTGCAGTTCAACCTCTTTCTGGAGGAGAAACATCGCTTTGTCACGGTTTTCCCTCCACTCATGCGAGACATGCTCAGAGTACCACTCCTGCACACTGTCAAGATAGAGCGAGTAACTCTTGATCCAGTTCACAGACGGGAAGTGACGCCGGTATGCCAGGTTGGTATCCAGCGCCCAGAATGTCCCTGCGATCCGGAGGGTGTTCTGGGTTATCGGCTCGGAAAAGTCTCCTCCCGGGGGAGAGACCGCACCAACGATCGTCACCGACCCCGGCCGCCCGGTGTCTGCAGTTCCGGCACAGATGACCCGTCCAGACCGTTCATAAAATGCTGAGAGCCGGGTGGCAAGGTATGCCGGGTATCCCTCTTCTCCCGGCATCTCCTCCAGGCGGCCCGAGACTTCCCTGAGCGCCTCTCCCCACCGGGAGGTGGAGTCTGCCATCAGGCCGACATCAAATCCCATATCCCGATAATACTCGGCCATCGTCACCCCGGTGTAGATAGAGGCCTCCCGGGCGGCTACCGGCATGTTTGAGGTGTTGGCGATCATGATCGTCCGCTGAATCAGGGGGTGCCCGGTCCGGGGATCCACGAGTTCAGGAAACTCGGTGAGCACATCGGTCATCTCGTTCCCCCGCTCACCACACCCGATGTAGACCACTACCTGGGTATCGGCCCATTTTGCCAGGGTCTGCTCAGAAACCGTCTTCCCGGTGCCGAACCCCCCGGGGATCATTGCGGTCCCCCCCTTTACCAGGGGGAAGAGGCTGTCGAAGATCCGCTGTCCGGTGAGCAGCGGGGTGGAGGGGTCAAGTTTCTTTCTGAACGGTCTCCCCTTCCTCACCGGCCAGCGCTGCATCAGGGTGAGCGCGGTTCCGTCACTGAGGGTGCAGACCGTCTCTTCCACCGTGAAGGATCCCTCCCTGATCTCACGAACCGTCCCGTGCATTCCGGGAGGGACGGGAATCCGGTGTTCAAGGTTGAACTCAGGGACCGTGCCGATGATATCACCACCCGAGACCTCGTCACCGGCTGATACCAGGGGGGTGAACTCCCACTGCCGCTTCCGATCAAGACCAGGGACCTCGATCCCGCGGGTCAGAAAATCTCCGCTTCTCTCCGCAAGAACCGGGAGGGGGCGCTGCACGCCGTCGAAGATGGAGGAGAGGAGGCCGGGACCGAGTTCCACCGAGAGCGGCATCCCGGTATTTATCACCGCTTCCCCGATGGTCAGACCGGTGGTGTCCTCGTAGACCTGGATGACGGCATCATCACCTTCGAGACGGATGACCTCCCCGCTCAGCCGGGCATCCCCCACCCTGACCACATCGTACATCCGGGAACCCTGCATCGCGCCGGCGATGACTACCGGCCCGGAGATCCGGATCACGCTCCCCTGAATCATGGACCACCCCTCACCACGATGTTATATCCGATCGCCCGCTTGAGTAGCGTCTCGATGTAACTCCCCATCGTCCGGGTCATCCGGGGAGCCGGGATGGGAATGATCACCGGGTGATAACAGCGTTCGATCCGGCTCATCAGCCCCTTGTCCAGGCACGCCATGAAGTCCTCCCTGATAGCGACGATGCCGGTCTCTTCATCATTCAGGAGCGGAATCAGAACCTGTTGTGCCTCCTGCGGATCGGATGCCTCAATAACCGTCGCTCCTGCCAGCCTGAATCCGTCTCCGGATTCAGGATCGGTGATAACGATGAGTTTAAGCATAAATCAGGTCAGCCTCCATGTCTTCCGGGGTGATCATCACATTTTTACACCTGGCGATGATCCGCAGGTTTATCACTTCAGTGTACTTTGCCCAGAGGTATCCGACGATGATGGTGATGGAGAGCGGATCTCCCCTGAACACCTTCATTCCCTGGGTGAAGAGGAACCGGTCAAGGGCATTCTGATAGAGGGAGAGCCGGGGGGTGCTGCCTGCCCCGGCCTTCACCTCAGCGAGAAAACGGTAGGGAGTCTGCTCAAGATGGGGAATGATCGCATCGATGGTCTCCTCCTCCAGCATGGCCGTGAGTTTTTTCATATCCAGGTACTTCCCCCCTGCAAGCAGAACACGGACGGCATCCTCAGGATCGATCCGGTCACGGATCAGGGTCAGGAGACTCTTGATATTGGTAATATCAATCTCCACGGCAACGAGGTCACGGATGATCGCATCATCCCGGCTCTTCCCGGCGACGAGGGAGAGGGAGTGTTCGTAGTAGTACTGGTCAAGGGCATATTCAAGGATCACCAGGTCTGACCGGTCCATGTACTCCTCGAAATGCCGGGTCAGGGGATAGGCGTACTCCACCCCCCAGGTTGCCAGCAGGTCGATGACCGCCTTGACATCCGGCTGCCGCAACAGTTCGGTGAGGGTTGCCTCATCGAGCTCTCCGGCCGGAACGAGACAGTCATGAATCTCCTGCGGGCTGATATGGACCCGTTTCCCTCTCAGGATCGTCTTGAGGTTGTGAATATCCCACCTGGCCAGAAAGATGTGAATGTACTTCTCTCCGGTCATCCCGCGGGAAAAATGGAGAATCTTTTGGAAGGTGCGGATGAGGTTGAGCCGGAGGGCATACTCAAGCCCCCGTACCCCTTCCACCGTGACAAAGGCATGCTGGATATCCTCCCGATACGGCGTGTTCTCCAGGTCGGTGATGAGCGAGTCGAGATCCGGTTTCAGGATCAGACTATCCATCCGTGACCGGCTGAGCAGGAATGAGTGCATCCCCCTGACCCGGGCATTCACATATCCGACATCCATCCTACTCACCGGTCAGTGCGTGGTAGATCCTGAGTGCATGGATATCCTTCGCCCGGACGAGACGTGACTCCAGCGTATTATCCACGGTGATACGTCCGTCACGGGTCGTGACCCGGGCACCCCCCAGCGTCTCGATATCCTCGGCAATACTTCCGTTCAGACCGGCTGTCTCAAGAATCTCCCTGCAGACGTCCCTGTCACGGGGATCGATGTGGATCACCGGATCCGGTTCCGGGATCTCTCCGGCCGCATCCCGGACCAGGCGGGAGAAGATGTCCTGATACCCGGGAGAAGACCTGATACCGGTCAGGCCGTCCATTGCCAGTGCAAAGGCTTCAGAAAAGAGGCGTTCCTTCTCACGTGTGATCGCTGTCTTCACCTCCTCTCGGGTCAGGTACGTCTGACGGTTCCGCTCAACCACCGCTTTTTTCAGACGATTCCGGAGATACCGTTCCCGGATCTCCTCTCCCTCTGCCTTTGCATTCCGGAGAATCTCTTCTGCGTCCCGGAGAGCTGCCTCATGCGTCTCCCGGTTCTTCTGCGCAGCAGACTCCTCCATAGAACGTATCAGATCCTCATACACCATCCGTGAACACCGTACTCCCTCATCCCCGTATCTATTCCGTTCCTCCTGACCCCTGGATGCCGTGATTCGTCAGGACAGCGGATCACTTAACCATGATGATAATCATCGCAGCAACGACGAATCCCAGGATCACGAGTGTCTCAGGGATAGCCTCCAGAACGATGATAATTCCTGCCGATTCAGGTCTCTCTGCAATGGTTCCTGCCCCTGCAGACCCGATCTTCGACTGTGCGATACCTGTCGCAATTGCTCCCCCTGCGAATGCAATTGCAGCACCAATCGGAACTTCCCAGCCAGTCATACTGAATCACGCCTAATTCCTTTTGAGATATGATAAGGTTTTCCCTGTAGTGATATCATCGTCACATCATCCCCTCCTAATCCGGTTTATCCCGGCCGAACGGGCGGTACGGAACCCCTCCCCCGGAGTAGAACTTGGAGAAGAACTCCACAATGTGCAGCCTCATGGAGTGAATGGACGGGCTGAACATGGCAAGCCCGATATTCATCCCATGGAGCAGGACGGCAATGACCACTCCGACGGCCAGGATGCCAATCTCTCCCCCGAGCCGGTTTGCGACCACGGCCAGGATGACCGAGGCCAGTCCGATCGCCATCAGGCGGGAGTAGGACATGATGTTGCCGAGTGTCCCCATGATCTCGATTCCTGCCAACACCCCTCCCCCGTATATCAGAAGCACCAGGGATACGAGGAGAATCAACAGGGACGGGAATATCAGGGTTCCTGCTGCCAGGCCTGTCATGGTGAGGAGGAGAAGGATGATACCAGTGAGAACCCCGATCATACCACACTTTTCGCAGAGATGTTTCCGCTTTCTCCTGACTGCTGCATTATATGCTCCGATGAAGAGGCCGAGGAAGATATGGCACGCCCCAATACCCACGGTCAGGATGAGCAGCGGAATGATCGCTTCAAGGCGGTTCCAGGTAATCCCGAAGAGGTGAACCGGGTGAAGCCATCCCATATGCTCGGCAAAATCACCAAAAAATTCTCCGAACACGTACCCGAAGAAGATTGCCGGGATAGATGAGATGAGAAGAATGCTCCCGATCTGCTGAATCCAGGGAATATCCGGGAATTTGTGTCTGAGCAGGAGGGAGAAGAGGAGGATCACCAGACCATACCCGATATCGCCGACGATGAGACCGAAGAAGAGCGGGAACGAGATGGCAGTCAGCAGGGTAGGATCCACCTCGCGGTACCGGGGGAGTCCTACCAGCTGCATGAAGAATTCAAAGGGGCGGACCCAGAACGGATTATTATACGAGACCGGGACCAGATCGAGCATCTCGGTAGTGACCGGGAGGACGGTGAGGACAACCCGATCCCCGAATGCATCAATCAGTGCTTTTCTCAACCGTTTCAGTTCTTTCCGCGGGATCCAGCCCTTAACAAAGACCGTGTATGCCGTCTCACCGAAGTTCGCATACGCCGTCATCTCGGCCTGACGATCACGCAGGGCTGCCTGGACATCAGCCAGCTCATGATACCACTCGCGGGAGAGTTGCCCGAACCGTTCTTCGATCATCCGGATCTCCCGGCCGGCAGCCTGGCGGTCCTTCTCCAGCTGAATCATGGCCTCATCAAGAGGCATATCCGAGTATTCCACCGGAATGCGGACTTCGTTGATGTTTTTTGAGTACAGGTACTCATGAATCCGTTCAGAGTATTTT
>CAZSVH010000088.1:0-7935 GCA_964610235.1 uncultured Methanospirillum sp. | reverse complement strand
TGTCACGTCTGATTGTGAAGGGATAGAATTCCTGACCCTTGGAAAGGCGGTGGACACATACCCCTGGGTTCAGGATTATATCTGGAAGGCTGTCTCACGGGAGAAGGACAAGTACACCCGGTATGTGGCATCCCAAAAAGACCCCCGCGGGTTTGTGATCATCGCGAAGAAAGGGACCCGGAGTGTCTATCCCCTCCAGGCCTGCCTGCTCATGTCCGACTCCCCGGTCCAGCATGTGCACAATATCATCATCGCCGAGGAAGGCGCAGAACTGCACATCATATCAGGCTGTACCTCTGCGAAGGAGCGGAGCAGCGGTGCCCATCTCGGGGTGACCGAGGTGTATGTCGGGAAGAATGCCCGGGTCACCTCCACCATGATCCATAACTGGGGCCGGAATATTGCGGTCTTCCCCCGGAGTGCCGCGATCGTCGAGGAAGGGGGAGTGTACCTCTCCAACTATGTCTGCATGGAACCGGTCCGGAAGATCCAGATGGCACCCGTCTGTCATCTCACCGGTGAAGGATCGGTGGGACGGTTCTCCAGCGTGGTAGTGGCTCCTCCCGGTTCCTACCTCGATCTCGGCTCCACCGTCACCCTGGGTGCAAAAGGGACGAGTGCCGAGCTCATCAGCCGGACGATTACCACCGGAGGAACCATCATTTCCCGGGGAATGATCCATGGGAAATTCCCTGATACCCGCGGTCATATTGAATGCAAGGGACTCATCCTGAAAGACGGGATCATCCATGCGATCCCTGAGATCCGGGGGGATGTCGTCGACACCGAACTCTCCCATGAGGCAGCAGTCGGGAGGATCGCCAGGGATGAGATCGAATACCTGATGGCCCGCGGTCTGGACGAGGAGACTGCCACAGCCACCATCATCAGAGGGTTCCTTGATGTCAGGCTGGAGGGTCTGCCTGATGTTCTCCAGGATCAGATTAATGCTGCCATCGATGCGGCTGAAAAATCAGGATTTTAATCGCCTATGAGTATCGACCGGGAACGGGAGCGGTATGAGATGGTTGCCGTTCAGATCCGCGCCCGGGGGATCCGGGACCCTGATCTCATCAGGGCCATGGAGAAGGTCCCCCGCCACCTCTTCATCCCTGAACGGTTCAGACCCGAGGCGTACCGGGATCGTCCCCTCCCGATTGGCCATGGACAGACCATCTCCCAGCCCTATATCGTCGCTCTGATGACAAGCCTCCTGGTCCCGCTCACCGGGAAGCGGGTTCTTGAGATCGGGACCGGTTCCGGGTACCAGGCTGCTGTGCTCGCCGAGATGGGAGCTGAGGTCTTCTCGGTAGAACGCATCCCCGAAGTCGCCCGGACTGCAGTCTTGAACCTGGAGGCATCCGGGTATGATCAGGTCAGGATCCGGGTCACTGACGGGACCTGCGGGTGGGCTGATTATGCACCCTACGATGCGGCCCTGATCACCGCAGCAACCCCATCCGTCCCCGGCCCCCTCATCGATCAGCTGGCAGATGACGGGGTTCTCGTAGCCCCGGTCGGACCGTCCGGGATGCAGGAGCTGATTCGCCTCACCCGTACCCGGGGATCCATGGGTGAGGAACGGTTTGGAGGAGTCAGGTTTGTCCCCCTCATCGGGGAGTATGGCTGGAAGGACTCCGGGTTCTCCCGGTAACCTCTTTTTCTTGATGGTTCAAGGACTATTACGATACATCTGGTGAATCATGCATATCATAAACGCTGCAGTGGCACGGATAGAGTCCATGGTAGAGGGGTGCGGCCTCTCCGATAATGCGGTGATCATTGAACAGGAACAGAACCCGGTCCGGTGCGCGTACGAGCACGGGGCCCTGCTCAGGGTCACCTTTGGTGGCCGCTCAGCCGCGATTGCCACCCATGATCCGGTGCGGACCGTTACCAAACCCTCCTTCATGTTTGGTGCGTCCCTGAAAAAGCCTGCCCAGAAGACAGCCGCAGCAGGAATTATCAACGCTCTGACCGGTTTCCTCTGCACATCCCGGAAGCTCCATGCCTGTACCCCGGACCATCATGGTCTGTGTGCAGGAGAACTCTCGGCACTCATCACCGGAAAGAAGATCTGGTGCTGCGGTGAGATGCAGGAGATAAAAGAACGCTATTCCGGCTCACTTGTGGCATCTCCTGACCAGGCCGATCTGATCCTGGTCACCGCGGACGGGATGACCGGCCCTGAGGGTGACACGCTCCCCACAGAACCGGATGATCGCATCATCTTCATCGGCCCGTCCTCTGCGGGAGTGGCGGTCCTCACCCGCGGGTGTCATTTCTGCCCGTATGGCAGGATGAACCTCTAATGCAAGAACGGCGTACCATATCAGTACTATGCTCTTCGGCTCTTCCGGGATTCGCCGTCTGTATACCCAGGATCTCATCGGCCTGGCCCTGCAGGTCGGGATGGTCACCGGCAGCAGTGCAGGCCCGGTCCTCGTCGGCAGGGACTGCCGGACGACCAGTCCGCTCCTCTCTGCTGCCGTCACAGCCGGTCTCTGCAGCACCGGCTGCACGGTCTTCTCTGCCGGGATTGCTCCCACCCCGTCCATCGCCTACGGATGCCGGTTTGCCAGGGCATCCTGCATGGTGACCGCCTCACACAATCCTGAGCCCTATAACGGTCTGAAACTCTTCAACCCTGACGGGTCATCCTTCTCCCCGGCACAGCAGAACGATATCGAGACCCGGATTCCAGATGCCTCCTCTGCAGACTGGCTTGTTCAGGGATCGGTACGGTCGTTTGATGCGCTCACTCCGCACCGGAATGCCATCCTTGACAAGACAGAGATCAGATCCGGTCTTCCGGTGATCCTTGACTGTGGAAATGGTGCCGGTTCAGTCCTGACCCCGCATCTGCTCAGCGAGGCCGGGGCGAAGGTGACGAGCCTGCATGCGGATCCATCAGGATGGTTCTCCCGTCCCTCAGAGCCGCTTGAGGAGAACCTTCATTCCATCCCCTCCCTGATACGCTCCACCGGCGCCCGGTGTGCTGTCGTCCACGACGGGGATGCGGACCGGATGATGGCGTTTGACGAGACCGGTGCATACATCCCCGGCGATCTCCTGCTCATCCTCTTCGCCCGGTACCTGGGCGCTGAGCATGTGGTGACGACCTATGATGCTTCGATGGCGGTGGAAGAGGTCGCCGAGGTGAAGCGGACTCCGGTGGGTGATGCATACGTCTCTGAACAGCTCCTGCGCTGGGGTGAGTTCGGCGGCGAACCATCCGGTGCCTGGATCTTTCCTGATATCTCCTACTGTCCTGACGGACCCTATGCTGCCGCTCTCTTCTGCGAGATGGCAGGAGAATGGACGATATCGGAGGAGCTGAAGACGATCCCCCGGTACCCCATTCTCCGCAGGTCCCTGGACGTGGATCATTCGCATGATATCCTGTACGCCCTCGGTGCGGCAAACCCGACTGACGGACTCAGGATAGAGACCGAGGACGGCTGGTGCCTGGTCAGGGCCAGCGGAACCGAACCGAGGATCCGTCTTACCGCGGAAGGGAAGACGCGGGAGATCGCTGGAGCGATGATGGCAAAAGGTGAGGAACTGGTCAGGATGGCCCGGCAGGGGGAGGCCTGATGGTTCAGTGTGTCATCCTGGCAGCCGGAGAAGGGAAGCGGATGCGTCCGCTCACCGGGTCCCGCCCCAAGGTCATGCTGCCGGTAGCGAACCGGCCGATGCTTGAGCACCTGATCACCGCGGTGAGGGATACCGGGATCACCGGATTCATCCTGGTGGTCGGGTATGAGGAAGGAGCCGTCAGGCATTACTTCGGTGACGGGTCGTGGCTTGGAGTGGAGATCCGGTATGTCACCCAGAAACATCAGCGGGGGACCGGAGACGCGGTGATGAGTGCCCGTCCTCATCTGAAAGGGGATTTCCTGCTGATGAACGGTGACATGATCCTCAGCAGTGATGATATCAGGGCGGTTCTTTTAAGTCCCATCCCGGCCATCGGGGTCTGTTCGTCAGATCACCCCCGGGACTTCGGGGTGGTGACCGTGGAGAACAGACTGGTCACCGGCCTTGAGGAGAAGAGTGAACATCCACCGAGCAACCTGATCAATGCCGGCATTTACTCCTTTACAACCGATATCTTCACACACCTGGAAGGGATCACCCCCTCTCCCCGCGGTGAACTGGAGCTGACAGATGCCCTGATACCGTTCATCCGGAACCGGCAGCTCAGCGCGGTCACCCTCACCTCCTGGTCTGATCTTGGATACCCCTGGGACCTGATCGGAGCGAACGAGCGGCTTTTGCAGGATCTGAAATCTGAAATTGCAGGAGAGGTGGAAGACGGAGTGGTGCTCAGGGGAGCGGTCAGGATCGGGAAAGGGACGGTGGTCAGGTCAGGAACCTGCATTGAAGGGCCCTGTATCATCGGGGAAGACTGCCGCATCGGACCCCATGCCTACATCCGGGGGTCGACGGTCATCGGGAACAACTGTCATATCGGCCACTGTATCGAACTGAAGAACTCCATCGTGATGAACAATACCAATATTCCCCATTTTAATTATGTCGGTGACAGCGTGATCGGCAGCGGGTGTAACTTCGGTGCCGGCACAAAGATCGCCAACCTCAGGCATGACAAACAGACGGTCCGTATCACCGGTATCGACACCCGCAGGAAGAAGATGGGTGCGGTCATCGGTGACGATGTCCTCTTTGGGATCAACTGTTCTGTCAATACCGGGACAGTGGTCGGCAACCGGTGCCGGGTCGCTCCGCAGACGTTCATTGACGGGACATACGGGGATGATACGGTGGTGAGGCGGTGACCATGCAGGCAGTCATCCTCGCGGCCGGGGAAGGCACCCGGCTCCGCCCCCTCACCCAGAACCGGCCCAAGGCTCTCCTCCCGGTGGCAAACCGGCCGATTCTTCAGCACCTCACCGAATCCCTGCTCATGAGCGGGGTCCGTGATATCATCGTCGTCGTCGGGTATCGCAAGGAACAGGTGATGCGTGACCTGATGCGGCTTCCGGTTCAGGTCCGGGTTGTCGAACAGAAGAATCAGCTGGGCACAGCTCATGCTCTGCTCGCTGCCCGGCATGAGATCCGCGGGGATGTCCTGGTGTTGCCCGGAGATAACTATGTGGACCCGGCATCCCTGAGTGAGATCCTGAAGGTCCCGGACTCAATGCTCATCACCACCCACCGGCATCCCTCCAACTTCGGGGTGGTCACCGTTGATGAGGGGATTGTCCGGTCCATCGATGAAAAACCGGCTCGTGCAAGCCGGATGACGGTAAGTTGCGGGGTCTACTACCTAAGGAAGGAGCTCCTCTCATCCATCACCGCCCCGACCCTGACCGAGGCGGTGAACCGGTTCATCAGTGACGGAGTGCGGATAACGGCGGTATATGCTCATGAATGGCAGGATGCCATCTACCCGTGGGATCTCCTCGTGATGAACGAGCGTCTCCTCCGCCATCTCTCCCCTGAGAAGAACGGAACCGTCAGTGGGTCTGCGGTCATTGAGGGGGCGGTATCTATCGGCCGCGGCACGGTCGTCGGACCGTTTACCATGATCCATGGGCCGGTGATCATCGGGGAGGACTGTACCATCGGACCGCATGCCGTCATCAGACCTGGTACCAGTATCGGGTCCCGTGTAACCATTGAACCGTTCACGGTGGTTGGGAACTCCCTGATCATGGATGACTGCACCATCGCGTCCCATTCCGTGGTAACTTCTGCGGTGATGGGAGAGGCCTGTACGCTCGGTGAACACTCGGTGATCACCCATGGAGCCGGGTTTCTGGAGATGGGGGAGGATGCTGTCCGGTCTGCCTGCGGAGTCGTGATGGGCAATGGCGTCTTCTCATCACCCCGGGTGATGTATGAGAACAGTATCATCGGCAACAACTCTCAAATCACTCCCCGTGACGGATTATCCATCAGATCACAGGTGATTCCGGACCGGTCCCGGGTGATGTGAGATGTGCGGGATCGTCGGGTATACCGGGTTTCGGCCCGCTGCCCCGGTGCTTATCAGCGGACTGAAACAGCTCGAGTACCGGGGGTATGACAGCTATGGAATCGCTACGCTGGGCGGAGGTATCTCCATTCATAAGAAGGCAGGAAAGGTCTCCGATATTCCCCCTTCATCCGCAGAGCTCAAGGGTTCATGCGGGATCGGGCACACCCGCTGGGCCACTCACGGTATCCCCTCTGATCAAAATGCCCATCCTCACACCGACTGCGAAAACCGTATTGCCGTGGTACATAACGGGATTATTGAGAATTATGCGGGTCTGAAACGTGACCTGATCACCCGGGGGCACGTCTTCAGGTCTGACACTGATACCGAGGTGATTGCCCACCTGCTGGAAGAAGTGTATACCGGAGATCTGCTCAGTGCGATGCAGAATGTGACCGGGAAGCTGGAGGGATCGTTTGCACTTCTGGTAATCGCCGAGGGCGATGACCGGCTGGTGGCTGCCCGGAACCAGAGCCCCCTGGTTCTCGGCCAGGGCGATGGTGAGTTCTTTGCCGCCTCAGACATCACCCCTCTCCTTGAATATACCAACCGGGTGATCTACCTCGAGGACGGTGATATCGCAGAGATCAGGCCGGACGGGTGTCTCATCTATGCTCAGGGGACCCCGTGCACCCGGCCGGTACAGGAGATTGACTGGACTCCGGACACCGTCCGGAAGGGCGGGTTTGATCACTTCATGCTCAAGGAGATCTATGAGCAGCCTGACGTGGTCCACCGGGCGATCCATTCAGTCTCTGAAGAGACCCTCCCCGGATTTCTCAGGACCGCACGTTCGATCACCGTGGTGGCCTGCGGGAGTTCATACCATGCAGGCCTCATCTTCCGGTACCTGGCAGAGTCAGCATGCGGCATCCCGGTGCGGCTGGAACTCGGGTCTGAATACAAGTACACCCCTGTCCCGTTCACTGATGTGATCATCGGAATATCCCAGTCAGGGGAGACCGCAGATACCCTTGCAGCGGTTCGGAAGGGAAACTGCAATAATGTGAAGACCCTGGCCGTCACCAATGTGCTGAACAGCAGTCTCACGCGGGACGCTGATGCGACCATCCTGATGCAGGCAGGTCCGGAGATCAGCGTGGCAGCAACAAAGTCCTTCATCGCCCAGCTCGGGGTCCTGATACAGGTGGTGAACATATTATCCGGGCGGAAGTGTGATGATGTCCTTCCACATGCCGGGTTTGCCATCGAGAAGACCTTCCTGACAGACCTGAGTGAGGCGGTGGCCCTCTGTTCCAGGGCAGAACATATCTTCTATGTGGGACGTGGCCCGTTCTACCCGGTGATGATGGAGGGAGCCCTGAAGATGAAGGAGATCTCGTACATCCATGCCGAGTCATACGCTGCCGGGGAGATAAAACACGGTCCCTTCTCCCTCCTCTCCTCAGAGACGCCGGTTATAGCGGTATGCGCCCCGGGACCCGCGTACGCGGTCATGCTCGGAAACCTCAAGGAGATGAAGGCCCGGGGAACACCGGTAATTGCCATCGGGCCTGAAGAAGAGACAGAACTGCAGGAACTCGCAGACGTGCTCATCCCCCTCGAGCCGGGACATCTCTATCTCCAGATCCTGAGTGCGACCGTCATCCTCCAGCTCCTCGCCTATCATACCGCAGCGGGACTGGGGCGTGAGATTGACAAACCGCGAAATCTGGCCAAGAGTGTGACGGTAGAGTGATGAGACGGCCATCAGATCTAAAGGCCGGAATCTTCCGGGCGGTGATCATCGGGCCATCCCCCCGTTTTCTCTCAGGGATCAGTTATTACACCCTCCGGCTCTCCAATGCCCTGGCAGGCCGGTCATCCCTGACGACGATCCTCTTTCGGCACATGCTCCCGACGAGGCTCTTTCCCGGCTGGCGCCGGGTCGGTACTCCCCTCTCGTCCATGGAGTACGATCGCCGGGT
>CAZSVH010000087.1:0-8011 GCA_964610235.1 uncultured Methanospirillum sp. | reverse complement strand
CTCTATATCAGGAAAGACACCCTTCCGGACGGGAAGTTCGACCTCTTTAAGACCTGTGTGGAACGGGGTGATATCATCGGGGTCTCCGGGCGGGTCTTCAGAACAAAGGTCGGGGAGATCACCCTCTGGGTGGATGACTTCGAGGTACTCACCAAGACGCTCTGTCCGCTTCCTGAAAAGTTCCACGGGCTGACAAACCTGGAAAAGCGGTACCGCCAGCGGTATCTTGACCTGATTGTGAACGAGGAGAGCAGGGAGACCTTCCGGACCCGGAGCCGGATCATCTCCATTCTCAGGCGGTTTCTGACCGAGAAGGAATTTCTCGAGTTTGAGACCCCGACTCTCCAGCCCCTGTACGGAGGAGCGAATGCCCGCCCCTTCACGACGTTTCACAACTTTCTCGGTCAGAAACTCTATATGCGGATCGCCCCTGAGCTCTACCTGAAACGACTGGTGGTCGGGGGATTTGAGAAGGTCTTTGAACTGGCCAAAAACTTCAGGAATGAGGATATCGATACGAGCCATAACCCGGAGTTCTCCATGGTGGAGATATACCAGGCGTATGCCGACTATCAGGACATGATGAGCCTCACCGAGGAGATCATATCAGGGATTGTCAGCGAGGTCACCGGGGGATACACCATCGATTACGAAGGCCGGACCATAGACTTCTCTCCACCATGGAAGAAACTCCCCATGGACGAGGCGGTCCGGACTATCGGAGGGGTTGATCTCTTCTCCCTCCCGCTTGACGATCTGAAGGAGAAGGGCCGGACCCTGGGTGTTGAAGGAATTGAGGACGTAAAAAATCATCGTGAAGCACTGGTTCTCTTCTTTGAAACCCTGGTTGAGGAGAAGCTCGTCCAGCCGACCTTCATCTCCGACTTCCCGATCGAGAACTCTCCCCTGGCCAAGGCTCACCGGGACCGGGAAGGCTTTGTCGAGCGGTTTGAACTCTTCATCGCCGGGATGGAGATCGCCAACGGATTCTCGGAGCTGAATGATCCGCTCGACCAGATGGAGCGGTTCGAAGCCCAGGAAGAGAAACGACGGCTCGGGGATGAAGAGGCGCAGATGCATGATTATGACTTTGTCAATGCCCTTGGGTACGGGATGCCGCCGACCGGCGGGGTCGGGATCGGCATTGACCGGCTCGTGATGCTCGCAACCGGGAACACCTCCATCAAGGAGGTCATCCTCTTCCCGTCCATGAGGCGTGAGTCCGCGTCTGAGAACGGGGAGGATGGATCAGGGGATGGGACAGAGAACCCCGGTTCTCCCTGATATTTCTCTTTTCTGCCATCGGGACGATATATATTGATTTTTTTAATAATTTCCGATCGATTTTAACGCCGATTCTTACAACCCTCTGCAGAATTTTCCTGTTTTGCAATATCTCTTCAGATCCAATTTATTTAGAAATATTTATAATCCATAAAAAGACATCCTTGTCATATTGTACATGGCGTGAGATTGGTGGTTTTCTGCAAAGAACAGCCCGCATAATCAGGGGTTCGTGTAAATCGCGATAAAATCCGTTTTATCGCGGATTGAGCCCGTTGTGGGGAGATGAGTGGCAGTGGAAAAACGGTATGGGGGTACGCACGAGATGATAGGAATAAAACAGAGTGCAGGAGTCGCTGCGCTCCTGCTGGTACTGTCCTGCTGGGGAATTGTGGCAGGAGCAGAGATGGTGGAGGATAATGTCACCGTCTCTGCTCTCACAAGCCAGCCGGTACAGTTTATCAAAAATGTCGGACAGTCGCCTGAGATGGTTCAGTACCAGGCGAGATCACAGAATTTTGCCTTTGACTTCACCACAGACGGGCTGGTCATATCAGGAACCGTTCCTGATGCCCTGGGAATGAATGAGAGCGGGGTTACCCCGCTTATCGTCTCGCTCGAGGGAGCAGACCCGCAGGCCGGGATCGAGGCACTGGATCAGCTCCCCGGGTATGCGAACTTTCTGATCGGACAGAACGAATCAGAGTACCGCTCGCATGTCCCCTGGTTCGGGGCAATCCGGTACTCGGAGATCCTCCCCGGGATATCCCTCACCTACTCCGGAGCGGACGGGGTCCTCAAGCGTGAATACCTGGTCAGTCCGGGTGCCGATCCGGCATCGATCCGGCTGACCTATGAGGGTGCAGAGGCGATCAGCCTCGCCGATGACGGCTCCCTCATTGTCCGGACACCATTCGGGAACCTGACCGAGGCAGCACCGGTGAGTTATCAGGAGACCGGCGGAACCCGGGTCAATGTCAGTTCCTCCTACCTGCTGATGGGGGAGGACCAGATCGGGTTTACCCTCGGGACCTATGATCCTTCCCTCCCCCTGGTGATTGACCCGTATCTGGAGTACTCGACCTATCTCGGGGGTGCCCTGGAAGATTACGGGATGGATATCGCGATGGATACACAGGGGAGTGCCTATGTGGTGGGATATACCTCATCCTGTAACTTCCCGCTGGTACGGCCCATTAATGTCCTGGCTCCGATCGAGTTCAACGGGACGTTCTGCCACAACAGCCGTGATGTCTTCGTCACCAAGATCAACCAGACCGCCGGAGGAAACGCAACCATCGAGTTCTCAACCTATATCGGTGGATTCCGCTCTGATATCGGTACCGGAATCGCGATCGACAGCCTGAAGGACATCTATATCACCGGGTTTACCGACTCTGAGGACTTCCCGGTGATGCTCCCGATCCAGAACGGGGGAAGGCTGCACGGCTCAACCGATGCCTTTGTCACGAAGATCCGGTCTGACGGAGCGAACTTCTGGTACTCCTCTTATCTGGGCGGGAATTTCAGGGATGAATCGCATGACATCGCCCTCGACAGCCTGAATGCCGCGTACATCACCGGAATTACGGTCGGGAACAATCCGTATAAAAAACCGGAGGATAATTTCCCGACAACCTCCGGTGCATTCCAGACCGCACCCAATACCAACGCGGTCATGGGTGATGCGTTCGTCTCAAAGATCAGTCCTACCGGCAACAGCCTCGAGTACTCCAGTTATCTGAGTGGAAGAGACCAGGACTCTGGAAACGGGATTGCGGTGGACGGACAGGGAAGGGCGTATATCGTCGGTACCACGACCTCCGACAACCTCGTTCCACCCTCGGTTCCCGGGAAGCAGAAGGTGAGGAGCGGGGCCCAGGATGCCTTCCTCTTCAGGATGAATCTGGTCGCCGGCACCCCCCCTGATTATGCCACCTATCTCGGCGGGGCAACCGGGTACGATTATGGGGAAGCGGTAGCGGTGGATAAGGACTTTTGTGCCTACGTCACCGGGGCCACGGCCTCAACCGACTTCCCGTATAGCGCATATGCAAAACAGAAGACGAAAGGGTGGCCGTACGACTTCTTCGAGACCGATGCATTCGTCACCAAGTTCTCTGCCAGCGGGACCGATCATGAATACTCCACCTACCTGGGAGGGAGTGACAATGAGTGGGGGTACGGGATCGCCGTCGACCGGTACCGCCGGGCATATGTGACCGGGTCCACCAAGTCTGAGAGTTTCCCCAGGCTCGACTCGATCAAGTCGGTTATCCGGAGCGGGGACCAGGACGGATTCCTGACCTGTGTGAACGAGGACGGCAGCAACTGGGTATACTCAACTGTCTTTGGCGGGTACCTTGACGAGACCTCCCACGGGGTTGCCACCTCGATAGACGGGAACACTACCCTGGTGACCGGCTGGACCAACTCCCCCTCAATACTTGATCTCGTGAGCGGGACGAACTGCTTCAATGACTGTTTCCCGGTTATGAAGTGGATCAATCAGAACACCTACCCTGCCGGATCATCATACGTCGGGGGGAACCATAGCGGAAGCAGCCTCGACTCCTCTGATGCCTTTGTCATGAAGTTCGGGAGGAGCAATCTCCTCCCCTCGTTCTCACCCGATATCACCTGCGGGAACGCCGATCTCACGGTCCTCTTCACCGACACCTCCGGCTCCTCTGCGAACATCGTCCAGCGGATCTGGAACTTTGGTGACGGGAATGTCACCTCCTTCGGGTCTGCCCCGGTGAATGTGCCCCATACTTACACAACTCCCGGGACCTACCCGGTCACCCTCTCCCTCTACTCCTACAGTGGTTCGGCGATCTCAAGCCCGGTGACCATCAACGTGTGCAAACCGGACATATCTGCAAACTACTCGATGCCAGGGTTCAACACCTCGGTGGATCCGGTGCATGTCCCCTGGAAGACGTCGATCACGTTCACCGGGTCGGCGAACTTCACCCCGTCCATGTGGGACTGGGATTTCGATGACAGTTCTGCGAACGTGACCGGCCAGACCGTTGCCCGTCAGTTCGCGATCCAGAGGCTGTATAATGTCACGATGACTGCCCGGAGCGGGGGATGCTGTGGGAATGTCTCGGTGCTGAAACATATCCAGGCTGTCGCCCCGCCGTATGCGGAGTTTGCGAATCAGACCCTCTCGGACCGGTTATATATCTGTCCGGAAGCAGAGGTCATCTTTGAGGATCTGAGCTATGATGACGCCCTGCACGGGGCGCCGACCGCCTGGCTCTGGGACTTTGGTGACGGAAAAACCTCAACCGAACAGAATCCGACTCATCAGTATCTCCATTCCGGCACCTACACCGTGACACTGACGGTATCCAATGCAGCGGGGACCAGCATGCCCCGGATTAAGCCGGGGTATGTCATCGTGACCAACGAGGTCGATGCAGGGTTCACCGCTGATGTCAGGACCGGCCATGCCCCGCTGACGGTCAACTTCACCGACCGCTCCACCGGGTACCCGATGTACTGGCGCTGGGACTTTGGTGACGGCAGCCCGTTCGTATCCACCCGCAACGCCACCCACACCTACCAGAACGTGGGAAGGTTCTATGTGAACCTGACCGCCTGGAGTAACTGTGGTGCTCCTGACTTCTCAAACCTTACCGAGTACATCACGATCAATGGAAATGTCAGCCCGACCATCCTCTTCAGCAAGACGAACTCCGGATACTTACCGAATCCGATCAATGGGACAAATCCGCTGATGGTCTACTTCCAGGGGAATACCTCACGGGGGTATCTGATCGATGAATTCTGGTGGGACTTTGGTGACGGGAACGTGACTGAGCATCAGACCCGCGATCCGTTCTCCTGGCCTTCAGACAACTCGTGGGTGAACACCTCTCACCAGTACAGCGCGATCGGTGATTATACCCCGGTACTCCAGGTGTACAACAACACCTGGCCGGGATGGAATACCACCGGGCACCAGTATGACGACTATGTCGGCGTCTACTGCCCCCTTGTCGCGAACTTCACCTCCCCCCTGACCGGGGTCGTGGGGCAGCCCCTCAGGTTCACGGACACCACGGTCTGTGAACCCTCTGGCTGGGAGTACAGTTTCGGTGACGGGAACTTCTCGTATGAGCAGAATCCAATCCATGCATACTCCCGTGCTGACACCTACCATGTCTGGCTGAATGCCACCAACAAGTACGGGTTCCAGAATCACACCGCACCCCGGAACATTGTCATCGGACCGGGATCTGCAGGCAGCCGGATTCTCTTCGTCCCCCAGGAGATCCAGATGGTTGCCGGCATGAGCAGTGCCCGAAAAGTCCAGGTTCTGCTGGAGCGGGCCGACTTTGGCCTGTCCAGTTATACCATCCAGCTCGATCTGGATAACACGACGACTTCGAACTTCTACGCGGTCGTTGAACGGCCCGGATGGATTGATTCTGACAAGTTTGCCTACAATGCACTACCGGCAGGGAAGGGGCAGTACCTGACCATCTCTGCCTGGAACAGTACCGGCGGGGTTCCGGTCGGGTCCGTGAACGTCTCGCTGGGGAACCTGACTCTTGTCGGGTCTGCAGCAGGCAACAACATCATGCGTCTGAACAGCTCGTCGATTGCCCAGTACGGGGCATCCTTCATGAGCCTGACGCATCTTCCCGCTGCGATTCACTCCTATCAGGTCAGTCCGCTCCCCGGCTTTTCCCAGTCCCCGTCAGATCTGAAACCTGATGGCCAGAATGACGGGCTGGTGGATGACTTTGACGGGAACGGAGTGGTGAATGCAAACGATGTGACGGTCTTCTTCAGGGCCTGGTCAGCCGGCTCTCTCCAGTCTGCCCCGGTTGCGCCGTATGATTATAACCACAACGGGAGGATCGACACCGATGACATTGTCGAGTTCTTTGATGTCTACTCACACTGGTAAACAAAGAGGGAGATTATGAAACTGAAATACCTTGGAATGGGCCTTGCCCTGATATTCTGCCTGCTCCTCTGCGGGGCGGCATCTGCAGTGACGATTCAGACGAGCGGCGTGACGATGAGCGGTCCGGGTGAGAAGGCTGATCTCGTCTTCACCCTGGACAGCGTTCCTGCGGGCCTTGCCGGCTACAAGATGACTGCCGCCTTCTCGTCCCCGGATATTGCCCGCATCTCAGCCGTGACCCTCCCTGAATGGGCCACGATGAAGAATGTTGATGCAACCTTTCCGGCAGCGGGTGCCACTCTGACTGCCGTGGATCTCATGGACTCGGTGAAGGCGGGAGCGGCCTCTGTCCCGGTCGCCACCTTCACGGTTGAAGGTCTGGCATCCGGGACCACCGGACTGGTTCTGACCGTCTCTGAACTGACTGATGATGCCGGCAACCCGGTGGTCTTCAGCCTTTCCCAGGCAGGCATCTCGGTTGGCGGATCCGGAAGTGTCCCGGTCGAAACACCGGCCCCTAGTCCTGAACCAACCGTAGTTCCCCAGGAACCTGCCCCTGAACCGGTACCGACGAATGAACCGGTGGCAGATCCTACCCCTGAGATTGTGACCCCTGCCGAGGACCCGACTCCGGCTCCGACACAGGAGCCGGTTGTGCCCCTCGCCACACCGACCCCGGTTCCCATGGTCGTGGGGAATTTCACGGCCGATGTGACGAGCGGTCCGGCACCGATGACGGTCTCTTTCACTGATCTGTCAGAAGGGTATCCTGACACCTTCCTCTGGGATTTCGGGGATAATTCCTCAGACTGCAGGTCCGTGGTCCAGAACCCGGTGCATACCTACCGCATCCCTGGTATCTACACGGTCAGTCTGACTGCCTCGAACAGTGAGAATAGCAACCAGTCTGTCAAAGAGAATTATATCGTGGCTGCATCCATGCGGATGCCCCAGCGGGGAGAGAAGACGGCAATGCAGATCTTCTCTGTTCCTGAAGGAGCCGAGTGCTACCTGAACAATGTCTACCAGGGGATCACCCCGGTGAATATCACCAACCTTACTCCCCGGACCTACCAGCTCCGCCTGCACAAGGAAGGGTACTATGATGTCGTTGATCCGGTGATCGCGAACAAGGGAGTGCTTCCGACCTTCGTATCCGGGTATGAGATGGTTCCGCACTATGCCGAGATCGGAAAACTGGTTGCTGATCCGCCAAAGACCGGTGCAGCCTACATCGTAACCTATCCTGAGATGGTGAATGTCTTCATCGATGACCGGAAGGTCGGGAAGACCGATGTCATGGTGATGAACCTGGGAGTGGGGACTCACAACCTGACCCTGGTCAGGGAAGGGTTTGCGAACTGGACTGATACCCTCGATATCAGGAATGGCCTGGCAGTGATCCAGACCTATACCTACGAGCAGCCGTACTTCCCGCCCACCAAGGCTGAGGAGTACGTGGACATGAATGCCTGAAGAGGCAGTCTGCCTCTTCTTTGGTATGGACGGGTCCATGACAGTATCTGCGTACGGTGAACAAAAATGACGTGGAAAACATCAACCTGGGTGATTCATGGGGGGATTGCCGCTCTTCTGCTCATATGCATGCTAGCCCCGGCCGGCTCTGCAGTAACCCTCTCGATCCAGAATCTGACCCTTGCAAGTTCCGGAATGAACGGGTCAGCAGCACTGATCCTGGATTCTGCCCCTGATGGGATCGCCGGGTACAAGGTGAATGTGAGTATGGCCACTCCGGGGGTGGCACATACGGTCGTAGTCGATTTCCCGACTGCGTTCTCG
>CAZSVH010000086.1:0-8103 GCA_964610235.1 uncultured Methanospirillum sp. | reverse complement strand
TCCCCTGGCCTGTTCCGATCAACAGCCTCCCGGCCCGTGCTCTCTCCTTCATTCCCGGGCTGAACCGGCCTGCTATCACCGCGATCCAGGCGAACCGGCCTTTTCCGGATCATGAATCGCTCCAGCGGATAACCGGTCTTCCCCTCCCCTTGGGTCTCTTCTCGTTCACATCTCCCGTAGTTCCATCACGGTGAAGATATCTGTCTTTGTGATGATTCCGGTGAGGATATCAGCTTCCAGAATCGGGATCCTGCCGATATCATGCCGGGTCATGATCCGCAGCGCATCAATCACCGGGGCATCCGGGGTCAGGGTGATCACGTCCCTGCTCATGGAGTCCTGCACCTGCATGGCATCCCGGTCTAACGGGGATACCCGGGAGAGATCGGTCAGGGTGATGATACCCACGAGGGTTCCGCGATCCAGTACCGGGAATCCCAGGTGCTTGGTCTGGTACATCAGGGAGATCACCTCAGAGAGGGGCATTGCCGGGGTGACCGTCCTGACCGGAGAAGCCATGATATCCCGAACCCGGACGTCTCTCAGGAGAAACCGGTACCGGGTGACGCTCGACTCCTGTCCTGCCCCGATATAGATGAAGAAGGCAATCAGGATCAGGATCGGGGAGAAGACCACAAGTCCGAGGATCCCAAAAAGGATGGCAAACCCTTTCCCGATCGTGGAGGCGATCTCTGTCGCCCGGTGCAGGGGCATCCGGAGCGCCAGGTACGCCCTGAGGACGCGGCCTCCGTCCATCGGAAATGCCGGGAGGAGATTGAAGAGGAAGAGGAGAATATTGAGGATTGCAAGGTACCCCCAGAAGTACATCATCATCCCGGCGAGTGCCGGATCCTGGATCCCTTCCCGGGTTGCATAGAGGAACCCGATACAGAGGATACCGAAGAGGAGGCTCATCACGGGTCCGGCCAGTGCCATCCAGAATTCCACCCTGGGATCCGTCTCCCGGTCCTCAATGGATGCGACCCCTCCGAAGAAGAGGAGGGTGATACTCTCGATCCTGATCCCGGCCCGCCGGGCAATGAGGGAGTGGGAGAGCTCATGGATGAAGACCCCGAAGAAGAGCCCGCAGGCGATGGTAAACCCGAGAATGTAGGGGATGTATCCGGAGGTTATCAGTGTCTCATCAATCCTGATACCAAACAGGCTGCTGACCATACTGACGGTATAGGAGATATCTGAACCGATGATCCAGGCGAAGAGGGGGATGATCAGAAGAAAGGTGAAATGAATCATGATCGGAATTCCATAGAGGCGTCCGATCCGCAATGATCCTTCCATAACAGGGTATGTACGCGGGTAGATAAACCCGTACTGATACCGGCCGGCGCCCGGCCTGCTCTCTGGAGAACACCCGGGTGAAAGGAACCGACTTTGGATTACCTTTTTTACGGTTATCGTATAAATTTAAATAGAGTATGAAGAATCAGATAACTGACCTTATCGGACTGAAGATCTACTCCGAGAATGGCATGTTCATCGGCGAGGTGGAGGATCTCGTCCTTGACATCGACTCGAAACGGATCGATTCAATCGGGGCTGGAAAACTCAATCCTGAAGTTATTGAGGTCAAAACACATCAGGGGATCAAGATTCCGTTCAGAATCGTCAAGAGTATCTCTGATGTTGTGGTGATCCGTCATATCCCGAATATGTTCAGGACTGAGACTGATCTCTGATCACGGCTCCTCTCATCGTGCCTGAATACCGCCCCCCGTCATGCGTGAATGCCCATCCGGGGAGGAGAGGGGTTTTGTGAAAGACCGGGAGATATATGCCGGGATCCGGGCCGTCCCGCCGGTTATCATCCGGCTTGATGGAAGAGCATTCCATTCCTTCCTTGCAGATCTCTCCCTGAAACGGCCATATGATGAGAGATTTGCCGCAGCTATGGTGAGCGTATGCACCGCATTCTTTTATCACAGCGGTCTCTCCCCGCTCCTCGCCTATACGTTCTCAGACGAGATCAGCATGTACCTGCGTGAACTCCCATTTGAAGGACGGGTGGAGAAGATGGTCTCTGTGGTTGCTTCGTTCGCATCCAGCTCCCTGACGATAGCCATGGACCTGGATCTTCCGGTTGCGTTTGATGCACGGATCATCCCGGTCGAACCATCCCACCTTCCCTCCTATCTGGCCTGGCGGCAGAAGGAGGCGTGGCGGAACCATATAAACGGGTACAGCCAGGCCCTTCTCCTTCAGGAAGGACTCAGACCCGTGGATGTTCAGCGGCGTCTGAACGGACTGGGTGCCGGAGAACTCCATGAGATCTGCTTTCAGCACGGGGTCAACCTTGCCGGTACCCCGGCATGGGAGCGCCGGGGTATCATGGTCTATAAGCAGAAGAGGGAGAGAGAGGGGAGGAATCCGGTGACCGGTGAGACTACCCGGGTGATCAGAAACATGGTGGTGGAAGACCGCGATCTCCCCCTCTTCTCCCGTCCGGATGGAGAGGCCTTCATCAGCGGTTTGATCTGCTGAGAAGTCATCCGGCACGGGGAAATATTCATGACCCAGAGATGAACCGTACTATGGTAGACATGGTATCGTCACGCTCAGTCCTCCGGATGCACCTGGTGTTCATCGTTGTTGCATGGATTCTCGCCTGCGTTTTTCTGGTCTCCCCGGTCTGTGGAGAAGGAAAGACAGCAACCAACCTCACTATCGGGATTCAGGGGGAGACCGGAGGTACGGGTCCGCTCGAGATCACCGGCCAGCTCACTGGTGCGGACGGGACTGGTCTGGGGAATAAACGGGTGATCCTCGAGTCATCAGGCTCTCTCACCGCGAACCCTGACGGATTTGCGTCGCTGGAGATTCAGGTGACCGGCCGGTCCGGTGAGTTCAGGTTTTTTCGTCCGGCCGGTCTGCACCCCCCATCCCTGCGGGTCAGGTTCTCAGGCAATGATCAGTATCTCCCGTCAGTGAGTCCGGTGATCGATCTCCAGGTACCGGCAGGTCCTGTTTCCATCCCTGAAGAGGAAATTCAGCCTCAAACCCCCGCATTCTCTGTTCCTGACAGTGCAGAAACCAGCCGGCTCCCCACAGCCCTGAATATCACCATATCTCCATCCGTCCAGGCTGCAGATCACCCCTTTGAGGTAATCGGGAACCTGACGGGTCCTGATGGAGAGGGATTGGGGAATAAACGGGTGATCCTGGAGTCGTCCCGTTATGACTCACCCGACCCTGATGAGTATGCCTTCCTCGCCCTCAAGGTGACCAGCCGGTCCGGCGCGTTCAGGTTTTATCGTCCTGCAGAGACACCGCCTGAATTTCTCCGCGT
This sequence comes from uncultured Methanospirillum sp., assembly GCA_964610235.1. Classification (GTDB taxonomy): domain Archaea; phylum Halobacteriota; class Methanomicrobia; order Methanomicrobiales; family Methanospirillaceae; genus Methanospirillum. Next base: position 4,799 of record CAZSVH010000086.1, on the reverse strand, counting down.
CACATTCGCTGGAAACGATGAGTTCCAGCCCTCAGAAAGCGCTCCCGTCCCGGCCCGGGGGGCCGGTACCGATGATCTGCAGATCCGAACCAACCGGACCGGCAGCATCACCGTCTCGACAAAACCACAGGGGGCAGATATCTACATCAACGGAGAGTATCAGGGGCTTTCGTACAGAAAAGTATCAGGCCTTCCGGAAGGTCCCCACGTTCTGACGATTGCGAAGATCGGATATCAGAACCAGACCGAGGAGGCATATGTCACCGCGTCCCGTGATGCCTATTATGAAATCACTCTCTCACCGCTCTCCTCTCCTCTCCTTCGGATAGTCTCTTCTAAAACGCCCTGAATACCGGATTCCAAAATCACGCATTCATTTTTGGAACATGCGGATGCCTGGTGTCAGCGTCGTCTCAAAAAAGGAAAAAGCTGATCGCTTATCCGGAATTCGCGACCGAGATCCCGATCGTCACCGTTATTCCTTCGATATCCCAGTCACGGTCGAGTTGCCAGAGTTTTGTCGAGTCACGGCCGGTTCCGTCCGGATGAATGGCCAGTTCTGCAGCCCGGACTTCACGGCAGATGAGATCGGTCCAGGAAGGGGTCATCAGGCTGAAGAGGCGGGAGTCGCCGATGATGGCATCGATACAGATCATCTCCTCGACATTCAGGTTCATCTGCTTCCGCATCTCCTGGATCCGCCTGATCAGTTCGCGTGCGTACCCTTCTGCCATGAGATCAGCGGTCAGGGTGACATCGACAAAGACCGTTGCATCGGTCATATCAGCAGAGAAGATATTCTCGGGCATGACCTCGGTGAACGTCACATGAGATGAGGTGATACTGATATCCCCGTCCGGGCTCTTGAGGAGGTACTCTCCGGTTTCCGCAATCGCCCGCCGCATTTCAGTTCCATCTGCAGACTCAATCAGACCCTTCACCACCGGCCCTCTCTTCCCGAATGACGGGCCGATCATCTTCATGATCGGTTCGGCCTTCCAGAGGATCCGGTCATAGGGTCCGGATATTACCACGATCTCACGTGCATTGGCACGCTGACAGGCCAGTTCATACATGGCACTGAAGGCGTCACCGACATCCTGGTTCGCGGCGGCGACGGTCACCGTTCCGACCGGCCAGCGGAGTTTTCTCTTCCCGTTCTGCCTGGCGTTGGCGACTGCCTCGTCGAAGGATCTGATAATATCCATCCGGCGTTCCAGCCCGGGATCCATCAGCCGCTCTTCTCCGGCAGACCAGGGGAGCATATGAACCGATGGCAGATCCCCGTTCAGACGGAGGTTTCCGTACATCTCTTCGGCGATATGTGGTGCAAAGGGTGCGAGCAGCTGGCAGAGGGTTCTCAGACAGTAGTAGATCGTCTCGTAGGCATACTTCTTGTCAACGGAGTCCTCTTCCTGCCACATCCGCGGTCTGACAACCTGGACATACCACCGGGAGAGATCCTCAAGGATAAAACTCAGGAGTGCCCGGGTCAGCCGGTGCAGGTTGAACTCGTTCATATCAGCGGTAACCAGGCGTGCCACCGAGTTCACCCGTGAGATGATCCACCGGTCTTCGTCCGGCATCTCACGGAGTGAACGGGCGATGAAATCGGTGTTCCAGACTCCGCCGGACTCAGAAGGTGAGAAGTCGTCGAGGATCATGTACGGGAGCGGGAACCGGTACACGTTCCAGAGGATATTGATCGTCCGGTTAACCGTGGAGACACTCTCCCAGTTGAACTTGAGGTCCTCCCACGGGGCATTGGCAGAGAGGACATACAACCTGAGTACGTCCACCCCGAACTTCTCCACCACCTCTTCAGGACTGACGACGTTTCCGAGGCTCTTACTCATCTTTCTCCCCTCGGCATCGAGGGCGAACCCGTGCATCAGGACGTTCCGGTATGGGGATCGGTTGAATGCTATCGTGGACGCTCCCAGCTGGGAGTAGAACCAGCCCCGGGTCTGGTCCTGGCCCTCGGTGATGAAATCCGCAGGCCAGAGCCGGTCAAACTCTGCAGTATCCCCTGGAAACCCGAGCGTTGCCCAGGAAGCCATGGCAGAGTCGAACCAGACATCAAAGATATCCTCGACCCGTTTCATCGTCCCGCCGCAGGAACAGGGAATGGTGATCTCATCCACATAGGGACGATGCGGATCGGTCAGGTCAGACTGGGCTGCCTCATTGAGTTCAGCTATCGTCCCAAAGACCTGCTCCTGGTGACAGTCCTGACACTGCCAGACCGGGATGGGGATGCCCCAGTACCGCTGGCGTGAAATGCACCAGTCCCGTGCATCAGAGACAAAATCGTGGAATCTGGCGCTTCCTGCCCATTCCGGAAACCAGTTCGTGGCTTTTATCCCGGCCAGCATCTCGTCCTTGATCGCCGGGATCGAGATGAACCACTGTTCAGTCGCCCGATAGATGATCGGTGTCTTGCACCGCCAACAATGTCCGTACCGGTGGACAATTTTCTTGCGTGCGAGGAGATGATCGCCCAGTTCATTCAGGACATCTGCATTTGCATCCCTGACAAACCTGCCCGCAAAGACTCCTCCTTCAGCCGTGTAGATCCCTGCCCCGTCGACCGGGCAGAAGACATCCAGTCCTTCCTCCACACCGAGGAGATAGTCATCCCACCCGTGGCCGGGGGCGATATGTACCATGCCGGTATTGTCCATCTCGACAAAACCGGCAATAACCACCCGGTGGTCGATATCCTTCTGCCTGGGAACCTGGGAGGCAAGAGGAGAGGTGTAACGGGTTCCTGCGAGTTCTGCTCCGCTCTTCTTTCCGGTGATGGTATAGTCCTGATACCGTCCTTTCTTCAGGACCTCCTCAACCAGGTCCTCAGCGATCCAGAGGAATTCGGTCTTTCCGTCCCTGACTGCTGCAGCACGGGCATAGATGAAGTCCTTGTCCACTGCAACTGCTACGTTGGCTGGCAGCGTCCAGGGGGTGGTGGTCCATATCACGAGATATTCGTTCTCTGTCCCGGTTATCGGAAACTTCACGAAGATTGAGGGGTCTTCTTCGTCCCAGTACTCCACTTCAGAATCGGCTATCGCCGTTTCGCATCGCGGGCACCAGTTCACGACCCGGTGACCCTTCTCGAGCAACCCTTTCTCATGTGCCTTTTTGAGGGCCCACCATGCCGCCTCGATATAATCAGGAGTGATCGTCTGGTACGGGTTGTCAAAGTCCATCCAGATTCCCAGGGACTTGAACTGCTCTGACATGATATCCTTATGGGAGAGGGCAAAATGCTTGCACTTCTCGATAAAGGCTCCTATCCCATAGGTTTCGATATCTTTCTTGTTCTCAAACCCGAGTTCGTGCTCAACCCTTACCTCTATCGGCAGGCCGTGCATGTCATACCCGGCCCGGTCAACGACATCCAGCCCCTGCATCCGCTTATAGCGCAGGATGCTGTCTTTGAGGATCTTATTCCAGGCAGTACCCAGGTGAATATGTCCGGTGGTATAGGGTGGCCCGTCCACGAAGAACCAGGGCTTATTCCCGGTATTATGTTCCTTCACCCTGCGGTAGATCTGATCTTTGGACCAGAATGACCGGACCGTGGACTCGATCTCTTTCGCGTTATAACTACTGGTGACCTCTCGCAAAGATACCCCTCGAAAATTCCTTTATTAAATCGACCTGACCACTGAAATGTCTTTGTGGTCAGGGAAAGGCAACCCGGCACTGAAAACCCGGCAGAGATGGCCGGCTTACCAGCCCCCGGCTCCTCCTCCTCCGAACCCTCCGCCCCCGCCGAATCCTCCTCCCAGGCCTCCGCCGGATCCTGATGACGGAGGGGAGAAGGCAGTCACCGGGGTGAACGATGAGTACAGGAGAGCGGGCCCCACCACTCCCATCCCCGACCCGGGGGAGAAGTCAGGCAGGGTTACATTCAGCTCATTCATCATCTTCACGACCCGGTCACCCACCCCGAGAGCAGTGCCGTAGACGAGCCAGTCACCCCACATGCCGAGATCTGCCGGAGCATAGCGACGGATAAGGGCGGCATCAGAGAGAAATGATCGGAACGAGTCCCACTCGAGTTTCTCCCGGTACGTATCCCCTTTCCATCTCCCAAAGAGGGTTGCAGGGGAGACGATTGCGATGATTCCCTCAATCAGGGCTGCAGCAGACATCAGTGCCGCAGAGAATCCCAGGGCAGCATTCCCTCCATCGAATCCGGCAATCCCGGCGAAGACGGAGACGAGGAACCAGATGATGGGGATGATAATGAACGGAATGAGATACCCTCTGCCATCCTCGATGTACCTGCTCGCCAGCACGCTGCTCGAGTATGATTCGAGCGATTTGAGTTCCTGCTGATAGGCCAGCAGGGTGGTCTGAACCGCGGTCTCCGACGGTGCCTGATCTGCCATCGCGGCAAGAGCCGATGTATCGATGATTCCGCCAGACGATATCCGGTCAAGGATGGTCAGGACGGTCTGCTCATATGCATCCGGGGATGAGCTATTAAGGATCGTGATAGTCAGGTTCTTTCCGTCAGGCTGCTCCTCTATCCTGATAATCCCCTGCCGGTGCAGATCGAGGAGGGTTGCACACAGCCCGTCTTTTCCGTGGGTCTCGGGATCCCCGGCGAAGATGAGGGCGACCATCCAGGGTTTTAATGACGGATCAGGGATAACACTCAGGTGTCCGGGAACCGTGTACGGGTTCTCTCTCCCTCTCCGGTACCAGATGAGAAACAGGAGCGGCGGAACGAGGAGAAGCATGAATATTGCTCCTGGTCAGATTGCACGTGGTTCAGCACTTCCTAT